>JBGCVQ010000023.1:0-34275 GCA_045888315.1 Anaerolineales bacterium | reverse complement strand
CTGGGCCCATAGCGCAGTTGGGAGCGCGTCTCAATGGCATTGAGAAGGTCGTGGGTTCGAATCCCACTGGGTCCACTACAAAGCACTTCCTCAGGAAGTGCCTCATATTTTATAAGCGGGAGTAGTAGGTCATCTGGCAGAGAGGTGAGACCACCGGCTGAAAGTCTTACCAGCGGCGCCCCCAGAGCGCCAGGAGATCGAACTCGCCCGGCACAGGCAACTGTGGTTCTGTCCTTGAAACCAGAGTAAGGGACAGCGGGTTCTCCCGATATAGAGGCCCCAAGAGGTGATGCTCAAGCATCACAAACAGGGTGGTACCGCGGAGAGATCCTTCGTCCCTGATTGACGAAGGACTTTTTGTTTAAGATCAAACGTGCGCAAGCATTGCCGATCACGCTGACAGGGAGTGTGCCTTATGACCAAAGAATATAAACCCCAGGAGATCGAGCCTAAGTGGCAAGCTAAATGGGAAGCCGATGGTCTTTACAACGCCGACATCGATGAGAAGAAGAGGAAATTCTATGCCCTGACCATGCTGCCCTATCCCTCCGGGGACCTGCACATCGGCCACTGGTATGCCATGGCGCCCTCTGACGCCCGGGCCCGCTTCAAGCGCATGCAGGGCTACAACGTCATGTTCCCTATGGGATTTGACGCTTTTGGGCTGCCAGCGGAGAACGCTGCCATCTCGCGCGGCATCCATCCCAAGCAGTGGACTTTCCAAAATATCGACCGCATGCGCGCCCAGCTCCGCAGCATGGGGGCGATGATCGATTGGCGCAGGGAGGCAGTCTCGGCCGATCCCTCCTATTACAAATGGACCCAATGGTTCTTCATCCAGCTCTACAACCATAACCTGGCCTACCGCAAGCACTCGCCGGTGGATTGGTGCCCGCAGTGCAACACCACCCTGGCCCGGGAGCAGGTCCACGGCGATGACCGGCACTGCGAACGCTGCGGCACCCAGGTCATTAAGAAGGACCTGGAGCAGTGGTTCTTCAAGACCACGGACTACGCGGACGAGCTGATCGATTTCTCGACCATCGACTGGCCTGATCGGGTCCGCACCCTGCAAACCAACTGGGTGGGGCGCTCAGAAGGAGCTGATGTCCATTTCAGAACCGAGGACGGTGAAGACCTGACCGTGTTCACCACCCGGCCGGACACGCTGTGGGGAGCGACCTTCATGGTGTTGGCCCCCGAACACCCCTTGGTCAGGAAGGTCACGTCCGAGGAGCAGGCCAAGGCGGTCAAAGCCTACCAGGCGGAGGCAGCTGCCAAGACCGAGATCCAGCGGGCGGCCGCCGACAAGGATAAGACCGGCGTCTTCACAGGCGGCTTTGCAATCAATCCTGTCAACGGGGCCCGCATACCGATCTGGATCGCCGATTACGTGATGATGGGCTACGGCTACGGGGCGATCATGGCTGTCCCGGCTCACGATGAACGGGACTTTGCTTTTGCCCGCCAGTTTGGCCTGGAGATCATCCCGGTCATCCAGCCCGAGGGAGAGGCTTTTGACGGCCAGACCATGGAAGAAGCCTACGTCGGTCCGGGCTTGATGATCAACAGTGCCCAGTTCAACGGAACGCAGGTAACCGCAGGCAAGGGCCGCAAGAATCCGGGAATTGCCAAGGTGATCGATTGGCTGGAAAAAGAGGGCATCGGGAAAGAAGCTGTCAGCTATAAGCTGCGCGACTGGCTGATCTCGCGCCAGCGCTACTGGGGAGCGCCCATCCCCATGGTTTATTGTGAGGAATGCGGCTGGAACCCGGTTCCAGAGGATGAGCTGCCGGTGCTGCTGCCGGACGATGTCGAGTGGCTGCCCACCGGGGAAAGCCCGCTCAAGCTCCTTCCCACCTGGAAGGACACCACCTGTCCTTCCTGTGGCGGGAAAGGGGTCCGGGAGACCGATACCATGGACACCTTCATGTGCTCCTCCTGGTACCACCTGCGCTACCTGAGCCCGGAGTATGAGGAAGGGCCATTTGACCCCAAGGAATACGATTACTGGATGCCGGTGGATATCTACACCGGGGGCATCGAGCATGCCAATATGCACCTGATCTACACCCGCTTCTTCCATAAGGCGTTGCGGGATATGGGCATCACTGAAGGCCATGAGCCTATGCTCCAGCTGCGCAACCAGGGCATGGTGCTGGGGGAGGACGGGGAGAAGATGTCCAAGAGCCGCGGCAACGTGGTCTCTCCGGACGACCTGGTGCAGCAGTACGGCGCGGACACGGTGCGGGGCTACCTGATGTTCTTCGCCCGCTGGGATCTGGGTGGTCCCTGGAACAGCCAGGGCATCACCGGCACCGAGCGCTGGCTGAACCGGGTGTGGTCCCTATTCACAGAAAAGCCGGAAGGGGGCCAGGCATCGCCGGAGGTCATCAAGGCCGCCAAGCAGGCCCTCCATGCCGCCCTGGACCGCATCACCCGGGATTACGAGGAGTTCGAGTTCAACACCATCATCTCCTCCTTGATGGAACTGCTGAACACGCTCTATGATGCCCGCCGGGAAGGCGCAGGCAACCATCCCGAGTGGCCCGGCATTTTGGAGACTTACCTGCTGATGATGGCCCCGGCGGTGCCGCACATCGCGGAGGAGCTGTGGACGGAGGTGCTGGGAAAGCCCTATTCGGTCCACAACCAGCGCTGGCCTGAGGTCGATCCGGAGCTGCTGGTCAAGGACGAGATCACCCTGATCGTCCAGGTCAATGGGAAGCTGCGGGACCGGATCACCGTACCATCCGATATCAGTGAGGAGGAGGCGGAGAAGACCGCCCTGGCCAGCCCTGGCGCGGCGCCCTACCTGGAAGGAGTGGAGGTTAAGAAGGTAATCGTCGTTCCTGGACGGCTGGTGAACATCGTGGTCTAGCCGTTTGGATCGACCATCCGCTCGGACGATGAAAGCTGAAAGATCCAAGGATCTCGATCTTGCTCGGTATGCTTACTCAATGAATAACCCTCACAAAGCCGGGTGCGAACCCGGCTTTGTTGCGTATAGGCAATTAACCATGAGGGCTTGCTGAGTTTCCAGGAGGAGGTCAGACCAGGGAATAGGGTATACTTAGGGCGGTAGTGATCATCCGGAATCCAGCACTCTGGGAGGGAAAATGGGCATTGAAAAGAAAATCGTCATCGCTGAGAAGGCACCCAAAGCCATCGGCCCTTATTCAGCCGCAGTCAAGGCGGGGGATTTCGCCTTCACGGCCGGACAGCTGGGCATCGACCCTGCCAGCGGAGAGTTCGTCCCGGGTGGAATTGAAGCTCAAACCAGGCAGGCTCTGGAAAACCTTTCAGCGGTGCTGGAGGCTGCTGGCACCTCCCTGAGCAAAGTTGTTAAAACCACGGTTTTCTTGAATGACATGAATGATTTTGGGGCTATGAACGAAGTGTACGGACAGTTCTTCACAGCTGATTTCCCGGCCCGGTCCGCTGTTCAGGCAGCCAAATTGCCCAAGGGGGGGCTGGTGGAGATTGAAGCGGTAGCTATCTTGGATTGACCCTTTCTGGATATTGTGAAATGAGCGGTGAATTGATCCTGCTGGTGGATGACGAGCCCAATATCATCGAGCTCGCTCAGCTATATCTCGAGCGGGAAGGCTACCAGGTGATCTACGCCGGGGACGGTAAAGCAGCCCTGGAGATCGTGGATAGGCAGCGGCCTGCCCTGATGGTCCTCGATCTGATGCTGCCGGAGATCGACGGCCTCGAAGTCTGCCGGACCCTGCGGGCCAAAGGGGACCCGGTGGCGATCTTGATGCTCACAGCCCGTGATGAGGACATCGATAAGATCTTGGGTCTGGAGCTTGGAGCAGATGATTATCTCACGAAACCCTTCAACCCCCGGGAACTGGTAGCCCGGGTCAAAGCGGTCCTGCGCAGAGGAGGGGAGGGTTCTGGTTCAGCAGGGGAGAAGGTCCTCACCCTCACTGACCTCACCGTAGACCCTCTCCGGCGCGAAGTCCGCGTGAGCGGCCAGCTGATCGAGATCCGCACCCAGGAATTCGACCTGCTCTACACCCTGGTCAGTAATCCCGGGATCGTTCTCTCCCGGGAAAAGCTCCTCGATCAAGCCTGGGGTTATGATTATTATGGGAATACCCGCACGGTAGATGTGCATATCGGCCACCTGCGCAAGAAGCTCTCGGCCTCCCGGGTCAGGATCGAGACGGTGACCAAAGTAGGCTATAAACTGGTTCCCTGAGGGAGAGGGACCTGGAATTATGTTCACATCTCTTCGAGCCCGTCTCTGGCTGACCTATGCGATCCTGATCCTGCTCATTCTCAGCATCCTGGCGATCGGGGTCTTGATCTACGTCATCCGGAATCCCCAGATCGACCGCCAGGCCCTGACCCGCCTGGATGCCGCCTTGACTCTCATCCAGCGCCAGGTCAATGGTCGTAATCTGCTGGTCCGGGATCGCCAGGCTTTGTTCGAGCGCATCGGTGAATCCTTCCAGATCCGTTTGATCCTCTACAGTTCTCAAGGAGAGCTGGTACTGGATTCCCAGCCGGAATCTACTGAGATCGATTTGACGGACAAGGTATCCGATCTGGCCCAGAGAGGTCAGCTTACAGACATTGAGGGAGAAAGCTGGCTGTACAGTTCCTGGAAGATGGCCAACGGTGACATCCTGGTTTTAAGCCTGCCGCGCCAGGGAGGCCTGCGGCTGTTGCGAAGTCCATACCTGCGGGAAACCCTCCGGCAGGACTTTCTGCCCACATTCATCCGGGCCGGCTTGGTGGCGTTCGTGCTGGCAGTGATCTTTGCCGCCTGGATGGGAAACTGGATCGCTGGCCCTCTCCAGGAGATGGAGCGGGCAGCCAGGACCCTTTCAGCAGGGGAGTACCAGCAGATCCCGGTCAAAGGGCCGGACGAGGTCCGGGCCCTGGCAGGGGCGTATAATGAGATGGTCGGCCAGGTCAAAGCCTTCCAGCATTCTCAGAGGGATTTTGTGGCCAATGTCTCCCACGAACTCAAAACTCCCCTGACGTCCATTCAGGGTTTTTCAGGGGCGATCCTGGACGGCACGGTGGAAGGCGGCCCGGCGCTGAAGAAGGCAGCCGGGATTATCAAGACCGAAGCGGACCGCATGTACCGCCTGGTGGTCGACCTGCTGGATCTGGCGCGCTTTGACGCAGGTACTGTCGAACTGGACCGGAAGGAGATCGACTTGGAAAATCTGCTGCAGCGAGTCGGAGCGCAGCTCATTCCCCAGGCGGCTCAAGCCCAGGTGGATCTCAGGCTGAATATCGGCCGCCTGCCGACCTGTGTGGGCGATGAGGACCGGCTTTCTCAGGTTTTCACCAACCTGGTTGACAATGCGCTCAAGCACACCCCTCCTGGTGGGTTTGTGAATTTGACCGCCGCGAGTCGGAACGGTCAGATCCTGGTCGATGTGATTGATAGCGGGGAAGGCATCCCCGAGGAACACCTGCCCCGAATTTTCGAGCGTTTCTATAAAGTGGATGGTTCCCGGCGGAAAGACGGGGTCCCCAGCACCGGCCTTGGTCTGGCGATCGCCCAGCAGATCATCCAGGCTCATGGGGGCGGGATCTCCGTCAGAAGTGTCCTGGGCGATGGCACTGCCTTTACAGTGGCCCTTCCGTCGGTTAGGTCCGATGACCTTACAATCGCAGAGAAAAAGGATAAACTCAGTTCATGAAAGTATCCTTGATCGTCCCCTGTTACAATGAGCAGGACACCATCCAGGACCTGCTGGCAGCCATTTGTGAGCAGGATTATCCCTTGGCAGACCTGGAGGTTGTCATTTCGGATGGTATGTCCACAGATGCCACCCGGGAGAGGATCGCTGAGTTTACTGCTGCGGTGCCGGAGCTTAGCGTGCGGGTAGTGGATAACCCCCAGCGCTCCATTCCTGCCGGTTTGAACCAGGCTATCCAGGCGGCAGCCGGCGAGATCCTGGTTCGCATGGATGCCCACTCGCTTCCCCACCCGGATTACCTTAAATACAGTCTCCAGTCTCTCCAGGAAGGCAAAGGAGACAATGTTGGAGGGGTGATCGATATCAAGCCTGCCAACCAGGGTTTGATCGCCCGTTCGATCGCGGTTGCTGCGCGCCATCCCCTGGGCGTGGGAGACGCCAAATACCGCACTGGTGCCCAAGCAGGTGAAGTGGATACGGTCGCATTTGGGGCATACCGGGCTTCTCTGGTTGACCGCATTGGTGGGTATGACGAAAGCCTGCTGACCAATGAGGACTATGAATTCAATGTCCGGGTCAGGAAATCGGGAGGCAGGATCTGGCTTGACCCGCGGATCCGGGCTACTTATATCCCGCGGTCCACATTGAGCGGGTTGGCAGCCCAGTACTGGCGCTACGGTTACTGGAAGCTGCGCATGCTGCTGCGCTATCCGGAAACGCTCCGCTGGCGCCAGATAGCGGGTTTCTTTGTTCTCAGCTGGCTGGTGCTGGGGACCCTGGCCATCTGGTTCGAGGCTGCCCGCTGGCTGCTGCTGGCGGAAGCGGTCATTTATGGCAGCGCATTGCTGGCCGCAGGATTGTGCGCTGCCTGGAAGAAAAAGGACCCTGGACTGGTGTTAGGTCTGCCGCTGGCGATCGCTACCATGCATTTTTCCTGGGGAAGCGGTTTTTTAGTCAGCCTGATTGGTTTTCTATTTGATAAAATAGTCAAGAACCCAGTCAGGAAATAAGGTAAAGTAAAACCATGGGCAATAACTCCTATGATCCCCAGAAGGACCGCCGCTTCCGTTTCCGCTTTGTGGAACGGCGGGTTCTGCTGTTGAACGGGGATATCCTGGCAGAAGCCCTGGCCCTGCTGGGGGCTGTGGTGATCTGGGGCAACCAGGCCCAGCCCCAGGGTTTCACTTTCAGCTTCATCCTTAACCGGGTCCCGGGCTGGTTCTATCTGCTGCCCTTGGCATGGTTCTTCCTGATCATCGAGCTCTACGATATCCGCAAAGCCTCCAGCTGGAACCGGACGCTGCAGGGTGTGCTGACGGCCGCGTTGATCGGCTCCATCCTCTATCTTGGTTTGTATTTCACCTCGCCGCCTGAATCATTGCCCCGGACAGGGGTGGCAGTCTTCATCATCGGCTCAGTGATCTTCACCCTCCTGTGGCGCTTGTTCTATATCCGTGTTTTGACTTCTGAGATCTTCCTTCCCCGCGTGCTGTTGGTTGGAGGCGGCGTGTCTGGACGGCTGCTCCTGCGGGCTTTTGAGAAGATCGAGCCCAAACCCTACTTCATCATCGGCATCATCGATGACGACCCTGCCAAGCTGGGACAGGAGATCGATGGCTACAGGGTGATCGGCTCAGGTCCGGACTTGCTGGACGTGATCGAGAAGGAAAAGATCTCGGATATCATCGTAGCCATCACCGGGGTCATCCGGGGAGGCACATTCCAGGCCTTGCTGGATGCCCAAGAGCAAGGTGTTGAGATCACCCGCATGCCGGTCGCCTACGAGGACCTGACCCAGACCGTGCCCATCCGCATCCTGGAAGCGGACTGGATCCTGCGCTCCTTTGTGGACGATACCAGCACCAGTGGGATCTACCACATTGCCAAGCGCATCATGGATCTGATTGGCGGTTTGATCGGGGTAGGGATCTTCCTGCTGCTGCTGCCGCCGGTTGGCTTGCTGATATTCCTTGATGACGGGTTCCCGATCCTCTACCGCCAGGAACGGCTGGGACAGAGCGCGAAACCCTACAAGATCATCAAGTTCCGGACCATGGTCAAGAACGCGGAGAAGAACGGGCAGGCCCAGTGGGCCAGCGAGGATGACCGGCGGGTCACCCGCATCGGCCGCTTCCTGCGCAAGACCCACCTGGATGAGTTCCCCCAGTTCATCAATGTCTTGAAAGGGGAAATGAGCCTGGTTGGACCGCGTTCGGAACGGCCTAGCCTGGTGGATAAACTCCAAAAGGAAGTGCCTTTTTACCGCGCCAGGCTGCTAGCCAAGCCCGGCGTGACCGGGTGGGCCCAGATCAATTACGGCTATCCGGAAACGGTCGAGGAAACCATTGACAAGCTGGAATACGACCTGTTTTACATTAAGAACCGGACCATCCTGCTTGACCTCCGCATCATCCTGGGTACTCCGGCAACGATCTTTGGGTTGAAGGGGAAATAGACCATGACAGTCTCTTTGGTCACTGGTGGAGCCGGGTTCATCGGCTCGCATATCGTGGATGCTTTGCTGGCTCGGGGAGACCAGGTGCGTGTCCTGGACGATCTATCCACGGGCAAGCTGCGGAATCTGCAGGGCGCCGGGGACCAGGTCGAGGTGATCGAAGCAGACCTGCGGGATCCGGATGTTCTGGAAAAGGCTCTGAGAGGCGTAAACCTGGTCTTTCACCAGGCTGCCTTCGTCTCTGTACCTCAATCGATGGAGGAACCAGATCTCTGCCTGGATATCAATATCCGGGGTACCAGCCAGCTGCTGGAGGCCAGCCGGCGATTTGGGATCCAGCGGGTGGTGCTGGCATCCAGCGCGGCAGTATATGGTGAGAATTCGGACCTTCCCCTGTCAGAAGGAGCAGCGACTGATCCGCTCTCACCCTACGCGGCATCCAAACTGATCGATGAGATCCTGGCCCGCCTCTATACTAACCAGCTGGGGCTGGATGTGGTCGCTCTCAGATATTTCAATGTCTACGGACCGCGCCAGAACCCAGCTTCTGTTTACGCTGCTGTGATCCCGATCTTCATCCGCCGCTTGTTGGATGAGGAGGAACCTGTCGTCTACGGGGATGGGGGCCAAACACGGGATTTCATTTACGTAGCGGACGTTGTGCGAGCGAATTTGATCGCTGCCGATTCGCGGTCTGCGGCCGGGCGGACCATGAATATCTGTTCAGGCCAGGAGACCAGCCTGCTGGACTTGATCGAGTCCCTCTCCATCCTCTTCAACCGCGAGATCCAACCGGATTTTCAGGAACCCAGGGCGGGGGATATCTACCGCAGCCTGGGAGATCCCTCCCTGTCAGGCGAGTTGCTGGAATTTGCTCCCCGGGTTTCCTTGTTGGAAGGCCTGGAGTCCACCTTGAAATGGATGGCGGGAACAGTCCATGACTGATCTTTATCCCGTTCATGAATTTAATGATGGGGGGATCAATGCCCATCGTTGACCGATCGCAATGGCTCACATTTATCTCGCGCAGCCCTGACGCGCATATCCTGCAGACCCCAGCCTGGGGAGAGTTGAAGTCTGGCTATGGCTGGACACCTGTCTGGGTTGTGAACGCTACGCTGGGAGCACAGATCCTCTTCCAGGATCTCCCGTTGGGGTTCAAGGTTGGCTACATCCCCCGGGGCCCGGTTTCCCTCGATGGTCATGTATTCGAAGGCCCTGCCTGGGAGACATTCCAGGACGAACTTGACCTCATTTGCCGGAAGCACAAGGCTGTTTTTTTGAAGATTGAGCCGGATGGCTGGTCTGATGGGGATGAGCATACCCTTTTGGGTTGGCGGACCAGTTCGCACAGCATTCAGCCTCCCCGCACCATCCTGGTCTCACTGGAAGGCGATGAGCAGGAGATCCTGGCCCGCATGAAGTCCAAGACACGCTACAACATCCGCCTGGCTGGGCGGAACGGTGTCTCGGTTCGCAGGATCGATGAGATCGACCCTTTCTATGCATTGCTGGAGTTCACAGCTGATCGAGCTGAATTCGGCATCCATACCCGGGAATACTACCGCAGGGCTTTTGAGCTTTTCCATCCTTCAGGCGAGTGCGCGATCTTCCTGGCTGAATACCAGGGCCAGCCCCTGGCCAGCATCATGGTCTTCACGCGCGGCGCGCGCAGCTGGTATTTCTATGGGGCTTCATCGCGGGAGCACCGGGACCTGATGGCACCCTACCTGGTCCAGTGGGAGGCCATGCGCTGGGCCAAAGTCCTGGGCTGCACCAGCTATGATCTGTGGGGTGTGCCGGATGAGGACTTCGAGGTCCTGGAAGATCAATTCACGGAGCGAAGCGACGGCTTGTGGGGAGTCTACCGCTTCAAGCGGGGTTTTGGAGGCCAGCTGCTGCGCAGCCCTGGACCCTGGGACCGGGTCTACCGGCCCGGATTATATAGTTTATATCTGCTCCGCAATCGCTTGGCGGGTAGTTCTGAGTAGGCGGGAATCTATGGGCACAACCGCATGGAATGAATTGATCTCCAGTCTCCATCATCCTCACTTGCTGCAGACTTCCCAATGGGCTGATTTCAAATCACAGTATGGCTGGCGGGCCATCTACCTGGTTTGGGATAAGCAGGCAGGTGCCTTGAGGATGCGGGTGATCGATCCTGCAAGCGTTGAGGGACTGCAGCCCGCTGCGGCGGGTTTGCTGCTGGAGCGGACCCCTTTCCCGGGGTTATCTGTCCAGTACCTGCCCAAAGGACCCCTTTTCGCTGATCCCACCGATCAGGATGTTTGGGATCAAGTGTTCCAGGATCTGGAGGGATTTGCGAAACAGCGGGGAGCATTGCAGCTCAAGATCGATCCCGATGTCGAGCTTGGCCAGGGAGTGCCGGGAGATGAGTCTTCCCGCGAGCTGGCTTCTGGATCTGCTTTCCAGGATAGGCTGGCCAGCCGGGGCTGGAGGTTCTCAGAGGAGCAGGTCCAATTCCGCAACACGGTCCTGGTGGATCTGAGGGATCACGAGGATGAGATCCTGGCCAGGATGAAATCCAAGACGCGCTACAACATCCGCTTAGCGGCTCGGAAAGGTATCCGGGTCCGACAATACCTGCCGGGCGACCTGGACCTGCTGTACCGCATGTACGCTGAGACCTCGAGCCGGGGAGGGTTCACCATCCGGGGACAGGAATATTACCAGGCCTTATGGACCAAGTTCATCGAGTCCTGCGCAGAAGGGATTGCGAATCCCTGCGCCCAGCCGCTGATCGCTGAGTACGAGGGTTTGCCCATTGCCGCTGCCGTGATCTTTGCTTTCGGGGAGCGAGCTTGGTATTTGCATGGCATGTCGGTCCCGGAGCACACTGAAAAGATGCCCACCTACCTGGTCCAGTGGGAAGCGATGCGCTGGGCCAAAGAGCGGGGCTGTGCCACTTATGATATGTGGGGGGCACCGGATCATTTCTCGGAAGATGATTCGCTCTGGGGTGTTTATCGCTTCAAGGACGGCTTCGGTGGAGAGGTTTCCCGGACGATCGGCGCCTGGGATTTCCCTGCCCGGCCGCTCCGTTATCAGTTGTACACCCGCTGGCTCCCGCGTTTGCTGGATCTGATGCGCTGGGTCAGGGATCGGCGCACAAGCAGATTGGCTGAAAGTGACTTCGCCTGATCTACTCTTATTAGGGATATCAAGGAGGGAGCATGCTGCCCAGACTGAAGCTCGCTCATTTGCCGACACCTATTGACTCCCTGCCGCAGTTAAGCGAATACCTGGCAGGTCCAGAATTATCGATCAAGCGCGATGACCTGACCGGGTTGGCATTCGGGGGGAATAAAACCCGCAAGCTGGAGTACTTGATCGGTGCCGCAAAGGAAGACGGGGCTGGGCTGGTCATGACCACTGGCGCCGCCCAATCCAACCACTGCCGCCAAACTGCAGCTGCGGCTGCCCGCAGTGGCTTGAAGTGTCGGCTGGTCCTGGTCGGGCCCAAGCCGGACAAGCCTTCAGGGAACTACTTCCTGGATAGCCTGCTGGGCGCGGAAGTGATCTGGACCGACCAAGCGAATAGAGACTCTACATTAGCTGAAGCTTTCCAGCAAGCCCTGGAGGGGGGTGAAAAACCTTTCTTGATACCTTACGGGGGATCCAACGCCCTGGGCGCCTTTGCCTACTATCAGGCTTACCAGGAGCTCAAGGACCAGCTCCCTGACCAGCTTCCGGATTGGATCGTGATCGCTTCCTCCTCGGGCGGAACCCAGGCAGGACTGTGCCTGGGTGCCAAGCTGCTGGGGGGTCCCCAGGTGCTGGGGATCAGTGTGGATCAGCCTGCGTCCGCTCTCAGGAAGACCATCCTCGGCATCATCCGCGATCTTTCTACCCTGCTCGGGAAGGAACTGCAGATCCTCCCTGAAGAGATCCAGGTCAATGATGTATATACCGGGGACGGTTATGGGATCATGAACGATCGGGACCACCAGGCCATCCAGCTTTTTGCGAAGCAAGAGGGCATTCTGCTCGACCCGGTCTATACCGGCAGGGCGGCGGGCGGCATGCTCGATCTGATCCAGAGTGGGTTTTTCAAACCCGGCCAGCGAGTCTTGTTCTGGCATACCGGAGGCACGCCAGGATTATTCGCGGACCGCTACCAGGGGGATATCTGAGGTGGGGTTTTCCTTCTAAAAGGGTCTTGTGAGCCGTTGATAAGCTTTGGTTTTCAATGGGATAAAGAATCCTGATAGCTGGGATAAGCAAAAGCACTGAAGATGATGGGTTTGGAACGCAAATCCTGATAACTGTATGGTAAAATTTGCAGTTGATGTGAAATTTCACAAACTGAAAATAATTCAGTTTTTGGATAAGGAGCAGACATGCTTTCCTATTGGCTTTATATCGGTATTTTCCTGGCAGTCGCAGTAGCATTCCCGATAATCGCGGTATCTCTCCCGGCAATCATTTCTCCCCGAAAACCCAGCCGAAGAAAACAAGAAGTCTATGAGTGTGGGATTGAGACCGAAGGAGATATCAGAGTCCAATTCAAATCCCAGTACTACATCTATTCCTTGATATTCCTTGTCTTTGATATTGAAACGGTGTTCTTGTTCCCCTGGGCGGTATCGCTGGGGAAACTTCCCTTATTTGCGGTTGTGGAAGGCGTGATCTTTATTGCTATTCTATTCGCGGGTCTGATCTATGCCATGCAAAAAGGTGCATTGGCCTGGTCATAGGTCCAGATTGAGGCAAGCAGGAGAAATTCATGGCTGATTTGATAAATGTGATTAGAGACTGGCTGTATAACCTGATGATCAGTTGGGGAGCATCCCAGGATCTGGCAGGCTTTGTCCTTCAGGTGCTGGGCAGTATCCTGGTAGTGATCCTGTGTTTTGTGATCGTCATCGCCCTGATCTGGGTCGAACGCAAGTTGGCTGGCAGGATCCAGGACCGCTTTGGCCCGAACCGAGCAGGACCTTTTGGCATTTTCCAATCCTTTGCCGATATCATCAAGATCTTCACCAAGGAGTATGTCACTCCTACTGGGGCCGATAAGAGCCTGTTCAACATCGCCCCGGTGCTGGCGATGGCATCTGTGCTGGCCATCTGGGCAGTTTTCCCCTTTGCCATTAATGTCATCGGCGCGGATGTCAACGTGGGAGTGCTTTATATCGTTGCCATTGGTTCCTTCGGAATCCTGGCAATCCTGATGGCGGGTTGGTCATCCAACAACCGCTACGCCCTTTTAGGAGCCTCCCGCTCAGTCGCCATGTTGATCTCTTATGAGATTCCCATGGTGATTTCTCTTTTAATTCCGGTTTTATTGACGAAATCGATGCAGTTATCAGCAATTATCGAAGCCCAGCGTCCCTGGTGGTTCCTGATCGTAGCGCCCACTGCAGCCCTGTTCTTCCTGATCTCTTCCATGGCTGAGATCGGCAAAGCGCCCTTTGACCTCCTGGAAGCTGAGTCAGAGCTGGTGGCTGGCTACCACACGGAATATTCGGGGATGAAATTCGGAATGTTCTATGTAGCCGAGTTTCTGCATCAGTACACCGTGGGTGCCTTGATCACGATCTTCTTCTTGGGCGGTTGGTCAGGGCCCATGGCAGCCAGCTGGCCGATCTTGGGTGTGGTCTACTTCTTCACAAAAACATTCCTGGTCTATCTGGTGATCTCCTGGATCCGCCTCTCCCTCCCCAGGATCCGGATCGATGAGATGCTTGATCTGAACTGGAAGTTCATGATCCCGGTCTCCTTCCTGAACCTGGTCGTCGTAGCAGTGGCCGATCGGATCTTGATGGATCTCAACCTCGCCCGCTGGATCTATGTGGGGGTGATGTTCGCTCTCAGTATGGGAGTTCTGCTGATCTCCCTCGCTATCGCGGGCAACAGCAAGCCCAAGGTAGAGCGGGTGCAATTTCCAACCCGACCGGTGGCGGTCAGTCCCCAATCGGATCAATCCAAGTCCTGATTGTTATCTCATAGGAGAAAGGGAGTCTGCCAATGAGTTTAGGTATGTTGATTTTCCTCTTGATGGTTGTGGTGACCACCGTAGCTGCGGTTGCAGTGGTCACATCTAAAAAACTAGTCAATGCAGCGATGTGGTTGATGGTAGCCCTCTTTGGCGCAGCCGTAGCTTTCGTCCTGCTGCAGGCGACCTACATCGCAGTCATCCAGATCCTGGTTTACATCGGCGCCATCGCAGTCCTGATCGTCTATACGATCATGCTTACCAGGGACCCCGATGAAGCGCAGGAACCCGGGATCAACAAGCAGTGGCCGATCGCGGCGGTCCTCAGCCTGGTGCTCTTTGTGGGTTTGGCCTATTTCTACTACACTCTTCCCCAGACTGATGTGCTGGCTCCTGCGCTGGAAGGGGAGCTGAACGCGGTGAGTCTGTTGGGACAGCAGCTGGTATCACCCAACGCCTACGTCCTGCCCTTTGAGCTGGCTTCGGTGCTGCTGTTGGCTGCTTTGATCGGATCCATCGTGGTGGCCTGGAGAAAATGATGATGATCTATAGCTTAACCCTCACGGGAATCTGGAGGCTGGCATGATACCCCTTTCCTGGTACTTGATTTTCGCAGCGGCGTTATTCTCCATCGGGCTTTACGGCGTACTGGCACGCAAGAATATCATTGCCATCCTGATGTCCATTGAATTGATGCTGACAGCGATCAATATCAACTTCATCGCCTTCTGGCGCTACTCATTGGAGATGCAGCTGGCGGGGCAGGTTTTTGCGGTGATCGTTTTTGCTGTTTCCGCTTCCGAGGTAGCTGTAGGATTGGCCCTGGTGATCTCCCTTTACCGGCGGGTCAAACTGGTCGTTGCCGATGAAGTCAACCTCTTGAAATGGTAATTGGCATTCTAGCTAGATAACGAGGATTTATTTATGGCGATGGATACATTAGTCTGGTTGCTCCCCTTACCACCCTTACTGGCTTTTTTCCTGATCGTGCTCTTCACCTACCCTAAAAAGGGTCTCAGCCACACCCTCTCTGTAGGAGCTGCGCTGCTGTCCTGGTTGGGCAGCATGGTGGTCTTCTTCAATGCTGTTGGCAAGGGGGCGGAGGGGCTGGGTGAGCATCCCTTTGGATCAGCGATCAACTGGCTTCCGGTTGGCGATGGATGGTTCCAGATCGGCGTGACGGTGGACCCGCTTACTGCTGGCGTGCTGTTCTTTGTGGCCTGGACGATCCTGATGATCACGCTCTACAGTGTTGGCTATCATAATTTCGGCCAGCCTGAAGGCGAGCATGACCGGCCCGGTCTGCCGCCCCAGGGCGCGACCCAGGATGGCCATAAGGTGCCATCTGTGGAACCGCTTTATTCCCGCTTTTTTGGATTCATCAGTTTATTTGCCTTTGGCATGTACGTCCTGGTGGTCTCCGACAACCTGCTCACCCTGTTTGTGGGCTGGGAGATCATGGGACTGTGTTCTTACCTGCTGATCGGGTTCTGGTTCGGCAAACTCTCGGCGCGCGCGGCTATGATCAAGGCCTTCCTGGTCACCAGGATCGGCGACGTGTTCATGCTGCTGGGGATCGCTTTCCTGTATTCTGCTACCGGTACCTTGAACTTCAGGGAGATCTTCTTCAACGAAGAAGTCCTCCATCACCTGGCGACCACACCCAGCGGCTTCCTGGGACTGTCCTCAGCCGGCTTGATCGGCATCTTGCTGTTCATCGGCACGGTTGGTAAATCAGCCCAGTTCCCGCTTCATGTCTGGCTCCCGGATGCCATGGAAGGCCCGACCCCGGTCTCGGCCATGATCCATGCGGCCACGATGGTTTCCGCGGGTGTCTATATGGCGATCCGCATTTTCCCGCTGCTCAGTGCGGGTGCGGAGCACGGCGCCTTGACCTCGCCCATGGTGGTCATTGCCATTATCGGATCCTTTACCGCCCTGTTTGCTGCTACCATCGCCGTTGCCCAGCGGGATATCAAACGCGTGCTGGCCTATTCCACTATCTCGCAGCTGGGCTACATGGTGGCCGCTGTGGGTATCGGAGCTTATGTGGCAGCTGCCTTCCACCTCATCACTCACGCTTTCTTCAAGGCACTGCTGTTCCTGGGATCGGGCTCAGTGATCCACGGGATGGAGCACGGTGTCTATCATACTGGCGACCATCTCGACGCCCAGGATATGTTCAACATGGGCGGCTTACGATCCAAGATGCCGGTGACCTTCTGGACCTTCCTAGCTGGGGGATTGGCTCTCTCTGGATTCCCGATCGTCACCGCCGGTTTCTGGTCCAAGGACGAGATCTTTGCGGATGCTTTCGCTCACGGCCATCTGGCGGTCTTCATCACCCTGGCGCTAGCAGCGTTGCTGACCGCTTTCTACACCATGCGTCAGATCAGTTTGACTTTCCTGGGCAAGTCTCGAACGAAAGCCGCGGACCACGCGCACGAGACCCCCTGGACAATGACCTTGCCGTTGGTGGTCTTGTCTTTGTTCGCGGTCGGCTTTGGTTGGCTGGGAATACCCGAGCATTTCCCGGTCTTGGGTGGGATCGTTCCCAACTGGCTGGGCGAGTTCATTGCTGGCAGCCTGCCGCACCCCCTGGCCGAGATCGAGTTCAGCTGGGTCCCCCTGCTGACCTCTCTGGGAGTCGCCTTGGGCGGACTGGCCCTGGGTTGGCTGGTGTACCGGGACCTGCCGGAAGGCGCGGAAGACCCGATCAAGAAATGGCTGGGGCCGGTCTACACCTTGCTAGAGAACAAATATTATTTTGACGAGCTTTATGACCGGATCTTTGTCAAGCCCGCAACCTGGCTGGCAGAGACCTTCACTTATAAATTCCTGGATAGGACCGTGATCGATGGCTTCCTGCACAGTGTGGCCCGGGCTGCCGGGATCATAGGATCGTTCTTGCGCGACAAGATCGATCTTCCGATCATCAACGGTTTTGGTGATGCAGTCGGTGAATTGACCGCCAAAGCAGGGGAGAAGGTCCGGTTCATCCAGACCGGCCGGGTCCAGCAGTACATGCTGATCGCCCTGGTGGTCGCATTTGGAACACTGTTCTTTTTCCTGACGCAGTAGAGATCTACCTATTGTTCGCTATGGAGTGAATTTGATGGCATTGTTTACTGAAAATCTCCTGACACTGATACTGTTCCTGCCAGCTGCGGCAGCCGTTCTCCTGGCATTCATCCCCGCTAAGAGTGAGAAGCTGATCCGCTGGATCGCGTTATTAGCCAGCCTGGCGACATTTGCGCTGTCCTTGGTGCTCTGGTTCAAATATGACAACAGCCTGGCTGGTTTCCAGTTCCAAACCAAGGTGGACTGGTACCGGGCGATCAACTCGTCCTACCACCTGGGAGTCGACGGCATCTCCCTGACCATGGTGCTGTTGACCACCATCCTCACCCCGCTGGCAGTCCTGACCTCGTTCAGCATCAAGGAGCGGGTCAAAGCTTACATGATCCTGTTCATGCTGCTGGAAATGGGTATGTTAGGTGTCTTCCTGGCGCTGGACCTGCTCCTGTTCTTCGTGTTCTGGGAGTTCGGGCTGGTGCCGATGTATTTCTTGATCAACCAATGGGGCAATGAGAAGGACGAGCGGGAGATCTGGAAGGGAGTCAAGATCAAAGCCAGGACCTACGCCTCGATCAAGTTCATGATCTACACCATGGCAGGGTCCCTGGGCTTGCTGCTGGCGATCCAGATGATCGGTGTCTCGGCTGGCACGTTCGACCTGCCCCAGCTGTTCTCGATCTGGAAGGATGTGCAGGGCAGCTTCTTTGGCCTGGATATGAACGCAGTCAAGACCATCGCCTTCTGGGCTTTCGTGGTGGCCTTCGCGCTCAAAGTCCCGGTCTGGCCCTTCCATACCTGGCTTCCCGACGCTCACACCGAGGCTCCCACCGCAGGATCGATGATCTTGGCTGGCGTATTGCTGAAACTGGGCGCGTACGGCTTTATCCGGCTGGTGCTTCCTCTCTATCCTGAACAGGCCAAGCAGTACGCTGGAGTGCTGGCCTTCCTGGCGGTGGCAGCGATCATTATCGGTGCTTTGAACTCCTTTGGACAGGAAGATTTCAAGCGCTTGGTGGCTTATTCCTCTGTAAACCACATGGGTTTTGTCATTCTGGGTATTGCCGCTGCCGCCCGTGTCCAGGGAGGGGAGAACGCTACCCTGGCCATGAACGGCGCTGTCCTGCAGATGTTCAATCACGGCATCAGCGCAGCCGCCATGTTCTTCCTGGTCGGAGTCATCTACGAGCGGACTCACACCAGGGACATGAATCAATATGGTGGTCTGTTCCCGCTGGTGCCAGTCTACGGCGGTGTGCTGCTCTTCAGCTCCATGTCGGCCCTGGGTTTGCCCGGGCTGAACGGATTCGTGTCAGAGTTCCTGGTCGTCCGGGGTGCCTGGCCTGTTTTCTCTGTTTACACCGCTCTGGGCATGATCGGTCTGTTCTTTACCGGTGTTTATGTGCTCAAGAGCCTTAAGAAAGTGCTTCACGGACCAATGAACGAGTCCTGGCAGGGTAAATTGACGGATATCAATACCCGGGAAATGCTGGTCGCCGTTCCCCTGATGGCTTTGATGCTTTGGATCGGCATTTGGCCGGCCTGGATCCTCAAAGTGATCAACTGGACTGTGGGATTGATGTTTTAGGGTTGGACTCATTGTATAGGCTGAGGTGACGAATGCAATTTCCAATTATCACCGTGATCGTTTTGACCCCCCTGGCAACCGGACTGGTGCTGTTCCTTCTCCCCGGGGAGAAGAAGAACCTGGCCCGCTACGTTGCCCTGGCTGCGTCGATCGTGGACCTGGTGCTCTCATTCTTTGTGTACCTGTCCTATGACCTGGCTGTAGGGGGGTACCAATATGTAGAGCAATTTTCCTGGCTGCCGCAGCTGGGCATTTCCTACCATGTCGGGGTCGATGGGATGAACGCTCCCCTGGTCCTGCTGACTGGGGTGGTGATGTTCACAGGTGTGCTGATCTCGTGGGGGATCGATGACAGGCCGCGCGAGTTCTTCGCGTTCCTGTTCATCCTGGCCACAGGCGTCTTCGGGGTCTTCGTGTCCCTGGATATGTTCATGCTGTTCTTCTTTTACGAGATCGCAGTCTTCCCGATGTTCTTATTGATCGCCATCTGGGGCTGGAAGAAGACTCGGGAATACGCTGCCATGAAGCTTACTCTGTACCTCTTCATCGGCTCCATCGTTGCCCTGGTCGGTGCCCTGGCGATGTATTTCGTTTCAGGGCAGGGAAGTTTCGATATCCTGGTCCTGCAGGATTTCAACTTCACCACATCTTTCCAGCGTTTATGGTTCCCCTTCGTCTTTTTGGGATTCGCTGTGCTGGGCGGCATCTGGCCTTTTCACAACTGGAGCCCGGATGGACACGTGGCTGCCCCTACAGCGGTTTCCATGTTCCACGCGGGTGTGCTGATGAAATTGGGCGCCTTCGCGGCCCTGCGCATCGGCATCATGCTCCTGCCACAAGGCGCAGAATTCTGGATGCCCTACGTCATCCTCCTGGCCTTGGTCAACGTGGTCTATGGTGCCTTTATCGCTATGCGGCAGAATGACCTGAAATACGTTATCGGATTTTCCTCGGTTTCCCACATGGGCCTGGTGATGATGGGATTCGCGACGCTGAACCAGAACGGTATGATCGGAGCCGGCGTGCAGATGTTCTCCCACGGGATCATGACGGCTCTCTTCTTTGCTGTAGTCGGCATGATCTATGACCGGGCTCACACCCGGCAAATCGATGAGCTGGGAGGTTTTGCCAAGAAGATGCCCGTGGTCGCTGTGGCGTTCATCATTGGCGGCCTGGTCTCGATGGGCATGCCCGGATTCTCGGGTTTTGTGGCGGAGTTCCCCATTTTCATGGGAGTGTGGCAGACCGCACCCTGGATCGCGGTAGTGGCTTCGATCTCGATCGTGATCACCGCTTCCTACATCATCCGCATCATCACCGATGTCTTCTTCGGCAAGATGCCCGAATCCTATGAGGCTGAGATCGGGGACGTGCACCTGCGCGATAAGATCGCCCTGGGTTTGCTTTCAGCCATGCTGATCCTGATCGGTATCCTCCCCTATCCTACCCGCATGCTGCCATTGGTTTCCTCGGGGGTTGAAAGTATCCTCCGACTGTTTGGAGGTGCATAGTGTCAACTTCGATCGATCGTACAATGCTTTTGGCAATCCTGCCTGAACTCGGCCTGGTCGTTGTGGGCGCCTTGGTGCTCATCGCGGGCGGTTTCTTGAAGGAGTCTCGGCGAAAGTACCTGGGCTGGCTGACCGCTCTCGGTTTATTGGTCACTATCGCCCTCAGCCTGGTCTTCAGCCAGCCTCCCGCAGGGGACACCCTGGTATGGGGCTCCATGCTCCACTTCGATTGGTTCGGATTGATCTTCCGGATCATCTTCATGCTGGGCGCTGCAATCACTGCCATTTTTGCCCTGGAATACGATTACGGCCAGAAAAGCGAGTTCTACGTCCTGCTGCTGACCTCGACCATGGGCATGAACATGATGGCCTCTGCGGCGGACCTGGTGATGCTTTACCTGGCATTCGAGACCGCTTCCATTCCACTCTACATCATGGCAGGTTTCCTGAAAGGGAGCGAGCTGTCCGTGGAGGCAGGTTTTAAATATCTGCTGTTTGGTGCCATGTCCTCGGCGCTGATGTTATTTGGATTCAGCCTGGCTTATGGTTTTTCAGGGGTTACGGATCTGGCCCAGCTGGCCAGTTCTGTCGGTCAGGGTGGATTCCCACTCTCCGCAGCTTTGGTCAGTATGCTGTTTATTCTGATCGGATTCAGTTTCAAGATCTCCGCTTTCCCATTCCATTTCTGGGCTCCCGATATCTATCAGGGCGCGGCAACTCCCGTTTCCGCGTTCCTGTCCACAGCCTCCAAAGCAGCTGGTTTTTCGGTTCTGCTGCGGGTGATCTTCCTGGTTTTCCCTGCTTTGAGCGACAATTGGCAGCTGATCCTGGGAGTGATCTCAGCCCTGACGATGACCATCGGTAACATCATTGCCCTGACCCAGAAGGACATCAAGCGCATGCTGGCTTACTCCTCGATCGCCCACGCTGGATATATCCTGATCGGTGTCTCAGCGGCAAATTCGTTTGGTGTAGGAAGCGCTGTATTTTATATCGGTGCTTACCTGCTGACCAACCTGGCGGCCTTTGGGGCAGTCACCCTGGCAGGAGAGGATAGCGGATCATTCGCGATCTCCGATCTGGATGGACTCAGCCGACGCTCACCGGGCTTGGCTTTGGTCACCCTGGTGGCTTTCCTGTCGCTGGCTGGCATGCCGCCTTTCGGGGGTTTCATTGCCAAGGTTCTGGTCTTTGCGGCTGGGATAGAGACCGGTATGCTCTGGCTGGTGATAGTTGGTGCGCTCAATTCCATCATCGGACTTTACTATTACTTGATCGTCCTCAAACACATTTACCTCTATCTGCCCGAGGAAGGAGCTCCCGCTCTGCGGCTCCCCAAGCCAGCTCTGCTGACCCTGGCGGTGCTTTCGATCGCTATTGTGGTCATCGGTACTTTGTTTGGACCCTGGTATGACTGGGCATTAACCATGGCTCAGAATTTGTTTTAACGGACCGATCTGTGTTGTTGGCTAATTAACCTGACCTGTGATAAAATACCGCTGATATGGTGGACCAGACGAAAGAGCCGAAATCGAAACCATATGCAAGTCTTTTAAACACTCAGGTTTATACTGTTACATTCCAAGTTGGATGTTTGACGTTATTTATTGTCCTGGCAGCGCTGGTGGGCGGCTTATGGATCGACAACCAGTTCAACACCAAGCCGCTCTTCACCCTCATCCTGATGGTGGCCAGTGTTCCAGTGACCATGGTGATCCTGATCAGGCTTGTACAGCGCTCAGTGACAGATCCAGCTCAAGAAACAGAGGATGACCAACCACCTGTGAAGGAGGAGAACCAGAGTGGCTGAGACTAAAGTTGCACCGCCAGAAGGGAAGAAAAAGAAATGGCGATACGGCACCAATCGCTGGTTCGTATTACTGTTCATCATCCTGGGTGTCATAGCTGCCAAAGCTTATTCCCCGGTCCTTCCTCATATTCAACTCCCAGCTGAACGCTATTCCCAAACTCCTTTGTTCACCCTCCCCCTGATAGGGGAGTTTTACTGGACGAACACGCTGACCGCCATGGTGCTGGTGGACTTGATCCTGCTGGCGATCGCCCTCGCCGTCCGCTCCTCAGTCAAGAGCGGCAAAGAGGTCCTGGATGGTTTTGCAGGGGCAGTCGAGACCATCCTGGAAATGATCTACAATCTCACGGAAAGCACCGCTGGCAAGTACGCCAAGAAGATCTTCCCTTATTTTGCGACCATCACCTTGATGGTGCTGGTTTCCAACTGGATGGAGTTGATCCCGGGTGTGGACAGTATCGGCATCCTGGAGCATGCCGACCACGGACACCCGATCGAGCCTATCCTGGGTTTCGCCCAAACCCTGGTGAAGGGCGGCGAGGCAAGCCACGGCGGGGGATATATGCTCATTCCCTACGTCCGCACCCTTTCCACGGATTTGAACTTCACCGTTGGGCTGGCTTTGATCTCGGTCTTCATGACCCAGGTCATCGGCCTGCAGGCCAGGGGAGTCAATTATCTGGGTAAGTTCTTCAACGTCAAAGGCTTGTTTTCAAGACCGATCTTTGGTGTGATCGATTTTGGCGTCGGCCTCCTGGAGATTGTCAGTGAAATTTCCAAGATCCTGTCGTTCTCCTTCCGTCTTTTGGGTAATATTTTTGCGGGAACGGTGCTCCTGTTCGTGATCGGATCCCTCGTTCCTGTCTTTGCACAATCGTTCTTCCAGCTCCTGGAATTCTTCGTAGGGTTGATCCAGGCGCTGGTCTTCGGTATGCTGACCATGATGTTCATGGCCCAGGCTACACACGGCCATTAGATTTTAATTACGAAACATACTGGGAACAGGCTGGTTTTTCCCGGTGAGATCGTTCAATAGCTAAAAATATCAAGTGTAGGAGAAATATTTATGGATGCAGAAGCAGCACGATTGATTGGCGCCGGAATCGCGATGATTGGAGCTATCGGAGGTGGTTTGGGAATTGGTGTGCTGGTAAATGGAGCTGTCCAAGGGATTGCCCGCAACCCAGAAGCCAGCGGCGATATCCAAACCAACATGATCCTGGGCATTGCCTTTGCTGAAGCAGTGGCAATCTACTGTCTGGTGGTTGCGCTCCTGATCCTGTTCGTTATTTAGATTCGATAGCTGTTGACTAAGGAGGCCACCTTTGGACGCATTAGGACTTAATCTTGGATATTTGCTCGTCCAGGTTCTAAACTTCGCCATTGTCTTTGTCGTTCTCCGGGCTTGGGTTTATAAACCGATCCTGAACATGCTTGAGCAGAGGAAAGAGAAGATCGCTCAAAGCCTGGAAGATGCCCGGAAAGCGGAAGAAGCCCGCCAGAACGCGGAAAGTGAAGCGGCCAAGATCCTGGATGAGGCCCGTTCCAAGGCCAACGAGCTTGTTCGCGAAGCATCCTCCAAAGCTGATCAAGCAGCTGATAACATCAAGGCAGAGGCGAACCAAAAAGCCAAGGAGATCCATCAGGAAGCCCTCAAGGACGCCGAGGATGAGCGCAAGCGCATCTTGACAGATGTCCGCGGACAGGTTGCTGCTCTGGCCATCGCCGCTGCCCAAAAACTGATCGGCGAGGCAATGGACCAGAAGAAGCAGCAAGCCTTGGTCGATGAATTCTTCTCCAGTGTCAAGCAGGGCAAGGTCGTTGTCCTGGCTGACCAGAAATTCGAGGGGAAGTCCGCAGTCATCACCAGCGCTTTACCGCTGACGGATAAGGAAAAATCCACCCTGCAAGACGATATCCTTAAACACTCGAAAACTAAGTTGGATGTCACTTTCGAGGTAGACCCCAGCATACTGGGTGGATTGAAGATCCAGGTGGATGATATGTTATACGACCATTCTGTTGCTTCCCAGCTGGCGGAGATGCGCGATAAGCTCAGCTGAAACAAGGCAGCCTTACTGGTGTACAATAAAAACGCCTGGATCCCTCCGGGCGTTTTTCTCATCAGGAGTGGTACGGGAGCCGACTAGTGAACCTGGTTGAGTTGACACAGGAAATACAGATCTTGAATCCCCTCCCAGCGGATCTCCCGGAGATCCTGGATATCACCCTGGATTCCCGCCAGGCCAAGCCGGGTTGTCTTTACGTGGCAGTGCCCGGCACCAGGGCGGATGGGCATGAATTCATCCCCCAAGCCCTTCAGGCAGGAGCGGCAGCTATTCTGGGATCCAGGAGCGCTGGTAAATATCAGGATCTGGATGTTCCCTACCTGCAGGTGGAGGACGCCAGGCAGGCGCTGGCTATCCTGGCAGCTGCCTGGTACGATTATCCAGCCCGGAAGCTGGTTGTGATCGGTGTGACCGGAACGGACGGGAAGACCACCACGGTCAATTTGATCTACCAGATCCTGCTGGCTGCTGGCTTTCAGGCTGGCCTGATCTCGACTGTCAACGCAGTGATCGGGGGCAGGACTCTGGATACCGGTTTCCATGTCACCACCCCGGAAGCCATGGATGTCCAATATTACCTATCAGAAATGGTCAAGGCTGGCATCAGCCATGTTGTCCTGGAAGCGACCTCCCACGGCCTGGCGCAGCAGCGGGTGGCTGCCTGCGAATTCGACATCGGTGTGGTGACCAATATCACGCATGAGCATCTGGACTACCATGGCGATTATCAGGGCTATCTCCAGGCCAAAGCGGGGCTGTTCCGCCTGATTAGCGCTTCCCGCGAAAAGGACATTCCGGTAAACAAGCTGGGAGTTATCAACAAGGATGACATCTCCTATCCGGCTTTGAAAGAGATCCTGGCAGACCTCGATCTCCCTGCCATGGAATACAGCACTTCAGCGCCGGCCGACTATCAAGCGCAGAATATCCAGTTGGATCCGGACGGCATCCGCTTCCAGCTGATTTGGGAGGGTTCCCAGGTCCCCCTGCGCACCAATCTGCTGGGAGCCTACAACGTCTCCAACTGCCTGGCAGCTGCGGCTGCCTGCGTTTCTGGCCTCGGGGTGGGTTGGGAAGCCGTCCAGGAAGGGATCCGAGGCTTGGCAGGGATCCCCGGCCGCATGGAGCGGATCGAACTGGGCCAGGACTTCACAGCGGTGGTGGATTTTGCGCATACGCCTAACGCGCTCATGCAAGCCCTTCAGGCGGGACGCACATTGGGGCCGGGCAGAGTCATCGCGGTCTTCGGCTCCGCTGGCCTGCGGGATCGGGAAAAACGGCGCTTGATGGCAGAGGAATCCGCCCGCCTGGCGGATCTGACCGTGGTGACTGCCGAGGATCCCCGCACAGAATCGCTGGATGGGATCCTGGAGGAAATGGTCCAAGGCGCAGAAGGGCAGGGAGCTGTGGAAGGCAGGGACCTCTTCCGGGTCAGGGATCGGGGACAGGCGATCCGGAAAGCGGTCCAGCTCGCGCAGCCTGGGGATGTGGTCCTGGTGTGCGGAAAGGGCCATGAACAATCGATGTGTTTTGGAGAAGTGGAATATCCTTGGGATGATCGGCTGGCTGTGCGGGCTGCCCTGGCCGAGATCCTGGAAGTGCCTGGACCGGACATGCCCTATTTGCCAACGCAGGGGGAAAATGATGCAGGAAATCTATAGATAAACTATCTATTGACAAAATACAGATAGATGGATATACTTGCTTTGCTTTCCTGCATTCAGGGAAAGCAAGGAGGGTAGATGCCTGGAAGAAGGAGAGGGGAACCTGGTCCGTGCCGCAAGCGCAGGCGGAGAGGAATGCGGCTGCTGCTGCGTCCCAGTTTGCTGATCATGCTGGCAGAGGATGGATCCCATGGCTATGAACTGATCGATCAGCTGGAGTCCCTGGGTTTCGATCCGGATTGCCTGGATTCCTCCATCATTTATCGCGACCTGCGGGAAATGGAAGAGCTGGGCTGGATCGAATCCTCCTGGGATGAAGAGGACAGCAAAGGACCTAAAAGGAGGGTCTATCAGATCAAGGACCAGGGCTGGATCCAGCTGGACGAATGGCTGGAGAGCCTGATCCATATCCAGGGACAGATCGCGGACCTCACAGAACGTTATCAGCAGCTCATAGCTGCAAAGGACCACTAATGAAGATCGCTATCTCAGCCAATTCTGGAGATCCAGACCGCCAATTCAGTTCCCGGTTCGGGCGCTGCAGCTGTTTTTTAGTTACCGACCCGGAAGGCGAAACCTGGCAGGAAATAGATAACCCGGCAGCGGATGCCCAGGGGGGCGCTGGTTCGCAAGTGGTCCAGCTGCTGGCGGATCACGGCGTTGACGCTGTGATCAGCGGCCGCTATGGCCCGAACGCTTATGAAGCCCTGCAAGCTGCCGGAATGGAGGCCTACCTCGCTCGTTCAGGATCAGCCAGGGACCTGGTCCGTTCCTTCAACGACGGGGAACTTAAGTTAGCGAGCGGACCAACCGGCCGCGGACAGCATGCAGGACGGGGACGTGGTGGGAGATGGTGATCGCCGTCGCCAGCGGAAAGGGGGGAACCGGCAAAACGACCATAGCCGTCTCACTGGCCCAGGCCCTGCAGCAAAACGGGGTGGGTCCAGTCCTGGTCAGTGATTGCGATGTGGAAGCGCCTAATGCCCAGATCTTCCTCAAGGCAGCTTTAGAGGAGGACAAAGATGTTTTCCATTACATCCCTCAGGTGGATCTGGAGCGCTGTTCTGGCTGCGGGATCTGTGGCGAGGTATGCCGATTCAACGCAATCCTGGTCATCGGCGGAAAACCAAAGGTTTTTCCCTCCCTTTGCCATGGATGCGGCAGCTGCACGCTGCAGTGTCCTGATGATGCGATCGATGAAATTCCCTACCAGATCGGACTCCTGGAAAGGGGCCCGGTCAGTGCTGGGCTGGGTCTGCGGCAGGGATCGCTCCAGGAAGGGGAACCCCTCGCGGTACCGGTGATCTCAGCTTTGCGAAGCTGGAACGCTCCGGTCGACCATCAGGTCGAGATCATCGATTCCCCTCCAGGCGCTTCCTGCCCGGTTGTGGAAGCTGTCCGGAAGGCGGATTTCCTGCTGCTGGTGACCGAACCAACTGTTTTTGGTCTGCACGACCTCAAACAGGCCCTCCAGGTTGCCCGGGAACTGCAGATCCCGGCGGGTGTGGTCATCAACCGCGTTGGTGTAGGCCAGGAAGATATCCAGGGCTTCTGTCAGGCTGAAGGCCTACCGGTCCTCCTGGAGATCCCGCTCGATCGGGAGATCGGAGAGGGGCTCGCTCGCGGCAGGACCCTGCTGGAGATCGATCCCTCCTTCCTGGAGAGCTTCTTAACGATGTGGCGCAGCATAGCCGGCCCGGAAGGAGGCAGCTGACCATGACCCAGTTGGTAGTGCTCAGTGGAAAGGGAGGCACTGGAAAAACCAGCTTGACCGCAGCTCTGGCCCATCTGGCTTCCTTGGAAGGTGCGGATCTGCGTCCGGTCCTGGTGGATGCGGATGTCGACGCTGCTAACCTTGAGCTGCTGCTGGAGACTCACAGAGTCCAGGCGGAGGATTTCCAAGGGGGAGCTGTGGCCTTGATCGATCAGGACCGCTGCAGTACTTGCGGCCGCTGTGGAGAGGTCTGCCGCTTTTCAGCAGTGGATCAGGTATCCGGTGCCTATGAGATCGATCCCATCGCCTGCGATGGCTGCGCTGCCTGTCTGTATGAATGCCCGGAAGGGGCCATCCAGATGGAGGACCAACAGGCAGGGGAGTGGTATATCTCGGATACCAATTACGGCAGGCTTTTTCACGCTCACCTTTTCCCAGCCCGGGAGAATTCTGGGAAGCTGGTAGCTCATATCAAACGGCGAGCCCAGGAAAGTCTGGAGGAGCTCACGGCGGGATGGATGATAGTGGATGGTCCTCCAGGTATTGGATGCCCGGTGATCTCCGCAGTATCCGGTGCGGATGCGGTTCTGGCGGTCACGGAACCCTCCCTGTCCGGGATCCATGACCTCGAGCGCCTGCTGCGGACCGTGGACTATTTTGACGTGCCGGCCTATGTCACGATCAATAAAGCGGATATCTATCCTCAGGGAACAGATAATATCAAGGATCTCTGTCGAGAGCGGGGCGCGGTTGTGCTGGGAGAGATCCCTTATGACCTGGATATTCCCCGATCAATGGCGGCTGGACTCCCGGTGACAGCCTTCCAGCCAGAAAGCCAGGCTGCCCGCGCTGTCATGGAGATCTGGAAGAGGATCAGCCAGCTGATTGGCGGGAAAGGTACCGCCAGGCAGCTGATCGAACTATAAAGGAACAGTACAATACAGGAAAGGAGATATACAATGCGCATAGCAGTTTCAGCGGACACGAATCAGGGTTTGGAGAGCCAGGTAGCCCACCATTTTGGGCGCTGTCCTTTTTTTGCCTTGGTCGAGGTGGAGGATGGACAGATCCGATCGGCCGAGATCATCGATAATCCCTTTTTCGCAGCTCACCAGCCCGGACAGGTACCGGGATTCATCCAGCAGCAGAAGGCGGATGTGATGCTCAGCGGCGGGATGGGCGGGAGAGCCATTCAGTTCTTTGAAGGTTTCGGCATAGAGGCGGCCACGGGCGCCAGCGGCAGCGTTAGAGAGGCGGTGGAATGCTACCTGGAGGGAAAGCTGCAGGGTGCTTCCTCCTGCGCGGAGAGCGAGGCTCACGGCCACGGACACCATCACCACCACGAGCACGGCCACGGCGGGGAAAACTGATCTAAAAACTCATCAAGGTCGGTGTTGACTTAGATCCCTTTTTCACCTGCAGACCGGGGGTTGAACAGGCAGGGGGAAAAGGGGTCAGTCCCAAACTCCCGTTTTCGGGTCAGGGTCATCTCCCTCCCGAACAGCTGGGTCAGCAGGGCACCATCCAGCTGGCAGATCAGCGGGTTCTCCTGGGCCAGGTCCTGATAGGGACAGTGGCGTAGAGACACCTGGGGGCCATCGGGACGAGCTTCCCAGTTGGCCCGGTAATGTCTCTCGTTGAGAAAGTCGATCCCCTGATTGAAACGTTTGATCCTGTTTATCGGCAGATCCCCTTCTCCTTTGGATATCAGAACAGCCAGTTCCTGGAGAACTTGTCCCGGGTTATCGGATCGATCGATCCACTCCAGCAGGGATTTAAGCAGGGAGTAGATATTATTGCCCAGAGAGGGGGGAGACAGGTTGTAAAGGAGGATCGGACGGCCCGCTCCTCCACTGGAGCGTTTGCCAGTGACCTGAACCAATCCATCTTCAACGAGAATATCCAGGTGATAGCGAATATTGGATTTGGTCAGGTCCAGGAAACGGCAGATCTCCGCAGCAGATGACCTGGGATGCTCCTCAAGATAACTGAGTATCTGGCGGCGGGTGGTTTGCATACCTCAAGTATAACAGCAAACAGCAATTAAAGAAAAAAATATTGTTTTTAATATTGATTGACAAGCTCTTGGGTTGGGCAATATAATAGGGGAGTTGCAATTTGTGAGTATCTGAACAATCACCAGAGGAGAGACCTTCATGCCGGATGAATTGAACAAACCTGGATACAGCATTCCCCCCGAGCTGGAAGGGACTGTTGCCATCACCACCCTGGATAGGATCTACAACTGGGGCCGCCGTTATTCGGTCTGGCCGATGTTTTTTGGACTGGCCTGCTGCGCGATCGAGATGATCGCCACCGCCGGTGCGCGGTTCGACATGGCCCGCTTCGGCATGGAGATCATGCGGCCCAGTCCCCGCCAGTGCGATCTGATGATCGTTTCTGGAACGGTGACCAAGAAAATGATCCCACAGGTGGTGCGCCTGTACAATCAGATGCCCGAGCCGAAATATGTTCTCTCTATGGGAGCTTGCGCTTCCGGGGGTGGACCTTTCAAACGGGGCTACAACGTGATCTCTGGTGTGGATAAATACATCCCGGTGGATGTCTATGTCCCGGGCTGCCCGCCAACACCCCAGGCCCTGCTGTTCGGTTTGATGAAGATCCAGGAGAAGATCGATAACCAATCCATCAAAGAGGTCAGCTGGTACCAGAAAGGAGACGATCCGGGCGTGCCCGTTCCTATCCTGGGACCGGATCTGATCGATCTGAGGGACTTCCCGGAGCTGATGGAAAGACTAGCCAAAGAGGAAGACCAGGCATGAACGAAGAAACCAAAGTCCTTGAATCTAACGAAGCAGCCGTTCTGGAGCGTTTTCATGAGTGGGTCACAGCGGATGAGCGGGAAGGCTACCAGGGCTTGCTGGTCAGCCCTGCTAATCTGATCGCGTTAATGACCGCGCTGCGGGATGACCTCGGCTATGATCAACTGACCTCCCTCACCGGTGTCGATTACCTCGAGGAAGAGTTGATGGAGGTGGTCTACCACCTCTATAAATCCACCGGTGGCCCGATCCTGGAGATCAAGACCCAGATGCCCCGATCCAACCCGGAAGTACCTTCCCTGGTCAGCACCTTCCCGGGTGCGGCTTTTCAGGAACGAGAAGCCTGGGACCTGCTGGGGATAAAATTCGACGGCCATCCCAACCTGAAGCGGATCCTGATGTGGGAGGGTTTTGCTGGACATCCGCTCCGCAAGGATTGGCAGGAAGCCTATTACGGGGACCAGAAGAAACCCTATGACGACCGCTGGCCGGAAGGTAAGGCCAAGAAGATCGAAGCGGGGATGAAATACCACGAGAACATCAACTACCCCAAGGATTTCAACCCTGAGACCTGGATCCCGGAACCCCATGAACTGCTCTTCAAGGGCAGCCAGCATCTCAAGGTGGACGAAGGGATGGAGACCGAGCAGCTGGTGGTGAACCTTGGACCCCAGCATCCCTCCACCCATGGCGTGTTCCGGATGGTCGCGAAATTGGAGGGAGAGACAGTCATCGACCTAGAACCGGTCATGGGCTACCTCCACCGCAATCACGAGAAGATCGGGGAGAAGAACACCTTCTCCATGAATATGCCTTATACCGATCGCCTGGATTATTTCTGCTCCATGAGCAATAACTTCGGCTATGCTGTGACAGTTGAAAAACTGCTGGGCGAGAAGTACCAGCCCCCGGAACGAGCCGAGTACATCCGGGTCATCATGGCAGAGCTGACCAGGGTCCTGAACCATTTCATGGCCATCGGCTTCTTCCTCAACGACCTGGGTGCCTATTTCACGCCTGCCCTGTACACTATCAAAGAGCGGGAGCTCATCCTGGATATCTTCGAGGCAGTCGCTGGTTCGCGGATGATGTGCAATTACTTCCGCTTTGGCGGCGTGGTGCGAGATCTGCCGGAAGGCATGGAGGAGCACATCCGCGAAATGGTCTATGAGCGCTTGCCGCGTCAGATCGATGAACTCGACCGTTATCTGGTAAAGAATGAGATCGTTGTTGGCCGCAGCAAAGGAGTCGGTGTGCTTACCCCGGAGCAGGCCATCGGCCTCTCCGCCGCCGGCCCTGTGCTGCGGGCTTCTGGCGTTCCCTATGACATCCGCCGGGCTGACCCCTACAGCATTTACGACCGCTTTGATTTCGATGTCGCGGTCCGCTACCACGGTGATGTCTACGACCGCTTCCTGATCCGCTACGATGAGATCCGCCAGAGCATTCGCATTCTCCAGCAGGCCATTGATGGCATCCCTCAGGGCGAGGTGCTGGCCAACCGGCCGGAATACAGGTTCAGGATGCCCAAGGGGGAAGCCTACGGCCGTGTGGAAGGGCCCAAGGGCGAGCTGGGATACTATGTCGTTTCCGACGGCACGGATAACCCCTACCGCTACCATGTCCGGGCCCCATCATTCATCAACCTGACCGGCTTGCGGCAGATGTGCCTGGGCGAGAAAGTGGCTGACCTGGTTGCCATCCTGGGCTCGATCGATATCGTGCTGGGTGAAGTGGATCGTTAACCGTACCTACGGAGAGAGCAATGAAAGGATTTGGGATTATCAAGGGCTTGGGTGTGACCCTTAAACATATCTACGACACCTACGCTGAGGATATCAAAGCTGGCCGGAAGCGCTATTACACCAAAGAAGGGGTCCGGCAGCGCATGACGCCCGACACCAAGGGCATCTTCACGGTCAACTATCCAGAAGAAAGGGTCCCGACAGCCGAGAATTTCCGCTTTGTGCCTTTTCTGGTCTATGATGAGGTGGATGGCGAGAAGGATATCCGCTGCACAGCTTGCGGGATCTGCAGTAAAGTCTGTCCGACGCAGTGCATCTGGATCACCCGGGCTGAAGACCCTGAGACCGGAAAACCGCAGAAGACTCCTGCCGAGTTCTACATCGATACCGACCTGTGCATGAACTGCGGCTACTGCGCCGAATACTGCCCCTTCGATGCCATCAAGATGGACCACGATTATGAACTGGCCACTTATAATCGGAAGGAAAATAACGTCCATAACATCGACCGCTTGCTGAAACCGGCGTCATACTACGCGGAGATCCGCCCTTTGCATTACGCAATAGAGCAGCAGGCCAAGGCGGAGGAAGAAGCCAAGCGGGCAGCCCGCAGGGGCTAGAAAGTTGGTTAACCGAAGATATTTTTACTGGTAGTCACGATGGTGGATAAACAGCAAGAAATCGAAGACCTCAAGCAGGAAATAGAGGAGATCCGGAAATCGCTTCCGGCCCATTCGGTGCTGGCCAGCACTTTGCTGAGGCTGGAAGAGCTCGAGGAGCGACTGGAGGGGCTGATAGGGGAGGATCGTGATGCCCCAGCTTAAAGTGGTGGTGGATTATTCCCACTGCGATCCCTCCCAATGTGAGAAAGGTATCTGCGCGGCTGTGCAGGTCTGCAAGCGCAAGGTCCTGCGCCAGGAAGCGCCGGGAGAGATGCCCGATCTCTATCCCTCGATGTGCCTGGGATGCACGGATTGCCTGGCGGCTTGCCCCCAGGGAGCGATCCGCTTGATGCAGTAACTAAAAAACGCTCAGTTCTCGTTGAACTGAGCGTTTTCTGGTGTCGGGTCACTCATCTTCAGGGGGGTCGGGTAAATCAAGGACCTGGCGGGCTTTCTCAACATCATAATCCATCACCAGCAGTTCCGAGATCTGGTTATCTCCCACGTAAAAAGAAGGAGCCTTGTAGTGGGGCACAACCTCTGCCCGGATCCCGTTTTCCTCCAGGATGGTTTGGTCCCGGATCGCTTCAACCGTCGGCTGGATATTCAATCTCACAGATCTCATAAGTACCACCCATTTATGATTTACCTTAATTCTGATTCTACCTCACATACTCGCCCGCTGCGGGGATTCTAATACAGGATTTATAATGGTCCAGACGTTGAAATGGGCTCTTAGCAGGCCTTGGAGGTCTAACAAAACTATCAACCCAAAGGGGTTGGAAACGTTATATAATGTCTCTCAAGAGGTCCCTACCCACTTCAGGGTGGGGTATTTAACCCATCCCTTACAAGATTGTAAGGCCAACGTCATGGTTTGACGCTGGTTTCGACTGCGCTATAATGAAACCGTAAACCAGGAAGAGGTGTTATGGACGGAAAGCGCCAGCAAACCCACAAGAAGAGTACCGGCCAGAGTTTTGTAGAGCTGGCTATAGTCTTGCCCTTACTGCTGTTCCTGCTGGTAGGTTTCGTAGAGGTGGGGGCGATCATCTACAACTACCTCTCGCTGCTGGACGTGGTCAGAGAGGCGGCCCGCTTCGCCGCGGACCGCGACCCCGATGTACTCAACGGGGACATGAGCAACTACCCCATCAGCGCCTGCGAGGATGACGCCCTGCATTACTATCTCGATACTGCCTGCGTGGTCATCGGCACCAACTTCAACCAGGACATCACGCTCGATCCTGCTGTTGATGATATCGCCATCTCCATTTTCACCATTGATAACAATGTGGTCGTGGACCGCAAGCCCAATGATGGGGATGGGGTCTGGTCCTTATACTCGGATAATTGGACCAAGAATTGTGATGGGACCGTGAACTCGCTCACCCCGTTCTTCCCGGAGGGGATTGGGGACAGCTGGGTCACCTATTCCACACCTACCGCCGGCCCTGGTACGCCTACGCCTGGGGCGGGGACGGTCATGCCCAGCGGCCCCACCGATAAAGGTATGGTCCTGGTGGAGATCTACTACTGCCACCATCAGCTCTTGAATCTACCGCTCA
>JBGCVQ010000022.1:0-1927 GCA_045888315.1 Anaerolineales bacterium | reverse complement strand
TGGAGGAGCCATGGCAACCGATACCTATCAGGAAATCCAAGACCTATTGTGCAGCCAGGATCCGGATCAGATCCACCAAGGGCTGGTCTTGATCAGGGATGCACTGCCCGATCTCAGTCGGGAGGATGCAGCCGCATTATTCGAGATGGTTTTCGCCCTGTTCTATATTGATATCCTGGATCATCCAGAACACGCTGATGTACTGGACGAGGCAGTCAGCCTGGTGGCAGATTTCGGTGATTTTGTACTGCCAATCCTGCTGGAAAACCTGGATGCGGGTGACATGAAAGCCCAGCTGGCCATCGGCCATGCTTTCGGACGGGTAGGGGAATCTGCTCTGGACGTACTGCTGGATTCCTATCTTGAAGCTGAGGATGAACAGAGTGGCATTTTCCTGATTTTTGCCCTAGGTAAGATACGCTCACCTAAAGTAATACGCGCTTTTAAGCCAGTATTAGCTGCCGCTCGATCTGAAAATCTCGAGCTCCGAGATACCGCTATGAGGGCTCTGGGTAATTTTGTTTCAGTCATTCCTCCTCAAGACCTGCCTCAAGAATATAAAGAGCAGATGCTGGAAGACATCAGATTGAATCTAGCCGATTCCAGCCCCGGGGTGCGCTCCAAAGCCATCCGCAGCTATGGGAAGCTGGCCCGCTTTGGCCACCTGACCAAAGAGGAGCTGCAAACCTTCCAAAGGACCTGCGAACTACTGCTAGGCCTTGACAACAAGTATGATTGGGATCGGGCTTATATTGTCCGCAAGGAAGCCCAGGAAGCCTTGGACTGCCTGGAAGGCTGCGAGGAGAAAGAAGAATAAGACGGTAAAGAGTAAAGAGAAATTCAATTAGGGCGCCCCTCTTCTGCTGAGTGTTTTGTAAGCAACTCGGCTGGATATCTGGGTCGCCCTTTTTGCTTAACCTACCAGTTTGTGAAGAGTGATGGGTTCTCCAGATTGGGGCGTTGACAAACGGCTTGAAAGTACGAAAATATCATGTAACAACAGTAATGCTATTCAATAAAGGACTCTCGAAATGAAGGCTCAATTCTTGAAAATCACCACACTCCTGATCCTGTTTTCCATAATGTTATCGGCTTGCGGTCCTGCTGGAAACCAGGGATCTGCGGGGGATGACAGCGCCAGCGCCATCGCTACCGGTGTGGCGGCCACCCAGGCTGCTGCCCTTCCTTCCCCAACCTGGACGATCGAACCTGCCCAGACCGCTGCAGCGCCGGCGCCTGATATCGTTTTCCAGGGGGTCAGCTTTGCGTACAATCACAGCCTGGCGGAGAACATCAGCGCCGAGGTCCTTCCGGAGCAGGCGGATGAGGGCGGCCCCTGGTGGTCCACCCCGGAAACGATCTCCTTCCTTTTCAACGGCTATGCCCTTCCAGGTTCATTCTTGGAGGCGCGCATCAAGGTATACAGCGTGGCGGAATTCACGGCAGTCAATCCCACGGTGGGAGAGCGCCTGGTCACGCTGGGCGACGTCCTGGCTGCCAGAGATGTGAATGACGATCGGATCGCCATGGCAGATGTCTTCAATGCCGCCCAGTTCCTGCGCACCAAGGTGGCTTTTCTGGAATTCCAGAATGGCAGCGGTGTGCGCTACCTGGCCCAGTACGGCCAGGCTTTCTCGGCGGTGGGCTGGCCTTATCTGTTCTATGGCTTCCAGGGGCTGACCAACGACGGCCAATATTTCATCAGCGCCATTTTCCCGGTGAACCATCCCTCGCTCCCTAATACTGACACGGTGGCCATTGACGATGCCTTCGCGGAGAACTTCGAAAGCTACATCGCTGCCAACGAGGTCTCCCTGGCCGGCCAGCCCGACGAGAGCTTCCAGCCCTCTCTGGCCCTGCTGGACGCGATGATGAGCTCTCTGCTGGTGCAGCCGGAGTAGGGAGATCGTAATTCGTAAGCCGTAAG
>JBGCVQ010000021.1:0-14434 GCA_045888315.1 Anaerolineales bacterium | reverse complement strand
CGGCGTAGCTCCCATCTTCGATGAGAACTTCGACGGCATCCGCATCCTCATGGAAGCTCAGGGCATCACCCTCGAGAACATCGGTGAGTAAGTCGTAAACGAGTCGCATGTAAAGGGAGAACATCCAGATGTTCTCCCTTTTTTTATTCCAGATCCTGCCCAACCGTTCTCCGAAAAACAATTGGAAACTGAATGGATAGAAGGCTCTGATAGGTACCTTCATGGTATAATTTTGCGAAGTCCATTTATCTAAAAATTGAATTCACAAGTATCGAGGGAAATATGAATCCAATCCTTGAGCTGAAAGGAATAACCAAGAGTTTTCCAGGCGTCTTGGCGAACGACAACATCAATCTCACCTTAATGAAGGGTGAGATTCATGCTTTATTGGGTGAGAATGGGGCTGGAAAATCCACCTTGATGAATGTGCTCTACGGCCTGTATGCGCCTGACGCAGGCGAAATATTCGTCAAGGGCAAAAAGATCGACATCAGCTCTCCCAGGGACGCGATCGCTCAGGGTATCGGTATGGTCCATCAGCATTTCATGTTGGTCCCGGTGTTCACGGTGACCGAAAACGTGATGCTGGGAGATGAGACCCTCAAGGCGGGTGGATTTCTGGATAGAAAAACGCCTGCCCAGAAAATCCACGACATCTCCAACGAGTATCACTTGGAAGTCAATCCCGATTCCTACGTTCGGGACCTGCCTGTAGGCGTGCAGCAGCGGGTAGAGATCATCAAACTCCTTTATCGAGAAGCGGATATCCTCATCCTGGATGAACCGACCGCGGTGCTCACTCCCCAGGAAGTTGATGAACTCTTCACAATCATGCGCTCCCTGGTAAAGAGCGGGAAGTCGATCATCTTCATCACCCATAAACTGCGCGAGGTCTTGACCTTCGCAGACCGCATAACCGTCATCCGGGGAGGAAAGGTCGTGGGCTCCACGACCCCGGAGGAAGCAGACCAGAATCAACTGGCAGCCATGATGGTTGGGCGGGATGTATCCCTCGAAGTCGAAAAAGCGCCTCCCCAGATCAAGGATGTCGTCCTGGAGGCGGAGGACCTGGTCGTCCTTGATCACCTTAAGAATATCGCAGTCAAGAATGTCAGCTTCCAAGTACGCGGAGGTGAGATCCTGGGGATAGCGGGCGTCCAGGGCAATGGACAGACCGAACTCGTCCAGGCCATTACAGGCCTGACTCACCCGGTTTCTGGCAGATTGAGACTCCTCGGCAATGACATCACTTCAGCTACACCCAGGAAGATCACCGAAATGGGCTCCGCCCATATTCCGGAGGATCGGCAGCATGACGGATTGGTCCTGAAATCCACTATTGCGGACAACCTGGTGCTTAATACCTACTACCAGGCGCCCTTCGCGAAAAGTGTCATCATTCAAGAGGATAAGGTCCTTGAAAATGCCAAGGATATTATCGAACACTTCGATGTCCGCACTCCCAGTCCGCTGATACCGGTTGGATCGCTTTCAGGTGGGAACCAACAAAAGGTCATCGTCGGGCGGGAGTTCTCCCGACCGATCAAGTTCCTGGTAGCATCCCAACCAACCCGCGGCCTCGATGTGGGCTCGATCGAGTATATCCATAAACGGCTGCTGGAAAAACGGAGTGACGGAGTAGCCATCTTGTTGGTATCCACGGAACTGGACGAGATCATGAAATTATCTGACCGCATCGCTGTGATGTTCGGGGGGGAGATCATCGCCATTGTGGACGCGGAAGGAGCTACCAAAGAACGGATCGGCCTGCTGATGGCCGGCGTGACAGAAGCCTAATGAATCCCGTGCCCAGGCAACAATGGGGTCCAAGACAAGGAACTGTTATATGACTGACAAAGAAAACAACCAAGCAAACAAGAAGCAAGACGCCGGCAAGATCTTCCTGGAAGAGGTCTCTAAAAGCCCCCTGACAGTGACCATCCTGGCTATCTTCACCGGATTGCTGATGGGAGGCATCCTGGTAGCGATCACCACGGAATCGGTCTATCAGGCATTCAGCCTCTCCTTCTGGGAAGGGATCAAGGCCGCAGCCGGAGCTGCCTGGCAGACCTATGAGGCGCTCTTCTATGGGTCGGTTGGCAATCCAAGCAGGATCATCTCCGCTTTTAGAGGCGGTGACGCCGAGGAGATCAGGCGAGCAGTCAACCCCTTCTTTGAAAGCCTGGTCGTTTCCACCCCTTACATCTTTGCTGGACTGGCTGTCGCCCTGGGTTTCCGGGTAGGCTTGTTCAACATCGGTGCTGAGGGCCAGCTCTTCATCGGCGCGATCACAGCCGTGATCGCTGCAATATACCTGAAAGGCCTACCGGCGATCATCCATATCCCGATCTCGCTGCTGGCAGGTTTCCTGGGGGGCGGCTTGTGGGGTTTCATACCAGGCTGGTTGAAAGCAGCCACGGGAGGACACGAGGTCATCAATACCATCATGATGAACTACATCGCCTTCCGGCTGAGCGAATTCCTGCTTCGCGGACCCCTGAAGAACCCGGATGGATTCACGCCCGTCAGCGCGCCGATCCAGGATTCGGCTAAGTTGATCCGCTTATTCCAGCCCCCTATCCGCTTTCATATTGGATTTTTCATCGCTCTCTTCGTCGCTTATCTGGTATATCTCTTCCTGTTCAAAACCACCTGGGGTTACACATTGCGGACCGTCGGATCCAACCCCCGGGCAGCAAAATATGCTGGCATGAGCATCGTTCAGAGCACCGTGATCGCCATGTTCCTCTCCGGCGGTCTAGCTGGTCTGGCAGGAGCCAATGAGGTCCTTGGCGTTAATCACAACTTAGCCCTGGCTTTCGCATCTGGGTACGGTTTTGACGCTATCGCCCTCGCCCTGCTGGGAAAGAGCCAGCCCTTTGGCGTGGTGCTTTCGGCAATTCTATTCGGCTTCCTGCGCAATGGAGCCATCCAGATGCAGGTCTTAGCAGGGATTCCTGTAGATATCATTTCCGTTCTGCAGGCTTTCATCCTGGCCTTTATCGCCGCTCCTGCGATCATCCGCACCATATACAGATTGAAAGAGCCAGAGATCGATATCGATGCCGTGACACTGCGCGGTTGGGGAGGAAATTAACATGACCACAAATCAATCCACACTGAACAACTACAAAGTAGCTGCTCCCACCCGCAGGATCGTGATGGGGATCATCTTCCTGGTGGCCTCGGCCTTGATCTGGTTCCTGTTCATTCGCGGCCTTGATCCAGGTGTACAAACTACTTTCAAAATGGTTCCGGGCGGCACCGATCAGGTGATTCCTGATTGGGTTTTCAACACGCTGCCCATGCTCAACGTCCTGGCCGGGATCACATTGGTCGCGGGAGGCTACCAGCTAGCACGGGGATTTAAGAAAAGGACCAATCTCATTCTGGGTTTAGTGGGCGGAATATTTGTGTTCGCCTTCTTGACCTGGGCGACAGCAGACGGCAGCCTGAACCTATCCGGGCTAATCCGCAGCGCACTGATCAAAGCTGTACCCCTGACATTGGGAGCGCTCTCCGGCGTGCTTTGTGAACGCTCTGGTGTAGTGAATATCGCCATCGAGGGCATGATGTTGACCGGTGCCTTTGTCAGCACCCTGGTTGGCAGCCTGACCAATATCTGGCTCGGCTTACTGGCAGCTATTCTCTCGGGCGGGCTCTTGGCCGCTGTGCTGGCTGTGCTTTCCATCAAGTACAAGACCGACCAGATCATCGCGGGAACGATCATCAATATCTTCGCGACCGGCATCACTTCCTTCCTGTCCGCCCGCTTCTTGCAGGTCCACCAGAATCTGAATGACCCCGGCAGGTTCCCGACCTTCCGGATTCCTCTCCTGGCCGATATCCCCTTTATCGGACCGATCCTCTTCGAGCACAACATGTTCGTGTATGCCATGTTCATCTTCCTGATCGTGATCACGATAGGTTTGTACTATACCCGCTGGGGGTTGAGAACGCGATCAGTTGGAGAGCATCCCAAAGCCGCAGACACCCTGGGGATCAACGTCTACCGGACCCGCTATATGTCGGTCATCCTGGGAGGTTTCATGGCCGGTTTTGGTGGGGCTTACTTCACGCTGGGCTCCGTAGGGAGGTTCGACGAGCTAATGACCGCCGGCCGGGGTTTTATTGGCCTGGCAGCCATGATCTTCGGCAACTGGAATCCGTTTGGTTCTTTCAGCGCCGGGCTGCTCTTTGGGTTCTTCGATGCCCTGGCATCCAAGATAGCCATTCTTAAAGTGCCCATTCCCTCTGAAATCATGTTGATGTTCCCCTACCTGGCTACCATGATCATCCTGGCAGGTGTGGTGGGCAGAAGCCAAATGCCTGCGGCTGATGGCCAACCCTATGAAAAAGAATAATTCACGTTCTTCTTAAAGAAATAGAAGCGGAATCCTGGCGGATTCCGCTTCTATTATTTTGCCAGTCATTCTCCTCTCAGCGGGTTATGATACCAAGGGATAATGGCCAAACTCCTCGACCGCGTCCACCATGGCCAGGACATTCTCCGCCGGGACATCGTTCATGATGGTGTGGACAGAAGCCACCAGATATCCTCCCCCATCTCCAAGCAGCTCCATCACGCGCTTGACTTCCTGGCGCACCTGTTCGGGAGTGCCGGACGGCAGCACGCGGTGCGTGTCAATCCCTCCACAAAAAATGATATTTTCACCGAAGCGCTCCTTCAGCCCGTCCAGATCGGCCATTTTCCCTGCTGAGGTTTGGATAGGGTTGAGGATATCCACACCCATTTCTATGAAATCAGGGATCAGCGGCACTACATCACCGTCCGTGTGAAAGAACAGCTTCGCCTTTGTGCGCTCTTTAATGAAGCCAATGTAATCCTCGTGGATCGGTTTGAGAATCTCCCGGTACATATTCGGCGACATCAGCAAGCTGTCCTGGGTTCCGAGATCATCGCCGATCTTGATGATATCCACGTTTTCGCCCAATTCCTCCAGGAATGGTCCCATCAATTCTTTACAAAGCTCGGCGGTCTTGTGAAGGAGCGCCCTGGCGAAATCGGGATTGATGGCCAGATTGAGCAGAAAAGTATCCATTCCTTGCATCGCAAAAGCCCTTTCGAGGGGAAACAGCAGCCAGGGTGTGGCCATGATGGCGTACTTATTCTCCGCAGCCAGATCAGCCGCCGCCTGTTTGACATGGGCAATGCGCGTCGGATCGCTCATATCCGGCCAGCCTGGATATTCCTCCAGATCACGGATGCTGGACGCCTCTTTCAAGGGATGGATTCCGGGGAACCATTCACCCGGGGATATTTCTGTTTGGCCGCTTCCCCAGCTATCAATAAAGGGGGAATGCGGATCCCGCTGCTGGTTGCGCTGCAAGGTTTGGGCGGGATGGATATCTCGCACGCCCCGGACATCACTCCTCAAGCGCTGCATGGTCTGCTCATCTATCTTTGCGGTTCCCAGCTCGGGCCATTGATAGAGGAATTCATCAGGAGCCTGGATACCTTCCAGGGCTTTGATCCTCTGATAGGTTTTCATCTTGATCCCGGTGGCATTGCTTACACCGAGGATGATGGGGACCCGGTCCGGGATCTGGTGATCCAGGACTGCCAGCACTCGCTCCCGCGAAGTCATCGTCATCTCGTTCTCCTTTATCCTTGTTCTGAGACCCGTACGAGGCATCCACAGTCTATCATATCTCAATCTGCCGCTTGCGGGTCCCGCAATTGGCTGCATTCTGCCACATCTCTAAAATACTCCTGGATTCTTGGTCAGGTGAGTTTTTTTAGTATATAATATTTTGGTATTCACCGCACATTCCCGCTTTCTCGTTTTTGTCTAATTCATAAGGAGATCTATATGACAGAAGCTACTCAATCGAAGACTTCTCTGAAGTCTATTGTAGAGTGGTTTGGTACTACGCTGGGACAAATTATTGTCGCAGTCGTGGTTCCGATCATTACCGGGTATGTCATGATCAAAGGATTCATATTTCTCCGCGATGGTCAAGCGCCGAAATATGTCATCGCTCTGGTTGCAATCATTTGGGGAGTGGGCGGTGTCGCGCTGATCTACTACATCACGAACTGGCTGATTGAAAAACTGCCTCCAAAATGGATGACCAGGCTGCAGCCTTTCCTGTTCGTCGGCCCCGCGGTAGCAATCCTGGCCTGGTATCTTGCCATTCCCACGGTCAGGACCTTTATCTACAGCCTCAAGGATCGCACAGGGGAAACATTTGTTGGGCTTTCCAACTATGTTGCTGTATTTACCCAGCGGGTGATGCTGACAGCATTCAGGAATAACCTGCTCTGGATCGTCTTTGGTGCGACCCTCTCTGTCGGGTTTGGACTGCTGGTTGCCGTGCTGGCTGATCGCAGTAAATTCGAGAAATTCGCCAAATCGTTGATCTTCCTGCCGATGGCGATCTCTTTCGTAGGCGCGGGCGTGATCTGGAACTTCATCTATGAGGTCAAGGACGCTGGCTCAGCCCAGATCGGACTTCTGAATGCGATTTGGGTGGGTCTAGGCGGACAGCCCCAAGCCTGGACTGCGATGCTCCAGCCCTGGAACAACCTCTTTTTAATCATTATCGTTATCTGGCTTCAGACCGGCTATGCCATGGTGATCTTCTCCGCAGCCATCAAAGGCATTCCCGATGAACTTATCGAAGCTGCCAGAGTCGATGGCGCCACGGAGATCCAGATCTTCTTCCGGATCATGATCCCTTATATCATGGGAACGATCATCACGGTAGCGACCACTGTCATCATCTTCACCTTGAAGATATTCGATGTGGTTATCGTCATGACCGGAGGTCAGTTCGGCACAAACGTAATTGCCACACAGTTTTACAGAGAGGCGTTTACAAATCAAAACAAAGGCTACGCCTCGGCGATTGCCATCGTCTTGGTGATCCTGGTCATCCCGGTGATGATCTATAACCTGCGGCAATTTTCCGAAGAGGAGGCTTTCTAAATGAAATCTGCAAAACATCAGGGATTCATGAGAGACCTGGTCATCAATGGGGTTTTGTTCCTGCTGGTTTTCATCTGGACTATCCCAACCATTGGACTGCTGGTCTCCTCCTTTCGGACCCGCTTTGATATCCAGACCTCTGGCTGGTGGAAGGTCCTGCCCCACCGGGAATGGGTCCAGGTTGAAGAATACCCCATACCCGAGGGATTGAATAACGATGGGGTGATGACGATCGAAGGTGTGCAGGGTACATTCGATGAATTCCGGGCCGGTATCACAACGGAGGACGGCAAACAGATCGTCTGGTCTGGGAACAAACGCCTGGGAACGATCAGGGTTAATGAAAGGAAATTTGTCTGGCTGCCCAAGCTTACCCTGGAAAACTATGGTCAGGTGCTGGCAGGCAAGACATATACGATACAAACCTCGTCCGGCGATACCCGGACGGTCGAAGGGGATAATTTCATCGGTGCCTTCCTGAACAGCATTACTGTGGCAGTTCCTGCGACCATCATCCCTATCCTGATCGCGGCATTTGCCGCTTATGGGTTTGCCTGGATGAGATTTCCTGGCCGAAGGCTGCTTTTCATCATGGTGGTCGCCCTGCTGGTGATCCCCCTTCAGATAGCACTGGTCCCAATCCTGAAAGACTATGTGAGATTGAATCTGAACGGTACGTTCCTGGCGATCTGGCTGGCCCATACCGGCTTTGGCCTGCCGCTGGCAACCTACCTGCTCTTCAACTACATCAAAGGCTTACCCCGTGATATCCTGGAATCAGCCTTTATCGATGGCGCCTCCCATTTCACAATCTTCCTGAGATTGATCATCCCGCTTTCCGTACCAGCCCTGGCTTCCTTTGCAATCTTCCAGTTCTTGTGGGTCTGGAATGACTACCTGGTAGCCCTGGTGTTCATTGGCGCCAAGCCTGATGTCCAGGTGCTGACTATGCGCATCGCGGAAATGGTCGGATCCAGAGGGGCCGATTGGCACTTGCTCACCGCAGGTGCATTCATCTCGATGGTCCTTCCTTTGATCGTGTTCTTCAGCCTCCAGCGCTTCTTCGTGCGCGGCATGCTGGCAGGCTCCGTCAAAGGATAAACCCTCCTTCCTGGGAAGGAATGGATAGATTAAAATAAGGCCTGGGAGGTATGCCCTCCCGGGCCTTTGTTTGCACGGCCGCTCCTTGATGATCTCCCAGCTGCGTGCGGATCAGCAGGACAGGGACGAGTACGAACAACCTAGCAAGAGGATGATTATGAAAAATCCGATCTACCATTTCCCAGATGAATTTATCTGGGGTGCCATCGCCTCCGCCTATCAAATCGAAGGTGCCTGGAATGAGGATGGCAAGGGCGAGAGCATCTGGGACCAGTTCTGCCGCCTTCCTGACAGGATCTTGAATGGAGACAGTGGGAAGATCGCCACTGATCACTATCACCGCATGCCAGAGGATGTGCAGCTGATGAAAGAGATCGGGCTTGCCAGCTATAGTTTCACGATCTCCTGGCCCCGGGTCATGCCTCTGGGAGCCGGGGAGCAGAACTCAGCTGGTTGGGATTTCTACGACCGCCTGGTCGACGCACTCCTTGAAGCTGGCATCAGACCGAAAGCCACTCTATACCACTGGGACCTTCCAGCTGCCTTGCAGGCTCGGGGAGGATGGCTCAATCGGGATTGTGTTGATTGGTTCTCGGATTATGCCGAGAATGCATTTCAGGTCCTGGCGGATAGGGTCGATCTCTGGGCCACTCATAATGAGCCCTGGGTGGCTGCCTTCCTGGGATACGGTGCTGGCATTCACGCTCCCGGGATCAATGACGTCAGTAAAGCCTACCAGGTCGCCCATCACTTATTGCTGGGCCATGCCCGGGCAGTGGATGTCTTCCATTCAGGCGGTTACCAGGGAGAGATCGGATTGATATTGAACCTCAACCACACCATTCCCGGATCTGACCGGGAGGAGGACATCCAGGCTGCCAGGCGGATCTATGCTGAAACCCACAGCCTGTGGCTGGAGCCACTTATTCACGGCAGCTATCCGGAGGATCTCCTGGATTGGCTGGGGCCGATCAGCCCCACCATCAATGGCGGAGATCTGGCAGCGATCAAAGGCAGGCTTGATTACTTGGGTATCAACCACTACAATTCGGATAAGGTATATTACGACCATTTTGGGGGCTGGTTAAAAGCCCGCCTGGAACCCTACTCCGCTCCCGGGTTTGGCCTGACCCAGATGGGCTGGGGGATCAATCCCGCGGGCTTGAAAGCAGAAGTACTCAACGTCCATGAGAATTACGGCCAGCCAAAGATCATCCTGACCGAGAACGGATGCGCAGCTCTGGATCAGCCAGATACAAATGGATATGTGGATGACCTGGAGCGCATCCGCTTCCTGCGCGCTCACATCATTGCCCTGCACGAGGCCATCCAGGAAGGCGCCCAAGTGAAGGGCTATTATGTCTGGAGCATCCTGGACAATTTTGAATGGGAAAGAGGCTACTCAATGAGATTTGGACTGATCCGGGTAGACCCGGACACCCTGGAACGGATACCAAAACACAGCGCTGCCTGGTACAGTGAAGTTATCTCGACCAATGGAGTCAGAGCTTGATCGCAAAACGAACATGACGACTGAAAATACGCCCTGGTGGAAAACCGCTGTCATATACCAGATCTACCCCCGCAGCTTCAAGGACACCAGCGGGAACGGTATTGGAGATATCCCCGGCATCATCGAAAAGATTCCCTACCTGGCAGATACCCTCGGTATCGATGCCATCTGGATCTCACCCTTCTACCCCTCCCCCATGAAGGATTACGGCTATGATGTTTCCGATTACCGGGAGATCCATCCCCTTTTCGGGGAAATGGGGGATTTTGACCGGCTGTTGGCTGAGCTGCACAGCAGATCGATCAAGCTGATCATTGATCTGGTTCCGAACCATTCCTCAGACCAACATGCCTGGTTCAAGGAATCCCGCTCTTCCAGGGACAACCCCAAACGGGATTGGTACGTGTGGGAAGACCCCAAAGCGGATGGATCGCCGCCCAATAACTGGCTCAGTGTATTCGGTGGACCAGCCTGGGAGCTTGACAGCACAACGGGCCAATACTACCTGCACTCTTTCTTGAAGGAGCAGCCCGATCTGAACTGGCGCAACCCGCAAGTCAAGGAAGCGATGTTCAATGTCGTCCGCTATTGGCTTGAAAAGGGAGTGGATGGGTTCCGGATCGACGTGGCTCACTTCATCATGAAGGACCCCGATCTGCGCGACAATCCCTTGAAGGGCTCCACTGCGCCAGACATCCACCGCTCGCTGGGAGAGTACGACAGCCAGATCCATCTCTACGATAAGGGTCACCTGGATAATCACCTTGTATACAGGGAATTGCGAACCCTGTTGGATCAATACAGCCAACCCTGGGAGCGGGTCGCTATCGGCGAGATCCACATTTTTGACTGGCAGGAATGGGCAACCTATTATGGTGAGGACCTGGATGAGCTGCATCTGCCCTATAACTTCTCACTCCTCGCCGTGGATTGGGATCCCAAGCAGGTCCAAAGGGCTGTAGACCAACAGGAAAGCATCCTACCTCGGGGAGCCTGGCCAACATATGTCCTCGGAAACCACGATGAATCTCGTCTTGCCAGCCGTTTAGGACCCGAGAATACCCGTCTGGCCGCCATGCTCCTGCTGACACTGCGCGGCACACCAACGATCTATTATGGAGAGGAGATCGGCATGACCGATGGCCAGATTCCGCCTGATAGGGAGCTTGACCCGGCTGGTTTGCGACAGCCCGGGTGGAATCAAGGCCGTGATATCTGCCGAACACCTATGCAGTGGGCTAATCTTCCCTTTGCCGGATTCTCACCTCCGGGAACTGCCAACACCTGGCTGCCGATCAACAGCAGATACCCTGAAATCAACGTCGAGAACCAGCTAGCCGATGAAAGATCCCTGCTGGGGCTTTACAGAGCATTGCTGCGAACCAGGAAAGCCCGAACGGAACTGCAGCTTGGGGAATATCAAGCCCTAGCTGACCAACCACCAGATTGCTTCTGCTTTATTCGGGAACACAAGAACACCAGGACCTTGATCAGTTTGAATTTCAGCCATGAACCAAGAACCTTTCAGTCAGATTTACTCAATAACGGATCTATCCTGCTTTCATCCCACCAGGACCGCGAAGGACCAGTTCGGCGGACGCTTGAACTGAGGCCTTTGGAAGGATGTATAGTGGTTTTATGAATTCGAATCAAATAGAAGCCGTTGTCTTCGATCTGGATGGTGTGGTTACCAACTCCACACCCCTTCACAGTCAGGCCTGGAAGGAGATGTTCGATAAATTCCTGCGTCAGGAGGCAGAACGCACCAACGCCCCCTTCCGTGAATTCACCCACGAAGAGGATTATCTTGCTTATGTTGACGGCAAACCCCGCTATATCGGTGTGAAATCCTTCTTGGAATCCCGGGGAATCCAGCTGCCTTTTGGGGATCCTCAGGACAAGCCGGGATTTGATACCATCTGCGCTCTGGGCAATTACAAGAATGAGCTCTACAACCAACTGCTGGACGAGGGAAAGATCGAGATCTACGCCTCGACTGTCTCGTTCATGCACGAACTTCGGGACGCGGGAATACCCCTGGGCTTGGCGACTTCCAGCAAGAACGCTGCCAGGGTCTTAGAGATCACCGGCTTGACAGACCTGTTCCAGGCCCGGGTGGATGGAGTTACCTCGGCTAAGCTAGGTCTTAAAGGAAAACCATCACCAGATATATTCCAAACCGCCTGCGACCAGCTGGGCGCCGCCTATCAGAATTCGGTAGTAGTAGAAGATGCTAACTCGGGCGTTCAGGCCGGCTATCGGGGCTATTTCGGCCTGGTCCTGGGAGTTGCCCGGGAAGATAATCGCGAAGAACTGGAACTCCATGGGGCTGACCTGGTAGTGGAGGACCTCTCTGAGATCAGCCTCAACGATCTCAGGAATTGGTTTGCAGGCGAGGATCAGAAGAAAAGCTGGCTGATCGATTATCACCGCTACGACCCAGAACAGGAAGGAACCAGGGAAACATTGTGCGCGGTAGGCAACGGCTACTTTTGTACCAGGGGAGCATTGGAAGAGGTCTCCGCCAACCTGGATGAGAACTATCCCGGGACTTATATCGCCGGTCTTTACAACCAACTGGAATCGAATATAGCCGGAAGAACAGTGACCAATGAGGATTTTGTCAATTGTCCTAATTGGCTCCCGCTGACTTTCAAGATCGGTTCTGGTGATTGGTTTGAACCATCCAAGGCAACCTTGCATGAGTTCCACCGGGAGCTCGATTTCAAAACGGGTCTGCTGACCCGCAGCCTGGTCGTTGAAGATCAGGTGGGATTTCAGACCCAGATCCAGTCCAAGCGTTTTGCCAGCATGGCTGATCCCAATCTAGCAGCAATCAGCTACACCATCACACCCTTGAACTACGCTGAGAAGATCACCATCCATTCAGAGATTGACGGGACTATCACCAATCAAGGTGTGAAGCGCTACCGAGAACTAAGCTCCAGGCATCTGGAACCTCTCCAGGAAAGTGGGGACGGCGAACTCAGTCTGCTTACCGTGAAGACCAATCAATCCGAGATCATCATTGGCATGGCAGCTCGGCTGCGAATCCAGAGTGGGACCGAATCCGTTAACCCAGAGTATAGGCATACCACGGTTCCCGGTAAGATAACCACCACCTTCGAGATCGAAGCGCGGTCTGACAGCCCGGTGACGGTCGAGAAGATCGTATCGATTTATTCCTCCAACCTGCCCGGGATCGACGAACCCGTCCAGGCAGCTCAAGAAAAAGCCCTCGGTGCCAGTAACTTCCAGGCTCTATTTGAGGATAGTGTCGGAGTCTGGGAAGGACTCTGGGACAAGATGGACGTGAAGATCTACGGAGACAGGCTGGTGCAGAAAATGGTCCGCCTTCACCTGTACCATTCCCTGGTAAGTTACTCGCCCCATACCAACCAGCTGGACGCGGGGATCCCTGCCCGGGGACTGCATGGGGAAGCATACCGGGGACATGTATTCTGGGATGAGCTGTACGTGATGCCCTTCTATGATTTCCACTTCCAGAGCACCGCCAGGGCAGCCTTGATGTACCGCTACCGCAGGCTCCCAGCTGCCAGGAAGTCGGCGGAAGCGGAAGGCTATCAGGGCGCCCAGTTTCCCTGGCAGAGTGGATCCAGTGGGGAGGAAGAGACCCAGAGTTTGCATCTCAACCCGATCTCCGGTCGCTGGGGTCCGGATTATTCCCATTTCCAGCGCCATGTATCGCTGGCGATCACCTACAATCTCTGGCATTACTACTGGATCACAAGAGATGATGATTTCCTTGTCACGGCAGGTGCTGAGCTGTTCTTGAGCATCTGTAAATACTGGTCAAGCCTGGCCGATTACGATCCTCAGACAGGAAGATATCACATCAAAGGCGTGCTCGGTCCGGACGAGTTCCATGAAAAATACCCTGGAAGTGACGCAGAAGGACTCCAGGATAATTTTTACACCAACGTGATGGCTGCCTGGACCTTGAGGCACGCATCCGATATCCTGGATGTCCTGCCAGCAGAGAGTGCTGAAAACCTGCTGGAAGAGCTGGGGATCACGGAAGCTGAAATAGCCCGCTGGAATGAGGTCTCCCTGAAGCTGCATCTACCCATTTCTGAGGATGGGATCCTGGAACAGTTCCAGGGGTATTTTGACCTCAAGGAGCTGGATTGGGAAGCCTACAGGAACAAATACCAGGACATCCACCGCATGGATCGGATCCTGAAATCGGAGGGAAAATCTCCCAATGATTATAAGGTTGCCAAACAAGCAGACACATTGATGCTTTTTTACAATCTGCCCGAAAAACGGGTATCCCAATTGATCTCCTCCATGGGGTATCAGGTTCCTGCTGATCTCCTTGAGAAAAACCTGCATTATTACCTGCAGAGAACCTCTCACGGCTCTACCCTGAGCAGGCTGGTCCATGCCGCCCTGGCACATCAAACCGGCAATTATGAGCTGAGCTGGAAATTCTACCAGGAAGCTCTGCGCAGCGATTATCAGGACATTCAGGGAGGAACCACCCAGGAGGGCATCCACCTAGGTGTGATGACCGGCTCTGTGATGTTCCTTTACAAAGCCTATGCCGGTCTGAATTGGTCTGATGATATGCTGGTACTATCACCACGGCTGCCAACAGGCTGGCAGGGATTATACCTGAACCTGACCTTTCAGGGTCAGCGCTACTTCTTCGAGATCCATCCCGATCATGTCCGACTGAAGGTTGAGGGCTCTGAAGAGAGGAAGCTTGAGATCTGGGGGAAGGAGATTACTCTTCCCCCACACAATTGGACTACAATAGCAGCCGAAGGGAACAAACGCACCGAGAGATAAGGAGCGAATATGCTTGGCGATGTATTGTTGATCAGTGAAGGGCATAGAAAGG
>JBGCVQ010000020.1:0-13598 GCA_045888315.1 Anaerolineales bacterium | reverse complement strand
CTGGAAGAGCTCTGGGCAGAGGCGAAGACCATCCTGCGGCTGCAGTAGGGACCAGTTAGCAGTAAACAGTGATCAGTGTTCAGTAATCAGTTGCCTTGTTGATGGAGGGTTTGACTGATGACTGAATACTGACCACTTTTTTTATTTTCCACATTACCTAGCTGTTTCTATGAGATTGAAATTGGTGCTTGCTCTGGGTATTTCACTCATAGGGTTCCCTTATAGATCCCACCGTCGACGTTGAGCATCACGCCGTTCAGGTAAGAAGCCGCCGGCGAGAGCAGAAAGGCGCCTGCCCGGCCGATCTCCTCTGGATCTGCCATCCGTCCCAGGGGGCAATCCTCAGCGATATGCTGGATTTCCTGGTCGATGCTGGTCCCATTCTGATCCGCCCGGAAGCTCATCAGCTCCAATACGCGTTCGGTCTTTGTCCAGCCCGGCAGGAGGGAGTTGAAGCGGATCCCCTCCGGCCCCAATTCCAATGCCAGAGTCTTGGTCAGACCGACCGTGGCTGCCCGGATGCTGTTCGATAGAACCAGGTTGGGGATGGGCTGTTTGACGGAATAGGAAGTGAGGGTCAAGACACTGGCAAACTCCGATTCCTTGAGATAGGGCAGGGCTGCCCTGATCAACCGCACATGGCTCATGAAGACCAGTTCGATGGCCGTCTGCCAGCTATCTTCAGGGATGGATTCAAATTTTCCTGAGGGGGGGCCACCGGTATTGGTCAGCAGCAGGTCCAGGCCGTCCATCTGCTTGGCTGCCTCCTCTATCAGGCGGGGAGCTTCCTCGGGTGCTGAGGCGTCTCCTGCCACGAAGCCAACTGTTACGCCAGAGAGCTTTTCGAGGGCAGCGGCGGATTCCTTGAGACGATCTTGATCCCGACCGTTAATGACCACCTGGCAGCCTTCTTGGGCCAGGATTTGAGCAATGGCGAATCCCAGGCCTTTGCTGGATCCCGCCAGGAACGCTTTCTTGCTCCGTAAACCTAGATCCATAATTCCTCCTTAGACAAGTTCGATTCTATCCTGGACGATCATCAAGTGCGGGTAATGGCGCTCGATCCAGGGGATGATCTTCTGTAAGCTGCGCTGAACGTGAGCAGCGTCATTGCTGAGCGCGGCGCAGCCGATCAAGGCATCCTGCCAGCTGTCCTGGAGGTCCAGCTCAGCCACCGAGACGTTGAACTCCCGCTTCAGCCGGCTCAGAAGCGGCTTCAGCTGGCTGCGCTTTTCTTTCAGGGAACTGCACATGGGAATCCGCAGTTGTATGGTCAATAATCCAACAGTCATGGTCAGTCGTCAGATTTCAGATGGTTACCCTGGGTCCAGGCAGGATTACCATACTGTTCCTGGACCAGCGCTTCAGCCGTTTCCATCTCGGCGGGAGTGAGTTCTCCGGTTCGCAGATCCAGGTTAAGGACCGCCTGGAAAGCGTCTGTGAAAGCCCGGGCAGCCTCTTCCCAGGGGATATCCCTACCCAGCACGCTGGCAACGGTCTCCCCTTTTTCGAGGAGGGTCTGGGCTGCCTGATCCCGCTGCTGCTCAGATGGGTAGGCCAGTACCTGGGTGATGCGGGTGAGGTCTCCGCTGAGTGGCAGGGATCCATGCTGAAGGATGCCTTCCTTCTTGCGTGCCTGGGCGCTGCCGATGATCTTCTTCCCGGCAACAGTGATCTCAAAATCGGAGGGATTCTCAAAACACACCGGCTGATGGTAAGCCAGGGGATTTTTCCCCTGATGGACCTCCACCGGTACACCGAGGCTGAGCAGTGCCTGGAAAAGCGCCCGGGAGATCCTCCGGTAGCTGTCCATCAGGCCGCCTTCCAGGCGGGGATCGGTCCTAGGTCCGATGACCGCGTAGGTCAGCTCGTCTGTGTGAAGGATGGCTCTGCCTCCGGTCGGTCGGCGGACGAGGTCCCATCCGCGCTCTCGCAAGCGGGGAAGGTCGACATCAGCGGAGGGTTGGCTGTAGCCCAGGGATAAGCAGGGAGGGTCCCAGCGGTAGAGCCGCAGAGTGGGAGGGACCTCCCCCCGACCAATGGCTGCCAGGATGGCGCTGTCCTGGGCCATGTTGGTGCTGCCCCGCTGCGGGTCCGAAATGATCAGCCGCCAGACGGCACGTGGGTATTTCTCATCCATGGGGGAAATTATAGCCTATCCAGCCCCAGGTGGTTTGTGAGTTGATTTCTGGCCCTTAAATAACGCCCTAACAGGAATGTAAGTGGGTGATTTTGCCTGAAAATGCCCTTGCTGAGGGAAAATTGGTCCCATTTTGGTGGTTTCCTGCTTGCAAAAACGGGCACTTTCATATATACTGTGGGTAAATTGTGGGACAAAGTGGTAAATAGTGGTTCGCCGGGAGACCGGCGATCTGTGTTTAATACAGGAACCGAACATATGTTCTTAGGACAATATCGGCATTCCTTAGATGATAAAGGCAGGATGATCGTACCAGCTCGGTTCCGAGATCTGCTTAACGGTCCTATCTACCTGACACAGGGATTTGATCAGAATTTACGGGTCCTGCCGGAAGCCGCTTTTGTTTCCATCTACGAACGGGTCACTGAAATGAGCACAACCAATCCAACCGCTCGTCAGCTCAGGCGCCTGATCTTCTCCACAGCTCAGCAGGTGGACATCGATGCCAACGGCCGCATTCTGATTCCCAAATATCTGCGCGATGTGGCCCACCTGGATGATGAAGCGATCGTCGTTGGAGTGGGGGAGGCCCTGGAAATCTGGTCTCCTGCAGCTTGGGAGACCCAGAACGAGCTCCTCCAGGATGCTGAATCAAACGCTGAAAGATTTGCCGCATTGGATATCTAGTGTGTCCCATGCAGCATGTCCCTGTTCTTTTCCAAGAAGTACTGGATATCCTGAACCCCATCCCTGGCGGATTCTACCTGGATGGCACCTTAGGTGCTGGAGGACACAGCCGGGGAATATTGGAGAGAAGTTCACCAGATGGCCAGGTGGTCGGGTTTGATCGCGATCCCCAGGCGCTGGCTGTAGCGAAGGGGAATCTGGCGGATTTTGGAGACCGGATCATCGCCATCCAAGATTCATACCAGAACTTTCGATCGTACCTTAACAATTTAAATTGGCATACCGTCGACGGCATTCTACTCGACCTGGGTTTGTCTTCCATGCAGCTGGATCAGCCCGAACGGGGCTTTTCCTTCCGGGAGGCAGGTCCCCTGGACATGCGCTTCGATCCAGGACAGGCCCTCACGGCAGCTGACCTGGTGAACGGTCTACCCCGGGAAGAGCTGGCGGACCTGCTTTTCAAATATGGTGATGAGAAACAGTCCTGGAAGATTGCCGACGCGATTATTGCTAACCGCCCTCTTGTCAGCACACAGGATTTAGCAGAACTGATCAAAAAGGTAACCCGAAATCCAAAAACCAGAATCCATCCTGCAACGCGCACTTTCCAGGCGCTGAGAATAGCTGTCAACAGCGAATTGGATGCCTTGGAGGCATTCCTGCCCAAAGCGCTGGAATCATTGAAACCAGGAGGGCGGTTGGCAATCATTGCTTTTCATTCCCTGGAGGACCGGATCGTCAAGAACTTTTTCCGCAGGGAAAGCACTGATTGCCTTTGTCCGCCGGAAGTTCCGCAGTGTGTTTGCGGGCACCAGGCCCAGCTTAAGGTCTTGACCCGGCGGCCAATCCAGCCCGTGGAGGAAGAGATCAGCCGTAACCCCCGGGCTCGAAGCGCTAAATTGCGTGCGGCTGAAAAAATTTTTCCCTGATTTGGCACGAGGCTTGCAATTAATTAAAGGATACTGAGTAATCGCAGAGAGGAAAACAACCAGGCAGGAATTATGAAAGAATCCTTGATCCAAGCCTACTCAAATTCACCCCGGAGGCAAAAACTCCAGTTGGTCGGCGGCATATTCATCGCCATTGTCCTTGGCGCTACCATGCTGGTCCTTTATCTGGTGGTGTCAGCCCGGGTAGTCTCGATGGGCAGGCAGCTGCAGCAAGCTAAGGACGATATCGATCAGCTGGTTTATGTAAGTGTCAACTACAGCTACCAGATCGACCGTTTATCCCGCTTCGAGGTCATGGAAACCCGGGCAGAGGAAATGGGATTCCGGGCTCCTTATCCGGGTGAGGTGTTTTATGTACCGGTCGCCGGCTATACAGATGGGGAGGGAACCGTGGTCGAGGTGGTTGACGACAGCCGCCCGGCGGTGATCAATGTCAATTTACGGGAGTATCACCAGACCCTGCTCGAATGGGTAGGGGAGCAGTTGAGCATTTTCCTAAGACCGTTTAAAGGCTTATGAACGAGAAGATTACCTACAACTGGCGCTATATCAGCATCGCGGTGCTATTCTCGCTGTTCGGGTTGGCGATTATCGCCCAGATGGTGCGCATCCAGCTGACGGTCAACATCAGTGACCTTCCCAGCCCTGGATTGTTGGGGCAGTGGGAAACCGCTGCTTCTCGGAGAGGCTTGATCCTGGACCGTCACGGCCACGTGCTGGCTGGCAATCAGACCGTCTATGCGGTGGATGTCAATTTTGAGAACTTCAATCAGCCAGGTGAGATCGAAGAGGTCAAAGCCCTGGCTGAACTGGCAATAGAAGTTTTCCAGATCAACAATCAGTATTTGCTGGGATTCCTGCAGCAGGAACCCCGGCCTTTGACAAAGAACATGACAGTGGAGCGGTTCGCCGCACAGGCAGATCTACTCCGCTATCTCGATCTTGTGGAGCGCTATTACGCGGGTGAACCTCTGGATAGCCTGGAGGCAGAAGCCGTTGCTCCTCAGCCTCTCTCACTGCTGGACAGTGTGGAGGTGATCGATTGTTCGAATTTTGTCCGGGTCAACTGCACTCCGCATCTGACCCGCAGTTATCCGGAAGAGAAATTGGCTTCCAATATCCTTGGGTTCGTGATGAGAGACACTAAACAAGGGCAGTTAGGCGTAGAGGAAAAATTCGATTCCACACTGTTTGGGAATGACCGCAGCTGGTGGGCTCTTTGGGACCCCCACAAAGCGGATCAGGCACCCGATCCGGATCATGGTGCCAACATTGTTCTCACCATCGATGCTGTCCTCCAGGAGGATGTCGAGGGCATCCTGGATAACGCCATCAAGAAAAAGGGAGCGATCGCTGGCGCGGTGATCGTCATGGACCCCCAGAATGGGGAAATCCTGGCCATGGCCTCCTCTCCCAGAGCCGATGTCAGCCGCTATTGGGATGAATCGAATTCTGACATTATCAACAATAATGAGAACGTCTTCAATTACGCGATCAAGTCCTATGAGCCGGGTTCTGTGGTCAAGGTCCTGACCATGGCTGCGGCTCTGGATGCTGGGGTGGTGGAGCCCGACACCGAATTCATTGACGAGGGTAAGATCGAGGTCGGCGGTGTCACCATCAAGAACTGGAACGAGGAAGCCTGGGGACCTCAGGACATGACCGGCTGCCTGCAGCACTCCCTTAACGTCTGCTTGGCCTGGGTGGCAACACAGCTTGAATCGGAGCAGTTCTACAACTATATGCAGGCTTTCGGATTTGGTCAGCTGACCGGTATTGAGCTGGCCGGGGAGTCCCCGGGATTGGTGAAGTCCTATTGGAGCCCCGATTACACCCGCTCAGAACTTGGCACCAACGCTTTTGGCCAGGGCATTGAGATCACGCCGATCCAGATGGTGAAGGCGATATCCGCTGTGGCTAATAATGGGGAAATGGTGGCGCCGCGCATCATCCATTCTGTGGTGGATGATGGCTACCGCTATACACCCCCCAAGACCGTGGTAGGGCATCCCATCAGTGCTGAGACCGCTGAAACCCTGACGGAAATGCTCCATCAATCACTCCAGAACGAGTCTTCTTTGGCACTGGTCCCTGGCTACAGCCTGGCGGGAAAAACCGGTACAGCGGAAATTTACGTGCCGGGCCTGGGTTACAAGAGCTCCGCTACGAATACCTCCTTCGTGGGGTGGGGACCGATCGACGACCCTCAGTTCCTGGTTTATGTCTGGATCTCCAAGCCCTCTGCTTCGATCTGGGGATCTGAGATCGCCGCCCCGGTCTTTCAGAAGGTGGTCCAGAAGGTAGTGATTCAGCTGGGTATCCCCCCGGATGCCGTCAGGATGGCTCTGCAGGATTGAAAATATGATAACGCTGGGTGTGGTTTTCGAAGCTTTGAAGGGAGTCCGGCCTGCTTGGGCAGATCGGATCATTGCTGATGTGGGCATTGATTCCCGGACATTGATTCCGGGATCCATGTTCGTAGCCCTGGTTGGCGAATCTGCTGACGGGCACGATTTTGTCCCGGCAGCTTTCGAAAATGGCGCCTCCTTTGCTTTGATCGATCACCCGGTCGATCCCGGACTGCGGGTGATCGACCTTCGTCGTGATGGGGAGCCGGACTGGGAGCAAGAGATCGAAGAGCCCTTCTGCTTGCTGGTGGATGATTCCCTGGCTGCTTTACAGCAGGTGGCTGGATTCTGGCGCGATAAGCTCGACCTGCGGGTGATTGGCATCACAGGCAGTGTGGGGAAGACCACTACCAAGGAGCTGACGACCACAGTGCTGAAACAGCGCTATCGAACCCTGAAGAACCCCGGCAATCTCAATAACGAGATCGGGCTGCCAATGACCCTGTGGCGTTTGAGTGAGGGTCATCAGCGGGCTGTGCTGGAAATGGGTTTCTATGTGCCTGGAGAGATCGCCTTCCTGTGTGATCTGGCCAAGCCTGCAGTCGGGGTGCTGACCACCATCGGCACTGTCCACGCTGAAAGGGCCGGCTCCATAGAGGTCATCGCCCGGGGAAAGGCAGAGTTGGTGCAGTCCCTTCCGCCTGCGCCGGAGGGAGTGGCGATCCTCAATTACGATGACCCTCTGGTCCGCAAGATGGCCGATCAAACCCAGGCCAGGGTTTTTTATTACGGCTTGAGCCCGGAGGCAGAGCTTTACGCAGACCAGGTTGAAGGCCTGGGGTTGGACGGCATCAAGTTCCGACTCCATTATCAGGGTGAAACCATCTACCTCAAGGTGCCCTTGATCGGCCGTCACTCGGTCCACACCGTGCTTCGGGCAGCCGCCGTGGGTTTGGTGGAAGGATTATCATGGGAAGAGATCAGCCGGGGATTGCGGTCCGAACAATCGCAGCTGCGTTTGGTCGCTGTCAAGGCGGCCAGCGGGGCTACGATATTGGACGATACTTACAATGCTTCGCCAAAATCGATGATGGCAGATCTGAATCTGCTGGAAGAAATGAAGGGCCGCAGGGTGGCCGTGCTGGGCGATATGCTGGAATTGGGACGGTATGAACACCAGGGGCATTGGAAGGTGGGGATCCGTGCCGCGGAAGTGGCTGACCATCTGGTCACTGTCGGTAAGCTGGGAAAGACCATTGCCCGAGCTGCTGCTGAATCCGGTCTTAAGGCGGATCATATCCATTCCTTCGAGACATGTGATGAGGCCAGCCAGTTTCTCAATGAATACTTGGAGGACGGTGATATCGTGCTGGTCAAAGGATCCCGGGGAATGCAAATGGATAAAATCGTTGCCGCGTTGGAGGTTGGTTCATGAGTACTACCTCAATGGCATTGGCATTATCAGCCTTTAGTTTTTTGCTGACCGTGATCTGGGGCCAGCCTCTCCTGAGGATCCTCAGACTATTGAAGATCGGCGAACACATCAGGGTGGAAGGGCCTGAGCGCCATTTCGCCAAGCTTGGAACCCCCACCATGGGTGGGGTGCTGATCCTGTTCCCTGTTGCCTTGCTGACCATTCTGTTCAATGCCGTCAAGGTCTTTGGGTTTTCGGTCTTCGGCAACTCCGTCCTGGTCCCGCTGATCGTCTTTGGGGCTTTCGCCCTGATCGGGTCGGTGGATGACTGGGTCAGCCTGCGGGGAATCCGGGATGGGGATGGGTTGTCTGTGCTTTCCAAACTTAGCCTGCAGCTGGTGGTATCTATAGCGACTGCCCTGGTTCTGCGGCTGCTGCTGGATGTGCCAGAGCTCTACCTGCCTGGTTTGGATTTTGAGATCCACCTTGGTGTGTGGTACTTCCCGATCGCGATCATTGCCATCGCCGGCTACTCCAACGCGGTGAATTTCACCGATGGACTTGATGGACTGGCAGGTTTGATCTCCGCCACTGCTTTTGCGGCTTATGGTGCCATTGCTCTCATTCAGGGGCAGATCTACCTGGCGCGCTTCTGCTTCATCCTCGTGGGAGCGATCTTTGGGTTTTTATGGTTCAACGTCTACCCCGCGGAATTATTCATGGGTGATACCGGATCGCTTGCCTTAGGCGCGACCCTGGCGGTGGTGGCTTTGATGACCGGACAATGGGCAGTGCTGCCGATCATTGGCATCATCCCCCTCAGCGAGCTGCTCAGCGTGGTGATCCAGGTGGCTTTCTTCAAGCTTACAAAAGGCAGGAGGGTCTTCAAAATGACCCCGCTCCACCACCACTTTGAACTGCTGGGCTGGAGTGAGACCCAGGTAGTTCAGCGCTTCTGGTTGATAGGCCTGGTAGCCGGCTTGGTGGGGGTGGCATTATCGCTGGTATGAAGACGACAAAATGGCAGGGAAAGCACCTGGTGATCCTGGGAGCTGCCCGACAGGGTTTAGCGTTAGCGAGATTCCTCAGCAAACAGGGAGTCAGGATCACGATCACTGATCAAAAGGATGAAGAAGCTTTGATGACTGTGATGGAAGAATACCGGGATAGTGAGATCAGCTGGGCTTTGGGAGGTCATCCTCTGGAGCTGCTTGATGACGCCGATGGCCTGGCGCTTTCAGGTGGCGTACCGCTGGACATTCCCATCATCCAAGAAGCTCGCCGCCGGGGCATCCCGTTCACCAACGATTCCCAGGTGTTCCTTGAACTGGTTCCCTGTCCGGTGATCGGAATCACCGGATCTGCGGGAAAGACCACCACCACAACCCTGGTGGGCCGGATCGCTAAGGCTGCACTGGGAGAGGACCACGCCTGGGTTGGCGGCAATATTGGCAATCCATTGATCAGCGATCTGGAGAGGATCAAACCCGGTGATCTGGCTGTCCTGGAGCTGTCCAGCTTCCAGACAGAATTGATGGATGTCTCGCCAGAGGTGGCTTGTATATTGAACATCACCCCCAACCACCTTGACCGGCATGGGACGATGGAAGCCTATAGTGAAGCAAAAGCCCGCATCCTGGAATTCCAGGGGCCAGATGATGTCGCTGTGCTCAACCGTGAGGATCCCGGATCCTGGGGGCTGCGGGATCGAGTCCGGGGAGATTTGACCAGCTTCGGGCGGGAAATCCCCAGCGATGGCCTGCGGGGAACCTATCTGGAAGGGGATTGGATCAATTTTTGGGACGGCAGCCGATCCCAGCCGCTGGTTCCTGTGCAGGATATCAAGCTGCGGGGAGAACACAATCTGATGAATGTGCTGGCTGCCTGTGCGATAGCTAAGGTAGCCGGCTTGCCCGGCCAAGCCATGCAGCAGGGGGTGGCATCCCTGACCGGGGTTGAACACCGTTTGGAGCCGGTTCGCACCTGGAAGGGAATTGAATGGATCAACGATTCCAAGGCGACCACTCCTCAGGGTTCGATTGCTGCGATCAAATCCTTCCAGGAGCCGATCGTGCTCTTGGCTGGCGGGAGGGATAAGGACCTCCCCTGGGCTGATTTTGCCAGGCTGGTCCAGGAAAGGGTCAAGGCGGTCATCCTGTTCGGGGAGGCAGCGGGTTTGATCGAGAGAGCCCTGCTCAGCTCCCTGGGAGCAGGGGAGAAGTCCCGCCCGTATTGGATCTGTTCTAGCCTTCGGGAAGCGGTTGGGAAAGCCGCCCAGGTCGCGGAAGCAGGGGATGTCGTCCTGCTTTCGCCAGGCGGGACCAGTTTTGATGAGTTCAACGATTTTGAAGATCGGGGAAGGATGTATAAGAAATGGGTCAGCGAACTGAATTGAAATCCGATTCGGACGGGTTGGATCTGGCGATCGATATCCCGTTCCTGAGCATCGTGGCAGGCTTGCTGGTATTTGGGCTGCTGATGCTGTATTCCGCATCCTGGGACGTGTCCTGGCATGCATTCAGGGATGTCAATTCCTTCTTCCTGCGCCAGTTGATCTGGCTGGCAATCGGGCTGGTCTCCGCGGCCGTTCTCTATTTCATGGATTACCACCGCTGGGAAAAGAACCGGCTGGCCATCCTGGCCATCCTGGTAACGGTTGTGCTGCTGCTGTTGACCTTGATCATCGGGGAGCGCTCCTTGCTGGGAGGAAAGTCCGTTCAGCCCTCTGAGTTGGCCAAGCTGGTGATTGTCATCTATCTGGCTGTCTGGCTGAATGCCAAGGGAGATATGATCAAGCAGGTCGACTTCGGGATCTTCCCCCTCGGGATCATCCTGGGCGTGGTGGCTGGGCTGATCGCAGTTCAAACAGACCTCAGCGCTGCCGTCACAGTCTTCGCCCTGGGTCTGCTGCTGTTCTTTATGGCGGGAGGCTCGCTGCTGCAGATCCTGCTGCTTTTATCGACCTCCAGTGCCTTGGGTGCGATCATTGTTGCCATCAGGAAGCCGGAGGTATATCAGCGCATCCAGGATTTCTGGGTGGGGATCCGGGATATCAATACCATCGGTTCCGAGCAGATCGCCAAGTCATTCACCGCATTCATCGACGGCGGTTGGTTTGGGGTCGGCCTGGGAAAGGGCATTGCCAAGCTGGTCCTTCTTCCAGTACCCCATACCGACAGTATTTTCGCGGTTGTAGGTGAGGAACTAGGGTTTATGGGAGCCAGCTTACTGGTGATCCTCTACTCCCTGCTGCTGTGGCGGGGAATGATCATTTCCAAGCGGGCCCTGGACGGTTTAGGCTCTCTGCTGGTTGCTGGGCTGGTTTTCTGGATCGTCTTTGAGGCATATGTCAATATTGCGGTGATCATTGGTCTGCTTCCCGTCGCTGGGAACCCGCTTCCCTTTGTTTCCCAGGGAGGCTCGAACCTGGTGGTCACTATGTCCGCAGTAGGCCTGATATTGGGGGTGGGCCGCAGGGCAGAAATAGAAAGAAGGAAACAGGAACGGAGGTCATTAGGTGCGGTTGTTGATTTGCGCGGGCGGGACAGGCGGGGGAGTGTACCCAGCTTTAGCCGTCCTGCAGGCACTAAACGATCTTAGACCTGACTGGCAGGTGGAAGGCGCCCTGCTCTGGATAGGTGGAGAAGGTGGTATGGAAGGAGAAATCGTCTCCCGACAGAACATTGATTTTCAGACCATCCCTGCTGCGGGACTGCATGGTGTGGGTTTGAAAAACCTGCCTGGGAACCTGACCAAGCTAGTCAAGGGCTACCTGAAAGCCAGCACCATCATCCGGGAATTCCAGCCGGAAGCGATGTTCTTCACGGGTGGGTACCTGGCGGTTCCAGTTGCCTATGCGGGCAGGTCCGTTCCCAGCTTGGTTTTCATGCCGGATATCGAACCCGGCCTGGCTATCAAAGTGATCGCCAATCTGGCTGAGAAGATCGCCCTTTCAGTGGAGCAAAGTCGCCTTCACACACCGGCAGGCAAACCAGGAATGGTCACTGGTTATCCTGTCCGTTCCCAGATGCTGTCCTGGGACCGGGAGCGAGCCCTGCAGGCCCTGGATCTGAAATCGGATGCTCCAGTCCTCCTGGTATTTGGTGGGAGCAAGGGGGCCCGATCTATCAACCGAGCTGTGCTGGCAATTCTGCCGACGCTCTTGCCTGAAATGCAGGTCCTGCATATTACCGGGAGCCTGGACTGGGAGGAGGTCTCAGCCAGCCGGGAGAAGCTGTCTTATTCCCAACAGGAGGGTTACCACATCTATCCCTTCCTCCATGAGGAAATGGGAGCGGCCCTGCGTTGTGCCGACTTGGCTGTATCGCGGAGCGGAGCATCCATCCTCGGTGAATATCCGCTATTCGAGCTGCCTTCCATTTTGGTGCCTTATCCGCATGCCTGGCGCTACCAAAAAACCAATGCCAGCTATCTTGCGGAGCGGGGCGCGGCGGTGATCGTCGACGATGGAGAGCTAACGGAGCGGCTGCTTCCCGAGATCCAGACATTGATGGCCGATCCGGATCGCCGAACCGATATGCGGCTGGCCCTGAGGGGAATGGCCCGTCCAGATGCCGCGAAACAGATCGGCCAGGCTTTATTCGAGCTGGCAGAACGCCGGCGGGGAGGGATCCAGATATGATATCGATCCTTTCTGCCTTCTGGATGTTCGTGATCTTGTTCGGCCTGATCGGAGCCATGCGGGGTTGGGCCAAGGAACTGCTGGTTGTCTTCAGCGTGGTCCTGGCCTTATTCTTGATATTCGTCCTGGAATCATTCACTCCTTATGTGATCCCGTTTGGAGATGTATTGGCAAAAGTGGAGAATCTCAACCCAGGAGCTACCTTTGAATCCCTGCCCCTGCCTATCCAGGATGAGCTCCGGATCCAGTTCTGGTCCCGGGCGGTCATTATCGGTTTGCTGGCATTTTTTGGCTACCAGACCCCTCGACTGGCGGTCATCCGAGACAAGGCCAACCGGGAGCGGGTCCAGGATGTCCTGCTGGGTGTTGTGCTTGGTTTGGGAAGTGGATTCTTCATTGTCGGCAGCTTGTGGTGGTACATGGCTGCAGCTCATTATCCTTTTTCGCCCTATATCCTGCCGCCCCAGCCAGGAACGCCGCTGGGGGATGCTGCCGTGAGCATCTTGAAATACTTTCCCCCGGTGTTCGCCAGCAATCAGATCGGTCTGTTCTTTGCGGTCGTAGTGGCATTCATGTTCGTTTTGGTGGTGTTCATCTGATGGAGCATATCCATTTTATAGGCATTGGAGGTACTGGTTTGTCAGCGATAGCGAAAGTACTGCTGGAACAGGGTGTGCGAGTTAGCGGATCGGATCTGCTGGATTCCCCGCTGTTCGAGGCTGTTAAAGAAGCTGGCGGATCTGTCATTCTAGGCCACCGAGCGGAAAATATCAGCGGCGCGGACCTGGTAGTCCGTTCCTCCGCTGTCCCGGACAGCAACCCAGAGGTCCAGGCAGCCAGGCAAGCGGGCATCCCGGTCTTGAAGCGTTCGGAATTCCTGGGGCGCCTGACAGCTGGGAAGAGCGTGGTAGCGGTCGCCGGAAGTCATGGGAAGACCACCACCACATCCATGCTGGCCTGGATCTTATCCAGCCTCAACCTGGATCCTTCCTTCATTGTGGGGGGTGTCGTGGCGAACCTGGGTACCAACGCCCGGGCAGGAAAGGGTGAACTGTTCGTGATCGAGGCCGATGAGTACGATTACATGTTCCTGGGGCTGCATCCTCAGCTGGCTGTGATCACCAATATTGAACACGATCACCCTGATATTTTCCCGACGCCGGATTCATTTGAGGCAGCGTTCCAGGAATTCCTGGGCAACTTGCAGCCAGATGGGACGCTGATCGCCTGTGCGGAAAGTCCTGCTGCCGTCCGCCTCGGTGCAGAACTCCGGAAGGGCCAGACCCTGGTCACCTACGGTATTGAAGACAGCACCTGCGATATCAGGGCGGAGAGTCTCTGTGTCAACCTTGGGGGCGGAATGGATTTCCAGCTCATCTTCCAGGGTGGTGAACGGCAGGAAAGACATGCAGTTACG
>JBGCVQ010000019.1:0-4395 GCA_045888315.1 Anaerolineales bacterium | reverse complement strand
TTCATGCACGGCCTAGGCAGCCTGCTGCATATCAAGCCCATTCTCACCATGGAGAACGGCCAACCAGGCTCGGAAAAAGTTCGAACCAGTCTGCGGGCTGAGAAGAGACTGGTGAAATTGCTCGAGGAGCATTTACCAATCGAGCGCTTTGCCCTGCTTCACAGCAATGCTCAGGCGAAAGCTGAGGAATTCAAGCAGAAGATAGAAAGTTTGCTGCCGGAAGGAGAGGTACTGTCTATGGATATCACGCCTGTGCTCGGTGTGCATATCGGTCCGGGCGCCTTCGGGTACGCAGTGGTCACCAAGCGGCAGGGCTGAACCCTGCCTTTTACGCGAGCGAGGGAATGATGAATAAAGAGAATCTACGGAATTATGCAGGGGTGCTGATAGCTGTCCTGCTGGGTTTAGGAGTGGCAGCGGCCGGAAGCCAGGGTGGATACAAGCTTGGTTCCATGCCCATCTATGCCCTGGGTGTTCTGGCCGCCTTTGTGATACAGTGGTTGGCATTTATACCGGCATATCTGCTCAAGACTGAGAAATTCTATGATCTGGCTGGGAGCATCACCTATCTGAGCGTGATGTTCCTGGCTGTGGCCCTGACGCCCGTTCGGGACCTTCGTTCCTGGGTGTTGTTGGCATTGGTTGGGGTTTGGGCAGTGAGGCTGGGCAGTTTCCTGTTCATGCGCATCAAGAAAGCCGGTGAAGACCGCCGGTTCAGGGAGATCAAGAGATCATTCGGCCGCTTCCTGCAAGCCTGGACCTTGCAGGGTTTATGGGTTACCTTTTCCCTGGCGGCTGCCCTGGCAGTCATTACATCGCAGGAGCGAGTTCCTGCGGATGCTTTCCTGGTCATCGGGGTCCTGGTCTGGTTGAGCGGATTTGCGGTAGAGGTGACAGCTGACCGCCAGAAGAGCCGCTTCCGCGCAGATCCTGAAAACCAAGGGCAGTTCATCAACACCGGGTTGTGGGCCTGGTCGCGCCATCCCAATTATTTCGGTGAGATCGTGCTCTGGGTGGGCGTGATGATCATTGCTCTGCCGGTGCTGCGAGGCTGGCAGTGGGTTTCCTTGATCTCGCCAATCTTTATCACCATCCTGCTGACCCGCATCAGCGGCGTGCCTTTGCTGGAACAGAGGGCTGATGAAAAATGGGGCGGACAGGCGGACTATGAGGCTTATAAAGCCAGCACGCCGGTGCTGTTCCCCAGACCCCCCAAAGGAGAATGAAGATGATCCTTCAATATCTGAAGATCGCAGCGGCTGCAGCAACCATCGTAACAGGTCTGGTTTCCCTGTTCTGGCCATTGAAAGTGCCCGGGTTTACCGGCTTAGAGCCCCAGGGAGGGCGGGGCATCAGCGAGATCCGGACTATCCTCGGGGCGCTGTTCATCGGCTTGGGGGCGGCGGTGATCTATTTCAACTTACCCCAGACATACGCGGTGTTGGGTATTACCTATCTGGTAATGGCCCTGGTCCGCGGGATCTCAATTCTGATCGACAAATCACCTGTTAGCTCGAATATCATTAGTTTTATTGTGGAATTGGTTCTGGGCATCATCCTGGTGCTCTAGGGAGAGATATGATGAAAGCAGCTCAATATATAGCCGGATTGGGTTTGATCGCCATGACCGGTGTGCTGATCTATGGATTTACTGTGGGCGATTTCGGAGTCGATGGGGGGAAGATCCTCCAGAATCCCTGGGGTATTGTTTCTTTGGTGGATCTCTACACAGGGTTTATCCTTTTTTCAGCCTGGATCGTATATCGCGAGGAGTCAAACGCCATGGCCATTGTTTGGGTGGTGCTGATGATGGTGCTGGGTTTTTTCACAGCCAGCCTGTATGTGCTGATCACCCTGGCTCGCAGCCAGGGGAGTTGGCCGCGGTTCTGGATGGGTAAACACGCCCATGGATAGGCTGACCGAGGTCAAGGAGGAGCTGCTGTCGGTCCTTTCCGGCAGGGGTATGCATTTGCTGGACACCGTCCTGCCTGCCTTGATCTTTTTGTTTCTGACTCCCTTGCTGGGTATACTGCCTTCCCTGGCAGTCTCGTTGGGAACTGCTGTGGTGATCTTCCTGGTAAGGGTCATCCGCAAAGGCAATCAATACTACGCCCTGGGAGGTCTGGGAGCGGCTGCCCTGGCTGGAGTCTTCGCCCTGATCAGCAATTCTGCTGTGGGCTTTTTCCTTCCCAGCTTGATCACCAGCGGTTTGACAGTTCTCTTTTTGGCAGTCAGTGTGGTGATCAGACGCCCGCTGGCGGCGCTGACCAGCCATTTAACGCGGGGATGGCCCCTTGCCTGGTACTGGCATGAACGGATCCTGCCGGCCTACGTAGAAGTGACTCTGTTGTGGACCTTGAGTTTCGGAGCCAGGCTGGGTTTAGAGTACTGGCTCTACCTGAAAGCAGAGGTTGGTTCCCTGGGCCTGGTGCAAACCATCCTGGGATGGCCCTTCACGATCTTGATCCTGGTCGTCAGCTACCTGTACGGCGTCTGGCGCCTGCAGCAGTTGGGCGGGCCCAGCGTGGAGGAATTCAGCGCGGAGGCACCACCGCCCTGGCAGGGACAGCAGCGGGGATTTTAAGGGCACAATCAGCATTTCCTTCGATTTTATTCCTGGGAGCAAGCCTCTCGTGAGCAAGAGAGGACAATACGGCATCCGGCCAACGATACCAGTCAGGCCACCCAGCGAGGATAAGAATACCCAGCGGGCAAAATTACGGCATAATAAAGCTATCAATAGGCAGGGGAGGTCTCCATGCCGCTTCAACTAGCTGATTTTCAAGATTTCCTGAACCTCAAGCATATTCCAGTGAGGCTGGCTTGCCGGACGAGCAGCGGCTGGCCTGTGGTGCTTTCACTGTGGTTCTTGCACCGGGGAGGGAAGCTGTACTGTGCTTCCCGGCGATCAGCGCGCGTGGTTTCCTACCTGGAATCCGAGCCTCACTGCGCTTTTGAGATTGCGGCAGACACCCCTCCCTACTGCGGTTTACGCGGCCAGGCCCGTGCCAGCATTGTCCCGGAACTAGGCGCGAACATCCTGGAGGAATTGATCCAGCGCTACCTGGGAGGAAGCGATAATCCACTGGCCCGCAATTTGCTGAAATACCGGGAAGAGGAAGTAGCCATCGTTATCACGCCCGTGAACTTATTTCAGTGGGATTTCTCTTCCCGGATGGACGAGGTCACTGAACAAATGCTCAGTAAGATCCACAAGGTGTGTCCCTGATTTGATTGGGGAACCCATACTCGATAATCAACAGAATCTCAATGAGTGGAGGATTCATGCCAAGAATAACGGTGAATATGCCTGCTCCCGATTTCCGGCTCACCGATCACCAGGGAAAGGAGTTCAGCCCCAAGGAATTCCTGGGTAAAAAGAATCTAGTTTTGGTTTTCAACCGCGGATTCATGTGACCGTTCTGCCGCCGGCACATGGCGCAGTTGCGTCAAGACTATCAGAAATTTGTTGATCTTGATACTGTGATCATCGCGGTTGGCCCAGAAAAACGTGAGGCTTTTCAAGCGTATTTCGCGGAGAACCAACTTCCCTTCATTGGGATCCCGGACCCGCAGCACAGTGTCTTGAAACTCTACGGGCAGGAGGTCAACCTGTTTAAATTGGGCAGGATGCCCGCTTTGGTGGTCATTGATAAACAAGGCGTGGTGCGCTTCGCACATTACGGCCACGATATGTCGGATATCCCGGCTAATGAGGATTTGCTGGCCACTTTGAAGGAGTTGAACAGGATCAAATGAGCGCGATCTGGTGGCTGCGAAGGGATCTGAGGTTAAGGGATAACCTTACTTTATCTAAAGCCCTGGAACACGGCAGTGTGCTGCCCGTTTTCATTCTGGATCCACCTTTGCTGGCGGGAACGCCCGACCGGCGCAAGAAATTCTTGTGGAAGAATCTGGAAAACCTGGATCAGGCATTGCGCGAGCGCGGAAGCTACCTGGTGGTGCGGAGCGGCAAACCGGCGGATGTCCTGGCTGGCCTGCTTAAGGAGACAGGGGCTGACAGTATCTACGCCGAGGAAGATTTCACGCCTTATGACCGTTTACGCGGTGTCCTGGTAGGGGGTTTCCTGCCGTTGAAGATGATCCAGGGTCAGCTGGGCTTGCATCCGCTGGCAGGCATGAAATCAAACGGTAAACCCTATACGGTATTTACTCCCTTTAAGCGGAATTGGCTGGCAGTCAAGCCGGAAATGCCGGCCATCCCACCTCCGAAGGTGATTCCCACCATCCCGGCCATCCCTGGAGAAAAGATCCCATCCGGAGCAGAAGAGCCTCTGTTCCCTGCGGGCGAGGCGGCAGCCTGGGAGCGGATGGAGACGTTCCTGCAGTTTGGCGTGGAGGAGTATCATCAGACCCGGGACAGGATGGACCTGG
>JBGCVQ010000018.1:0-15709 GCA_045888315.1 Anaerolineales bacterium | reverse complement strand
TGCAGGATCGATTCTTTCCTTATAAACGACAGGGGCTGAACGATTCGGGATATCCCCTCTATTAAAACAAAACACCCCACCATGCCGTGTGTGATTTAGGCTTGAACCTGCTTTCGCAGATTGGGATCCGCATCAGGATTTTCGCCTTGGCTCAGGCCTATCGCGTACGTCCCTCAATGTAGGACCCCTAGAAGTTGGTGTTGGCTCAAAACACTTTGATCACATCGCGAACACAGTAGGGTGGTAACAATTTACCATAGCTAGGCTTTGCTGAATAGGGCAAAACCAGCATTTCCCTGATTTCCGATCTCAATCCAAATCCAGTTTGATATGCAGCTCCTCCAGCTGCTTTGGTTCCACTTCAGAAGGCGCATTTCCCATCAGGTCCCGGGCTGATTGGTTCTTGGGGAAAGCGATCACTTCCCTGATATTGGGTTCATCCGCCAGCAGCATGCACAACCGATCGATCCCCGAGGCGATCCCGCCGTGGGGTGGGGTCCCGTAAGAGAAGGCGGTCAGCATATGACCGAACCTCTCCCGTGCCACATCCATGTCCAGGCCAATCAGTTCAAAGATCTTTTCCTGGAGATCCGCTTTATGGATCCTGATCGATCCACCGCCGATCTCGTAGCCGTTCAGAACCAGGTCGTACTGCGCTCCCCTCACCTGCGAGGGATCCTTATCCAGCATTTGGACGTCTTCCATCATCGGTGACGTGAACAGGTGGTGGCTGGGATCCCAGCGTTCCTCTTCGTGGTTGTAGGTCACCAGTGGGAAATCGATGACCCAGCAGAACCCGAGCAGGTCCTTATCTACCAGGTCCAGGCGATCCCTGAGTTCCTCACGCAGCCTGCCCAGACTCTCAAAAACGACCTCTGGCTTATCCGCCACAAATAACAGCAGGTCGCCAGCGGCTGCATCCATACGGGAGATCAGCTGCTCCTTGACTCCCGGCGCCAGGAATTTCGCAAAGGAGGACCGTTCCTCACCATCCTCAGTGAGAGCCAGGTAAGCCAGGCCGCCTGCCCCATAGGTCTTCACGTACTCGGTGAGTTCGTCGATCTGTTTCCGGCTGTAGTCGCCTAAACCTTTGGCATTGATTCCCCGGACAGTTCCACCTCGGGAAATAGTGTCGGCGAAGACTTTGAAGCCTGATCCTGGTGCGAGGTCGGATATATCCACAAGCTCCCAGCCAAAACGGATATCAGGGTTGTCCTTCCCATACCTGTCCAGGGCCTGCCTGTATGTGAGCCGCGGCCAGGGAGTCTCTAAGACTCGTTTTTGAGGAACGACCTCCTTGACTAGGCTGGTGTAGAGACCCTCCAGCAGATCCATGACATCTTCCCTGTCAACAAAGGACATCTCGATATCCAGCTGGGTGAACTCCGGCTGGCGGTCACCTCGCTGATCCTCATCCCTGAAGCAGCGAGCGATCTGGAAGTAGCGCTCCATACCTGCCACCATCAGCATCTGCTTCAGCTGCTGGGGAGATTGCGGAAGCGCATAGAACTGTCCTGGATGCACCCGGGAAGGTACGATATAGTCCCGGGCACCCTCAGGTGTGGTTTTAAAGAGGATAGGCGTCTCGATTTCCAGGAAATCCTTCTGATCCAGGTATCTGCGAATAAAGGCCACGATCTTGTGGCGGAGGATGATATTATCCCGCATCCTGGGCCGCCTCAGGTCAAGATAGCGGTACTTTAAGCGGGTTTGCTCGTCGACTTCCTCCTCCTGGTTGATCAGGAACGGGGGTGTCTGAGCAGGGTTCAAGACATCAACCCGGGAAAGCTCGACCTCGATCTCTCCGGTGGACAGGTCTTTGTTCTCCATCCCGTCCGGGCGCTTGCGGACCGTGCCAACAGCACGGATGACCCACTCGGTCCTGACCGGGTCCAAGGCCTGGTGCACTTCCGGGGAGGTCTCAGGATTGGATACGATCTGGGTCACTCCAAAACGATCCCGCAGGTCAATGAACCTCACACCACCCAGGTCCCGGACGCGGTCAACCCAACCCGCCAAGGATATTTCCTTCCCGACATCAGCAGCTCTCAATTCACCACAAGTATGTGTCTTGTACATCATTCCTCCAGCAATTACCGAAAATCCATCTCCTCCAGATTTAGGCATTATAGCACGGGCTAAAAAGACTGGAGCCGAAAACTAGAACAGGAACAGCACGGCCACACCCAGCAGAGCCACAATGGTTCCCGCTACCGCCCCCCAACCAACACGCTCATGGAAGAACCGCGCCTCCACTGGGAGCAGGAAGATCGGCGTAAGAGATACCAGGGTGCTGGCCACCCCAATGCTGGTATGCTGGAGAGCAAACAGCGATAGAGAGACTCCGATAAAGGGACCAGAAAATGCCCCACCAACGATGGCTCCCAGAGCCCGGGGATGGGCGCGGACCTGCTGGTAAGTTTCCCTCAATTTCCCCTGCAAGATAGTGATCAGTCCCATCACCAGGAAGGCTGAGGTCATCCGGATGAAATTCCCACTGAGGGCTGAAAAGCTTCCCTGCAATCCAGGTTTAGCCAGTACGAGCCCCAACCCCTGGCCGGTGGCTGCCCCTAAACCGAACAGGATCCCCCGCAGATAATCCTTGTTCGCTTCTTTGCTGCGCTGATTCTTCTCCAAAATAACCCAGGCAACACCTGTCAGAGTCACCAGGATGCCCATGATCTGCATTCCGGAGAGCTTCTCCTCCAGGAGGACCCAGGCGGTCACGGCAGCGATGATAGGTGCCAGGCTCATCATCAGCATCGAAATCCTGGGGCCGATCCAGATGAAAGCCTGAAACAGGAAGGCATCCCCCAGGACAAGGCCAACGATCCCTGAGCTTCCCAACCACAGCCAGCGCTCCCATCCTGCCCCAGCCGGCCAGGGTAAGCCGATGAAGATCCAATGGCCAAGTGCCAGGAAGATGCAGGCCGCCAAGAGCCGGACGCGGTTGACCACCATCGAGCCGACCTTTCTGCCGGCAACAGTGAACAAAGCAGAGTTCACCGCATAGGTGATTGAGGTGATGATGGCAGCGAGTTCCCCGATATACAACATTTCAGCTTAAATTCCGTATGATATATTTAATGGAATTCTATTTTACCGGATGGTTTCAAATCGGGTAGTTCAATCTGTTCTTGACCGACAACCGGCACCAGCCACAACAATCAGGAGGAATGATGGACTATAAGATCAGCGGCACTGTGATGGAATCGGTGGACATCCACCTCAAGCAAGGTGAATCCATCTACTCAGAATCGGGGGGCATGGCCTGGATGAGAGGGACATTTGAGATGGACACCAGCACACGGGGTGGTTTGGGGGCAGGACTGGGAAGAATGCTGGCGGGGGAGTCGCTGTTCCTGACCACCTATACCTGCAAGAGCCCTGACGGCTTGATCACCTTTACACCGGAAGCGCCGGGTAAGGTCATCGCTGTCCCGCTGGCAGCGGGAGAGCAGATCATCTGCCAGAAAGACGCCTTCATGTGCGCTGAAGAATCCGTCAGCATCGAGATGCACTTCCGGAAAAGACTTGGCGCCGGTCTATTTGGCGGGGAAGGCTTCATCCTGCAGAAGATCAGTGGACCCGGCACTGCCTTCGTTGAGATCCCGGGTGAAGTGCGGATGGTGGAGCTGGGAACCGGCGAGAGTTTGCAGGTCGATCCCGGCCATATCGCCATGTTCGAACCAACCGTCGATTACGATATTACCGCTGTCAAAGGCCTCAAGAACGTGCTGTTTGCGGGGGAGGGTCTTTTCCTGGCGATGCTTAAGGGTCCCGGAAAGGTTTGGCTTCAGAGCCTGCCGCTCTCAAACCTGGCCTTAAAACTCGCCCGATACATGCCAACCAAAGGCTAGTTGAACTGCAACGAGCCCCTGAGACTCCCGGGATCAGTCTGGTGCCGGGAGTTTTCATTTAAGTTCAGATCCCCCGGCTTTATTTCAGTGTATACTGAGGGAAATTCTCACAGGGAGGGCCCATGGAATTACTGAAGCAGCGGATTCTGAACGAGGGACAGTATATCGGCAACGGAATATTGAAAGTGGACGGCTTCATCAACCACCAGGTAGATCCCGTTCTGATGAACGAAGCCGGAAAAGAGTTCGCCAGGATCTTCAAAGATCATCAGGCAACCAAGATCCTCACTGCAGAGATCTCCGGAATTGCCCCCGCTGTATCAGCTGGACTGCATCTGCAGATCCCGGTCGTATTCGCCAGGAAGCACAAACCGATCACCATGCCAGATCAGGTCCTGCTCACGCTCTCGCCCTCCCACACCAAGGGTAGGATGGTCGAACTGATCGTATCGCCGGAATACCTGGGGAAAGGTGAGCGCGTGTTGATCATCGATGATTTCCTGGCTACAGGAAAGACCATCGAAGGCTTGATCCAGCTGGCCCAAATTGCCGGATCCACGGTCGTTGGAGTTGGTACCCTGATCGAAAAGACCTTCGAGGAAGGCCGCCGCCATCTGGAGGAAATGGGGCTGGTGGTGCACTCCCTGGCACGCATTAAATCGATGACAGAGGATGAGATTGTCTTCTATAAATAATGGATAAAGCGCCTATCCTGATCCTGGATTATGGATCCCAGTACACCCAACTGATCACCCGGGCGGTCAGGGAGCACTCGGTCTATTCCCTGCAGCTTCCCTGGAATATCAGCCGTTCCGAAGTGGAAGGCATCCAGCCCCAGGGTATTATCCTCTCCGGCGGTCCTGATTCGATCTACTCCCCAGGTGCCCCAGAGATATCCCCCTTCCTGTTAGAACTGGAGGTCCCTATTCTCGGTATCTGCTACGGGATGCAGGCCATGGCGGCAGCCCTGGGCGGGGAGACCAACGCCGCTGCTGCCGGGGAATACGGCCCTGCCCTGCTGCAGGTACCGGATGTGAATTCGCTGCTCCCAGCTGGAAACCACCAGGTCTGGATGTCGCATGGGGACCAGATCACCAAGATACCGCCAGGTTTCACTCTGCTGGCTTCTACGACCAACACGCCCATCGCCGCCATGGGGAACCAGGAACGCCAACTCTACGGAGTCCAGTTCCACCCCGAGGTGAAACATACAGCGATCGGTAAGCAGATCATTGCCAATTTCCTGTTCAAGATCTGCGAACTGGACCCTGCCTGGACCCCTGCCTCGATCATCCAGCAATCCGTGGAGCAGATCAGGGAAGCGGTAGGAGCTCAGCGCGTGATCACGGCTGTCAGCGGTGGTGTGGATTCAAGTGTTGCTGCCGCTCTGGTCCAGCGCGCAGTCGGCAGCCAGCTGGACGCGATCTTCGTGGATACCGGATTGCTGAGGAAAGGCGAAGCCGATTCTGTTCAAACCGCACTGGGCAAGACCTTGTCCATTAACCTTCACACTGTCAAGGCTGCTGAGCTGTTCTTCCAGGACCTGGCAGGGATCACGGATCCTGAACAAAAAAGAGCCCTGATCGGCAACCGGTTCATCAGGATCTTCGAGGAGCAAGCCAGCCGCTTGGATCATGCCAAGTACCTTGTTCAAGGCACGATCTATCCTGACGTGGTCGAATCTGCAGCCCCTGACCGGAACGAGGCTCAGACCATCAAGACCCATCACAACGTGGGGGGGCTTCCAGAGTCAATGGACTTCTACCTGATCGAACCGCTCAGATATCTATTCAAGGATGAGGTCCGGAAGATCGGCCTGGAATTGGGACTGCCAGAGCAGCTGGTTTGGCGCCAGCCTTTCCCCGGCCCCGGCCTGGCAATCCGCTGCCTGGGAGAGGTGACCCCGGAGAGGATTGGCATCCTCCGGGAAGCAGACGCGATCTTCCTTCAGGAGCTCCGAGCAGCAGACCTGCTCCGGGTGCAGCCCGGCCAGATTGGGGGAGGTTCATCCCAGGCATTTGCAGTCCTGCTCCCGGTCAAAACAGTCGGGGTGATGGGCGACCAGCGCACCTATGAAAACGTGCTGGCACTGAGAGCGGTCACCACGGATGATTTCATGACCGCGGATTGGTCCAGGCTGCCAGCCGAACTATTGGCCATTACCGCCAACCGCATCGTCAACGAGGTGCCCGGTGTGAATCGGGTCGTCTACGATATCACCAGCAAACCACCTGCAACCATTGAGTGGGAATAAACTAGGCTGCCAGGGGAATATGTAAGAACTGGACCGCTCTTCGCATCTAAAGATGTGGAATTCTTTTATGTGTTCCCATCAGAAAAAATTTAAAACCCAGGCTGATAGGGCATGACCTCGTTCACAGGACTTTTGTTATGGTAGCTGCGATGAGGGGATTGGAAAAGATGGGCGCTATATTGCCTTGGGCTATACGCAATCACCGGGGGCATACACTTGAATTAGAATGAGATAGGACAGGATTGGATGACAGAGAGACAAATAGTGCTGGTCACTGGACCTGCCGGAAATCTCGGCAGCGCAGTCGTCCGGCGGTTCGTCGAGGACAAAGCCTCATTGATATTGATCGATCACCACAAGGAAAGACTGGCTGAACGTTTCCCTGATCTGCAAGAGTCTCCTGGCAACCTGCTGCTGCCAGGTATTGATCTGCGGGACAGACAAGCTGTCCAGCAGGCTGTGGCTAGCGGGCTTGAGCAATTCGGACGGATCGACTGCCTGATCCATACTGTAGGCGGCTTCAGCATGGGTGAGACGGTCGCGGAGCTCAGTGACCAAACCTGGCAAAGAATGTTCGACCTCAACCTCACAACCCTGCTGAACATCACCAGGGCGGTCATCCCCCATATGGTCCGGGCCAAGAGGGGCAAGATCGTCACCATCGGTGCCCGTCCATCCTTTCAAGGAAAGGCCCGGATGAGCGCCTACAGCGCGGCCAAGAGCGCTGTGCTGAGGCTGACCGAATCCATGTCAGCTGAACTGAAGTCCAGCGGCATCAATGCCAACTGCCTGATACCGGGAACGATCGACACGCCAGAAAACCGCCAGGCTATGCCAGACGCGGACACATCCCGCTGGGTCAGTCCTGCTTCCCTGGCTGAGGTGATCCACTTTCTGTGTTCTCCTGCAGCTGATGATATTCACGGAAGTGCAATTCCCGTTTATGGAGCTTGATCCATGGAAAATGAACACCCGACCTCGATCCTGATCTTTGGGGCATCCGGCGACCTAACCCAGAGAAAACTCATTCCAGCACTCTTCAACCTATATCGCAAGGATCGGCTGCCGCAGATCCGGATCGTGGGGACCAGTCGTTCCTCCTACAGCGATGAGGAGTTCCGGGAGCACCTGCGCCAGGGAATCCAGAAATTCAGCCCGGACGACTACCAGGCGCAAAGCTGGGATGAGTTTTCGGAAGCGATCCACTACCGGAGTGGTGATCTCACCAACCTGGATGATTACCGAAAGCTGTCCGACCTGCTGTCCGATATAGAGGATCAACCAGCCAACAGGCTGTATTACCTGGCCATCTCGCCCGTTGTTTACCAGCAGGCTATCCTCAATCTTGGACGTTCTGGACTAGCCAACCAGGATGACTCCCCGTCTGCGCCTTGGCGGCACGTAGTCGTTGAAAAACCCTACGGGAGGGATCTCAAGACCGCCCAAGAATTGAACCAGATCATCCACGAAGTCTTCTCAGAAGACCAGGTATATCGGATCGATCACTACCTCGGCAAGGAAACTGCCCAGAACATCTTGTTCTTCCGCTTCGCCAATACCATCTTTGAGCCTGTCTGGGACCGGCGATATATTGACAACGTGCAGATCACAGTAGCGGAGAGTGTGGCTGTGGGCCATCGGGCAGGATATTACGATAAAGCCGGCATCCTGCGAGATATGTTCCAGAACCATCTTCTGCAGCTGCTATCCCTGGTTGCCATGGAAGCGCCAGCCTCCTTTAACGCTGACGCTATACGCAATGAACGCGTGAAATTGCTGCGTTCTATCCGCCCCTTGCAGCGGGAAAACTCGGTGGCGGGACAATACCTCGGCTACTGTTCCGAGCATGGTGTTGCCGATAACAGCCGCACACCGACCTTTGCAGCTCTCAAGCTTTATATAGACAACTGGCGCTGGCATGGAGTTCCCTTCTACCTGCGCTCTGGAAAGTCTTTGAAGCGGAAAGCCACAGAGATCACCATCCAGTTCCAAAGACCGCCCCACTTGATGTTTGGCCTGTCCGACTCGGAGACGATCACACCTAACATCCTCTCGATGTGCATCCAGCCCGATGAAGGCATCCACCTTAAATTCCAGGCTAAGGAACCCGATTCCGAACAAAATATGATCCCGGTGGACATGGAATTTCATTACCAGCATTTCTTCGCCGGGACAAAACTGCCAGGCGCCTATGAGAGATTGTTGAGCGAAGCCATTGATGGCGATCCTTCACTGTTCACCAGAAGCGATGCCATTGAATCCGCTTGGTCCATCATCGATCCCCTGATCGATTCCTGGGAGGATCCCGATACCGATGACCTCGCTGTCTATGAACCCGGCAGTTGGGGACCGCAGGAAGCTAATCAAATGATTAACAGCGATGGACGGTGCTGGCATATGAACTGCGGACTGCACGAGGACTGCATCGAAGCCCTCCCCCTCCAAACCGCCCCGCAAGGCGAGGGAAGGTAGATTGATTCTGAGAGGATTCTAATATCCAGGACGGATCAAGGACAGCTCCCTGTGTTATAATCCCTGTACTGGGGATGACAGGTATCGACGGAAGAGCTTGGCCCCGGATTGCGAGCCGAGAGGCGCCGTTCTCGTAAAATCAGCGCAAAACCTTAAGTGCCAACCGCACTGACTATGCTGCTCTTCCCCTCGCTGCCTAAGCAAGGGGTTGAACAGACGATTGCCTCGATGCAATCTCGTTCATCTTCTCCTAACTCCTGCTGGAGGAACATGAACGTCACAAAGCGGGAGTGCAGCCGGATGACGCCGCTGGTCCGGTCAAGCGGGGCTTTCGGGTCCCAGCGGCTAATCAGGAGTGACTTTGGGCAGTTGTAGTCCCCCTGATAAAACCAACAATTGCCTACGCTTGTAGACATCCGAGTGGTGAAATCTTTCGGACGCGGGTTCAATTCCCGCCATCTCCACCTGATCGATAAAAGCCTGTCTTCGCAGACAGGCTTTTATCGTCTCCGCCACCCCACCCAGGCAGCAGCAGCCAGGCTACCTGGAGGAAAACGACCTGCAAAATGCGCGGTCTTAGAATATGTTATAATCGACTACTATGACAGAGTCTCCCCCCAACTTGCGTGACACCATCTCTCTGGAACAGATTCCAGACAATGGTCCTGAAAGCGAAGAGGCGCCATCTTCCGGCAGCAAGGTCGGATTGATCATCGGCGCCATCCTGGTTTTGGGTCTGCTCATTACCGGTTTGGTTTTCCTGCTGCAGCCAGGAACCGATACCGGTCGGGTCAGGGACATCTTCATCATCTTCATGGCCCTGGAATTCCTGCTGATCGGGATCGTGATGATCGTGCTTATCGTTCAACTGGCCCGGCTGACCTTACTGCTGCAGAACGAGATAAAACCCATCCTGGACTCAACCAATCAAACCGCCAACACACTCAAGGGAACCGCCGCATTTCTCAGCGAGCACATGGTCGAACCAGTACTCAAGCTGAATCAATACCTGGCAGGTTTGAACAGGATCCTTGGTTTTTTCAAAACCGAAAAATAGTGATCATCTAGCCAATTTAGCGAGGAGTGTGAGTGATGTCTGATAACAGCAATGAATTTGGTGCATTTATGTCGGGACTTCTATTGGGCGGGATCGCCGGAGCGATCACTGCTCTACTGCTGGCGCCCCAATCGGGCGAGGAAACCAGGAAGGTGATCCTGGACAAAGGAATCGAGATCCGGGACAAGGCTTTGGAGACAGTCGATGATGCCCGCCAGCGAGCTGAGCAAGCTGCGGAGGAAGCACGTCTAGCAGCCCAGGAGTATTCCCAGAAACTGCAGGACCAGGCCAAGCATCTTCAGGAACAGGGCCGCGTTATCCTGGAAGAGCAAAAACAGAAGATCGACAAGGTCGCAAAGAGCGTGAAGAAAGGGGAAGAAGAGGAAGAAGGGAAAGCCTGATTTCCCCCGCAAATACCGAACTATAGACGGGCCTGTCCAGCAGCATCAGGACAGGTCTGTTTATTTAACCAGATCGCCCAGAGCCTGGCCAATCGCCTGCGAGATATCTCCGGCCAGAACCCCTGCCGGGCTTCCCACCCCTTTCTCCGCGATCCTGCCAGCTGAGGCGTGGAGCCAGGCGCCAGCAGCGGCTCCTGAAAATGGTGCCATTCCCTGGGCGATCAAACCCGTGATCATCCCTGCCAGCACATCACCACTACCAGCCCGTGCCAGGGCAGGTTCAGCTGAGATCAAGATCCTGGTCTGTCCATTAGGAGCGGCGATCACAGTATGGGCTCCTTTCAGGAGGACGATCTGGGACCACTCCCTGGCGAATCTCTCAGCAGTGGCAATCCGGTCCGCCTGGATCTCAGGTATGGTCAAGCCGCAGAGAACGGACATCTCTCCCGGATGGGGAGTCAGCACACTGCCCTGAGGAAGCCTGCTGGGCCAGTCAGGCAGGCTGGAAAGCAATCTCAAACCATCCGCGTCGAGGACAAGGGGAGGCAATCCGGGTAGCGCCAGTACATCCGCTAAGAACGCCTTGGTAGAACTGCCGCTTCCCCATCCTGGTCCTATTAGGAAGGCAGTTGGCTTCCCCAGCTCTTCCCGGACCTGGTCCACAGCCGAAGCCTTAATGCCTTCGTTCCCATCCTCGAGCACGATCCAGGTTGCTTCAGGGACAGATTTGACCAGCGCCGAGTAGATGCTCCGCGGTATACCCACGGTTACCAACCCGGCGCCAACCCGGTAGGCAGATCGGCTGGAGAGTATCGCAGCTCCCGGGAATTGCTCGGAACCAGCCAGGACCAGAACCGTCCCAAAAGTGCCTTTATGGGCGTTGAGTGGCCTGGGAGGGATATTTTTCGCAACCCAGTCAGCCTCGATGACCTCGCGAGTGATTCCTTCCCACGCGGAAAGCCCATCGGGCAGGCCTATATCCACTACCTGAAGATCGCCGACATAGTTATAAGCTGGGAACTTGAGCAGCCCGGCCTTAACGGCCGCCATGGTCACGGTCAGGTCCGCTTTCAATACCATGGGCGCGGCTTCTCCACTATCACAATCGACCCCAGAGGGGCAGTCAACGGCGACCACGCTCGTTGGATGACTGCTGCTTGCCAGGTGCCTTCCCACAACAGCCAGGCAGGCATCCAGCGGCTCTCTGAGGGGCAGCTTGACACCTGTTCCCAGGATACCGTCAAGAAGTACTTCTACATCGAGAAGCACCTCATCCAGGATGCTGTCCAGTGCATCTGGATCGCTGGCATTCCGCACCTCTCCACCCTGGTTGGTTACCCTGCTGAGCAGAGGATCTCCATCTGGCCGCTTGCGGAGCAGCAGGGCACTGCCCATCCAGCCCCAACGCAGCAGATAGTCCAGGGCAACCAGGGCATCACCGCCATTGTTACCAGATCCCACCAGGGCAAGGACTTTCTTCCCTGCCAGGTGGGAGTATCGATCCTGGATGATCTCGGCTAATCCTCTGCCAGCTTCTTCCATCATGGCCGTATAGGAATGTCCCGCCTGATCAGCTGCCTTTTCCACCGCCACCATTTCCGTTACGCTGACATATTTCATGCCTCAACCTCCCCGCATTGACCACTGCTAACTGTAGTGTACCAGACTGGAAGCAGGCTGTCCGAAAACCATGCCTCCCTGCTGGGCAGGATTTGGTATCATAAAGATGGCTCAGCCACCCAGATCACTATCATGAGCAAGAGCCTGAATCTGCCAGGTCGCCTATGTTCAGAAACTACTACATCAAGGCCTTAGAGGATTATCGGAAAGCCCGCCGAAAAGCGGCCATTGATGAACTGCTGGCACGCATCAGCGGCACCCCTCAAAAAAGTGATCTGCTGTCCTACGAAGAGGTCCGTCAACAGCTGCAAGCGATAGAGAAAAGTCCCCAGCGCTTGGAAGAGATCCCCCTGGATGCCATTGTCGGCAGCGTTGGCAGGTACCACGATTTCACCAGGAAATATCTACCTAAATCTGCGATCGATGAAAAGCGCTGGGCGCGAGTCATGGCCACCTCCCAGGGGCTTTCCGGTCTGCCGCCGATCGAAGTCTACCAGATCGGGAAAGTGTATTTTGTCAAGGATGGAAACCACCGGGTCTCCGTCGCCAGGCAGATGGGGAATAAGACCATCCAAGCCTTTGTCACCGCGGTGGAAACCAAAGTAGATCTGGCTCCAGATGTCACTCCAGATGATCTGATCATCAAATCTGAACTGGTCAATTTCCTGGACAAGACCAATCTGGATAAACTCAAACCGGGGGCAGACCTGACCGCGACCAAACCAGGGGCTTATCCCACGCTGCTAGAACACATTGCGGTCCACCGCTATTTCATGGGAGTTGAACAGCAGCGGGAGATCCCCTTCCAGGAAGCCGCTGTTCATTGGTTTGAGGAGATATTCCAACCTACTGTGAACATCATCAACAAACGCGGCCTTCTGGATGACTTTCCCGATCGAACGGTGACAGACCTCTACCTGTGGGCCGCAGACCACCGGGCTGCGCTCGCAGATCAGCTTGGATGGGATATCGGAACAGAAGCGGCCATCAGTGACCTCTCAGAAAAGCACGGTCAGCGCTCCCAGTCAATCCTGAACAAACTCCGCCAGTTGATCAGCTGGCTGATGCCGGATAGTCTGGAAAGCGGACCGCCCCCGGGCACCTGGCGCAACAAACTAGCCCGCATGACCGTTCTTCAGCACCTTTTCAATGATCTGATCATCGCCCTCGATGACAGCGATAATGCCTGGCATGCCTTGGAGATGGGCATCCAATTGTCCCACCTGGAGAACAGCCGGCTGCACGGCCTCCATATCCATCCAGAACAGGAAGGAGATGACCCGGGCGATCACAGCGAGCTTCAAGAGCCTTTTTACCAGCGCTGCCAGCAAGCTGGCATTCCTCAATTCGATTTTAAAATAGTCGCAGGAGAGGTCGGTAAAATCCTCTGTGATCAGGCCAGGTTTGCGGATCTGATTCTACTGCCGCTCAACCATCCTCCTGGGGATAAAGCCATCACCCGGCTTAGTTCTGGATTGATCACGATCATCCGCAACTGCCCGGTCCCTATTCTCTCAGTACCTTCCCCTCCAACCGGTATACATTCCATTCTGTTGGCATTTGATGGGAGCATAAAATCCTGGGAAGCTATGTACATTGCGGCCTACTTCGGCTCGCAGTATGGTTCCAAGCTGGCGGTCCTGACCAGTTCTGATGGCCTGACCAACCCGGAGGAGATCCAGAGGGAGGCTCAGGAGTATCTCTCCCAGTTTCCCATTACAACTGATTTCCTGCTTCGGGAGGATCCAGTCGCCACAGCGATCGCCGATCTTAAACACGAGCGGGAGATTGACTTGGTGATGATCGGCGGCTACGGGGGAAATGTCCTGAGAGATGTCGTGCTTGGAAGCAAAGTGGATGAAGTACTGCGGGAAATCCAGCTGCCAATCCTGATCTGCCGCTGACCCTATTCGGAATCTGACCGAGAGGTATGTCCAGGGATCTCCACCACAATTGATTGGAAGGCGTTGATGATCCGTGTCCGTCCCAGGGAGGACTCCCTGGCCTGGTCCGGAAAATAAAGGTGGATATGGCCATGCAAGTGGCAGGTAGGTTGAAAAGTATCAAGCAGCCAGCGAAAGGCTTTGATGCCCTGATGGGTCCAATCAGATCCCTCATGGAACCCGTGGGGAGGAGCATGGGAGACAAAGACATCCAGGAATCTGCCATAACGTAGTCTGTTATACAGCAGACCGGGCACAAGTCGGAGGACATAAGACCAGAAACCTGCCTGAGAGTACTGATACGGAGTTCGGCGGTTATATTGAATACTGCCCTCTACTCCCGCCAGCAGAAGTCCATGCCGGCGGTAGATCCCGAGGTGCAAGTTCAACCCACCGTGGGGGTATGAGCGGGGCTGTCCTAGATTCAGCTCTTCCTCGGGATCATGATTTCCATGCACAAAGTACAACGGCTTGTTCAGGGTAGATATGACGTATTCCAGATACATATAGGATAGATCGCCGCAGGAAATCACCAGATCCACATCCCCATAGCGATCCTTAAGGGAATCGCTGTAGACACGGGGATCGATCTGGTCGCTGATTGCTAGAATCTTCGTCATCTGGTTGCCTCGCCCCTTGCCGGTTCCTCCATTTTACTATACCGGTTCTCTCCCCACCCCGGGAAAAGCTGTCTGAGTATAACAATCATCCTCCATCAAAGTGAACCAGATATAGAAGGAAATTGACAAGCATATTACGCTTGGATAAACTAAAATAGGAATAATAGGACAGGAACACCTTTTACCTATGGACAAACAGCCCGCCACTTTTTTGATGCTCGGAGAAGCCGTCGTTGACTTGATCTCAACAGGTATTGTCACCTCCTTGGACGACGCCGAGCGATTTGAGAAATTCGCGGGCGGTGAAGTTGCTAACCTTGCGGCAAACCTTGCCGGGCTGGGTTTTTCAGTCCTGCTGGGTTCTTGCCTCGGACAGGACAGCTTTGGAACATTCCACCAGCGAATGATGGAAGACACTGGTATAGATCTGTCCTTGATCCAGACCACAGACAAGGCACCGACCACTCTGATCCCGGTAGCCCGCCAGACGGGGACACCTGACTTCATCGTTTACCGGGGTGCTGACTGCCACCTGGCTGTGACCGATGAACTCCTGGACGCCGCCGGGGAAGTCAAAGCCATCCATACCTCTGCTTTCGCCCTCTCCAGAAATCCCTGCCGGGAAACCATCACTGCCATCTTGCAGTCCCTGGAAGACAGGGATAAGATCGTTTCGCTCGATCCTAATTTCCATCCAGCTGTTGGTCCCGACATCCCGGATTTCTTAGATTTCTTGAAGGACTTCATGCAGTTCGCTACGGTCATCAAACCCTCCCTGGACGACTGCAGGCGGATATTCGGGAAGGACCGGGAACCTCAAGAATATCTCAAGCAGATCCTGGACCTGGGACCGGAGATCGTCGTTCTGACACTGGGCAGCGGAGGATCGCTGTTGGGCACTGCCACAGGAGAGCGCTACCATATACAACCTCGGCCTGTTTCCGTCTGCGATGTCACCGGTGCCGGGGATGCCTACTGGTCAGGCTTGCTGGCCGGGCTGGTCTCTGGTTTCGCTCCTCTGGATGCTGCCCGCCTAGGCCAGGCACTAGCTGAGCATAAGATCGGATTTGTTGGACCAATTCCAAAGTATCTCCCTTTGAGTACTTATCAAACCAGCGCGGGGGAGCTGATGGTCAAGGTTCTCTGACAAGGCTTTCGCTGACCGCGGAAATCCGCGCGGAGCAGATGATATTAATCACTTTTGTCCGAAAATGATTATGATATATTTAACACGCATGTATATATTCCCAAGGAGGTGAACCTCATTCATATTTATCCCAATTCTCCCTACAAATGACCAAGACAAACCTACAGAAGGAGTTAGAAGAATGAAATCCAAACGTTTCTTTTTTGTTCTGCTGTCGCTGATGATCGCCAGTACCCTGGTGCTCAGCGCCTGCGGCGGACAGCAAACAACACCCACCCCGGCTGAAGAGGAACAGGCCCCGGCAGAAGAAACCGCCAAGCAGTTCCTGGCCTGCC
>JBGCVQ010000017.1:0-2543 GCA_045888315.1 Anaerolineales bacterium | reverse complement strand
CGGCTTTTACCCTCCCTCTCCCGGGAACTACGGATCGATGCACTTTGGGATCACCCGCCCGGATGGCCAGTACAACTTCGAGGGCGCAGTGAATGACCAGGGCCTGGCCTGGGACTGCAACAGCACGCCCAGCGCCAGGCTGGATCCGGATCCCAATCCCGGGAAGCCATATTACTTGGATCACCCGAATTTCCTGTACCGCATTACCAAGAAAGCAGCCACGGTCGAGGAAGCCATCCAGATCGCAACACTCTACTCTTTCGGAGAGACCTTGAAAGGACAATATCACATCGCGGATGCCAGCGGGGACGCGGTGGTGATCAGCGGCGGCCCGGATGGGAAGATCGCTTTCACCCGCAAAGAGCCCGGGGACGGCTACCTGCTCTCCACCAATTTCAACCTGGCGCAGCTTGACAAAGGGCCGGTGGATTTCCGCTGGGAGACCGCGAAAGGCAGGTTGGATGCCCTGGGAAATGGGGTGGTGTTATCTCCGGAATATGCCCTTAGCCTGATGGAAGCTGTCCATCTGGAAACCCTGACAACCTACACCCTCTATCAGAACGTGTTAGATCTGAACGAGAATAAGGTCTACCTATCCTATATGTCTCAATTTAATGAAGTCGCTGTGATCGATATGACCGAGGAGTTCCAAAAAGGACAGCATGTGGTGGCGATGCGGGAGTTCTTCAGCCCAGAGACGGCGGCTGCGGGAGACGCCGCTTACCAGCGCTTTGCCTTGCGCTTCAAATCAGCTATCGCGGGGGTGCTCACCCTGGGTGCTGGGATGCTTCTGTTGATAGTTCGATTGATTGTCAAGATAATCATGCGTAAAGGAACTGGAGCAAACGCAGTTCCCTAAAGAGGTTTTCTGATGAAAAGGATTTACTTGCTGTTCTTGACAGCCCTGTGTTTGTTGAGCGGCTGCCGGCCTCTCCCATCAGGGTCTGGCCAGGTGCTCGAAGATCAAGTCCGGAAAGTGGAAAACGGCTTGCTGGTAAATAAATCTATCCTGGAGCGGATGGAAGCCTACCAGGTGCCGGGGATGAGTATTGCTGTAATGAACGACTTCCGGATTGAGTGGACTCGCGGGTATGGTGTGATGAAACTGGGTCAAGATCAGCCAGTCACACCGGACACACTTTTCCAGGCTGGCTCGGTAGCCAAGCCGGTGACTGCTGTGACCGCGCTCCATTTCGTTGAAGCTGGTTTGCTGGATCTGGATAGGAACGTGAACCAGTATCTGACCTCCTGGCAGGTTCCGGAGAATGAGTTCACCGCCCAGGAGGATGTTACGCTACGGAGGCTGTTAAGCCATACCGCGGGGATCAACCAGGGATTGAATCCGGGCTATGCCCCTGGCGAAGATGTGCCGACGCTGCTGCAATCCCTGAACGGGGACCCCCCGGCCAATACGCTGCCGGTCCTGGTTGACCGAACCCCCGGAACACAATGCTATTATTCCAACGGCGGCTACCTGATCGTGGTCCAGCTCTTGGAGGATGTCCTGGGGGTTTCTTTTCAAGATATCACCCGGGAGGCATTGTTCGAGCCTTTGGGGATGGACTCCAGCACTTTTGAACAGAATCTGCCTGAAGATTTACAGCGCAGGACAGCTACACCGCATGGCTGGGATGTCGAGACCTGGTGGGAATCTCCAGGATTGATCGCGGAAACGCACATCCAGGATCCCGGATATGGCGGTTTGTGGACCACAACCCCGGACCTGGCCCGATTTGGGTTGGGAGTCATGGACGCCTATCAGGGTCGATCGAATGAGATCCTGTCCCGGGAGATGGTGCAGGAGATCATGACGGTCCAGTTCGAGGATGTCGCCATGCAGGCACCTTATGACGTCGATATGGGACTTGGTTTTGATCTCCTCCATCTGGGAGGCGAAACCTGGCTGATATTTTTTGGCGGTTCTTTCCCGGGTTATATCTCAGTGCTGCTGGTCCAGCCAGATCGAGGCGCTGGAATTGCCATCCTGACCAACTCGTTCACCGGGTATGAGCTGATCTGGGAGATCCTTTACAGCTACTTCTACGCCTATGGGATCTTTCCCACGACCAGACAAATCCTGACAATATTCTTGAGCGCTGTGCTGTTCCTGGCTGCGCTGGCCAGTCTGGTTTGGGATTGGTTCCAGAGCTTGATCAAGCGGTATTCCACTGAAAAAGATGGGCTGGAGGAACCAGCTTCAATCGAGAAGATGAAAGGATGGGGAATCCGGCTCTACCTTTTAGTCCTGGCTGCCTCCACGCTAGCTATCACGGTCCGCTTCCAGGGACCGTGGGGCGGCTACCTGGTACACCCACTCTGGAAAGGTGCTTCCTGGACCACCAAACTGCTGCTGGGTAGTTACTTCACATCAGCGATCCCCCTGATTGTATTCACAATTCAGGTCTGGACAAAGAAGCTCTGGACCCTTAGAAAACGGATCTTCGCCACCTTGCTGACAGCCGGGATCCTGGGTGCCATGATCGCCCTGCGTGATCTCTGGGAAGTGATGTTCTGGGGTTGATTAACCTGGAGGGGCAAATTGG
>JBGCVQ010000016.1:0-22008 GCA_045888315.1 Anaerolineales bacterium | reverse complement strand
GCGTATTAATGCTGAAGACACTTTCCTATCTTTCACAGTAAACAAACTAGAACATTTGTGCTATACTGTCATTATGAGTGATATCGAACGCTTGTCACTTCTGACACAGCAGATGCATCTGGAACCTGACGGGGACCACTTCCAAGAACCCCTGCTTCCTCGGGCACGCCAGGCGATCACGGTCAAAGAAGCGCTGTTGCCGAACGGGCGCTCCATCCGTCTCTTGAAGACATTATTGAGTTCCTACTGCGAGCGGGATTGCGCCTACTGCCCTTTCCGCGCCCAACGTGACCTTCCCCGGGCTGCTTTCAGCCCTGACGAGTTCGCGAAATTATTCGACTCTCTTTACAGGGCTGGTTTTGTTGAGGGCATCTTCCTCAGTTCCAGCATTTACAAGGGCAGTCTTTACACCCAGGACCGACTCCTGGATACCGCCCAAATTTTACGGAGCCATTATGGCTTTGATGGGTATCTGCATCTCAAGATCATGCCAGGCGCGGAACGTGCCCAAGTGCAAGAAGCTATGCGCCTGGCAGACCGCCTTTCTGTCAACCTGGAAGCACCCCACCCCCAAGCCCTCTCACTGCTCGCTCCTCATAAGGATTTTTACCGGGAACTGCTTAAACCTCTGCAGTGGATCCACGAAATCCGCCAGGGAGAAAGCCTTTCCCAGGCCTGGAAAGGCAAATGGCCCTCTTCTACGACGCAATTTGTGGTTGGCGCTGCTGGAGAAAGCGATCTGGATATTCTCTCCACAACAGCCTACCTCCAAGATACCTACCGCTTGTCCAGAGCTTATTACTCCAGTTTTACCCCATACGTGGATACGCCCCTGGAGAATTTCAAGCCATCCCCTCCCCGGCGTGAATTCAGGCTCTACCAGGCTTTTTTCCTAGTGCGGGATTACGGATACGACCTGGAGGAGCTGCCCTATCTCCCTAACGGGAACCTGCCTCTAGATAAGGATCCCAAGCTCAGCTGGGCGGAACACAACCTGCTGCAGCAGCCCCTGGAGGTCAATACCGCTTCACGCGAGCAGCTGCTGCGGGTTCCCGGGATTGGCCCTACCAGAGCCACCAGGATCCTGGAATTACGACGCCAGGGTTCTTTGAGCTCTTTCAGCCAACTTCGCAAGGCCAGACTGGTAAGCGAGATCTCCGCCCCTTACCTGCTGGTCAAAGGCCGCTCTCCTGCCCGCCAGTACAGCCTATTCTGATCCGCTGGGGCCTTTCCCAATCTTTTATTGCCCATTCTGGATCGCAAAAACTCCCTCGGCTATATTGATTTGCAACGGAGGGATACCGACCAGGTCTCTCCCGATCCTAAGCACCCCCACCCTGGTTCCTGGTCAAGTGGTCAAAGACAACGATCGACTCCGCATCAACCAACACACCTTCCACCCCTAAAATCGCGAAAGAACAACAACCTTGACCCTTGACTTACGCTAGCGTTAGCACTATAATATTTACGCTAGCGTAAGGGCGTATTTATGGAAGAAACCAGTTGGATCACCACCAAGGAAGCAGCGGAGTTGTTGGGCGTATCGACAGCGAGGATCCGCCAATTGGTCGCTTCTAATGCCCTAACGGCGAAGAAGCTTGGCACCAAATACCGCGGCCAATGGCTGATCAGCACCACAGATATCATACAGAGATTGTCTGTCTCAAATAAAGGAGAGGTTAGACCCATGAGAGTGAAAAATCGCATGACCCGAGCCCCAATCACCGTGCAGCCGAAAACTACTTACAACGAAGCCTTGCGGCTGATGGAACAGAACGACATCCAGCATCTACCTGTCCTCAACAAGAAAGGCGAACTGGTTGGCATTGTCACCCAGCATGACATGCTGGAAGCTGAACCTTCCCGGGTGAGCACCCTGAGCATCTTTGAGATCGCCTCACTGCTGGACAAGGTTACCATGGACCAGCTCATGAGCCACCCTGTCAAGGCTATCGAGAGTGATTGCAGCATTTCCGAAGCAGCTCACTTCATGCTTGAAGAGGATATCGGCTGCCTGCCTGTCATGGAAGAAGGCAAGCTGGTGGGAATCATCACGGATAACGATATCTTCAAGACTTTTGTGGAAGTCACAGGCGGCGGTGAATCTGGCACCCGGGTGGAAGCCAAGCTTCCCAACGTGATGGGCCAGCTGGCTGCCTTTACCAAGGCCGTAACCGATTCTGGCGCATGGATCGTATCGCTGGCATTGACTTACGACGATACTGGCGACTACTTCTTTATTGACATGAAGGAAAGAGGGGGCGATGAAGACAAGCTGAAAGGGGAACTGGACAAACTGGGCACTGTTGAATATGTGCGCTTCAGTCCCTGCAGCTCAGATCAGCTCCTGGTCATCGGCTAAGATTACCCTGGCTGGACAAAAAAACCCGTGAAAGCTCACGGGTTTTTTTATTTCCTAGCAGACATATCACTGCTGGTAGTAACCATCCATAAAATCCTGCAGGACCTTGGCGATGCTCCCGGGTTCTTTCTCGAGCCAGGGAGAACTTTCCCAATCCGGGATATACAGCAGGTCTTTGGGGATTTTCGTGAAGACCACTTGGGCTGGATCGGTCTTCGCGGCCAGGCAGGCCAGCTGGCTGATCTCTGCCAGATTGAGATCGGTCAGGATATTGTTCTTGAACACACCAACGATCTGGGGGATCTTGGGAATTGTGGACAGTGAGAATACCTGATCATATACGCCTTTCATAACGATGGCCTGCCGGTCCACCCGGTCAAGGACATTTCGAGGGTCACGCCAGCGGGCATACATCAACGCATCAGTTCCCGAGAAGAAGTATCCTCCCACGCCCAATTTAGGCTGGTTCTGCTGAAAGGAGTACAGCGGTGAAGGATTATAGACCTTGATACCCCCAATGATATCGATGATGTCCCGGAAGGTACGCATATTGACTACGATATAATGATCGATCTCTACGCCCCAGTTGTGGCGGATAGTTTCCATTAGCAATCCAGCGCCATAATCCTCTCCGCTGAAATAGCCCATGCCCTCCGTTCCGAACAAATAGGCCTGAGTGATCTTCCCGTGGGTCCTTCCAGGATCCTCCTCCACATCCGGGATTTCCACCCAGATCCCCCGGTCGATTCCCATGAATGCCACATCCCCGGATTGAAAATCGATGCGCATGATCATGATCGAATCCGCCATCCCGTATAAATACCCCACACTGCGAGTATCCGTTCCCACAACCAGGATGGTCATCACGCCCTCGGGGCCGTTGCAAATGCCGTTCTCAGCTGGCGCCGCTATGACCCTCTCTGGCCCCTGGCTAACCATCAGCAAGGAAAGCAGGATCAGGACGTTCAGCAGCCTGAAGTTCTTTCTCACGGGACCTCCCCGACAGTGATCTGGATGAATTCCTGGAGCAGCATAAGGGGATCCGGATTTTGGCCAGGCTGGATCAACTCCATGCCATGCTTTTCAACATAGCCATAATTCACCGGCAGGACATCAGGCGCCCCCTCACAGGTCTCCACCGAGGCATCATCCCGCAGACCGTATAAGCAGTAGACAGGAGCGTCAGGGACAATGCTCCTGAGTTGGACTACCCTGACTCTATAAGATTCCGTCAGGAATGACCCTGGTGAAAGTGTGAAGCTTCCCAAGCAGGTACCGAGTTGATTTTGATTCAACCAGGCGCAGCTATCCAGAGCGGCATCTGCCCCAATCGATGCACCAGCGGTTATCATCCGCTCTGGATCTATCCCCTCCAGCCCGGCAGCGGCTTGCATGGCCGCCTGGGCGTCCAGCAGCCACCCTGCTGGCTGATATGCCTGGCAGCCCTCATGGCAATTGCGGAAATCAAAGGTGAAGACCCCCAAGGGGATATTCAAGTCCAACTCAGGATACCAATCGGAGGATTTCCAGGATCGATTGTAATCTGGCTCTCGCACCAGGGTCCCTCTTCCCTGCAGCCAGCGCGCGATCGGATCCCAATCACTCTGGTCACCACGAGCCCAATTCATCAAGACGATCACGGGGGATGGATTTTCGCTGCCGGGATAGTAGGTACCCTGGAGTAATTCACCATCCGCAGCCTGGAATTCAATCATCACCGGGTCAGGAGGGGACACCACTACCGGTGTGGCACTAGGTTTGGGGGTTTTCGTGGGAATTTGAGTGGGTTCTGTCGTGGAAGTCGGGACTTGGGCTTCAGGAATCCCGTCCCCTGCCTGTGAGCCTTGATCGGGAGCTGGGGAGAGATCCTTTCCAGAGATACAGCTGGACAGCGCCAGGGTTATGATTAAAATCAGTAAGATCGTCGGTCGCATTTTCATGGATAGGTAACAATAATGCACGGTTGGTATGAAAATTATACAATCAGCCGATCGTCATTACAGGTCTCAAATCTGTTAGGCGGTAACACAAAGCCCTGGTTGGGCATACTCCAACCAGGGCTTATCTCATTTGAAGAATACTCCTTATTTCAGCAGATCCATATAGGGCGGTTTTTCGTAGTTCTCATCATCGTTGAAGTTTATATCAATCGTCGCCCCGCCGCTGACCTCCACGTTATGGCCGATCAGCTGCGTGTTGAAAGTGGGGTTCGTACCTGAAGATCCTGAGAAGTACAGATCGCCATCAGGGGCGTAAACAGTCCCTAAGTAAAACGACGTGCTGTTCCCGGTGATACTGATGGTGTTAGTATTGCCGATACCAAGGTAGATCAGCACTCCTGGCAGGGCAGGCGCGGGGTCCGGAGACTCCACCGGTGCCCGCAGATCCACGGGGGTGACATTACCGTTGATAGTTACCGATCCTGTTGTGATGAACAAAGTAACGCCATTTCCTGAAACGGATCCGCCCTCGATGTCAATCCCTTTCGATCCGGTGATGCAATACAAACCAGGATTGAAGGTCAGGGCCCCATTAGGCCACTTGATCTCATCGTAGATCCCTGGTTCCAGGGTGGCATCCCCGCTTTTTGGCACTGTTCGATTTGGCAGCCCGGCACAGTTGGGTTCCCCCACCTCAGTAGAATAGTGAGGCAGTTTGCTGGGAATATATTGCGGTGAGGGACTGATATTGGTCAGGGTGCCATCTGACATCCCGGCAAATCCGACACCACCGTTATTGACAGTCACCGAAAAACTGGTCCCGTTCCCGTACAGGCAGCCATTGGACCACACCCCTCCCCCGGTGACTGTGGTGTTGCTGCTCCCGGAGAAGATCACCCCATACTTATTCCCGGAACACGCCGCTTCGTTCAGGGCGATGATAGCTTTCCCAAAAGCCAGCGGCGCCGGTGGATATACCCTGGCCACCGCTTCCACCTGATTGCGCAGAGGTCCATCGTATACCAGGTGGGCGAAATTGGATGGAGTGTCCTTGGTGATATTGGTGACAATGTCAAGGTGCTTGTCCTCGTAGCTTCCCAGATCGGTGATCTCGCAGACCACTGTTACGCCATGCTTATCGCTGATATCACTATCGATCACATAATCGTTCAACCCGGCCTGGGTGATTGCCGCATGTTCCGCAGCGCTGGCGATCATATTGGTTTTTGCCGTTCCGCAAACGAATCCGTTGTAATTGATATCATTGACCCTCATGTAGTGAGCCGCTCCACTGCCTCCCGCCAGGGCTGCGGCATCCGCCCCGTTCTGGGCATGCCTGCGATCCGCCAGGACCAAACCGCCATCCATCGCCAGCGCCGCCATTCCCAGCAGACCCACAAATGTGATCGCTAGAAATGCCATCACCTGACCTGACTCGCTTCTCTTCTTATGTTTAGTGTTCATAGTTGATTTCGTCATGGGTGGCTCCCATAATTAGGGACATAATTAGGGACAGATGGGGGATAAGATAGCATTCTCAACCGTAGCGGTCATTTTCATCTCCTGCGAGCCAACGATCGCTCCCAGGAAGGGCATGGTGATGGGGACAGTATAATCCACGCGAACTTTGACTTCACTGCCCGGAGTAGCGCAGGTGGCACCGATGACATCAGTTTGAACGTTCAGTTTAGAGATATCGATCGGGGAATTGGTCGGGTCATCTGGATCTGTGAAGGCAGCTTTGACCCGGTCCTCGACCTCTGTGCGAAAGGTCGTGATATTGTCTTTGGGAGCGATCGAGCCGTACACGGCTCCCTCCTGGGCTGCATCGCGGATAATGATATAAGCGAAGAACATCCTTCCCAGATCCGCAACGCCAGCGACCAGGGTCAAAAGGATCACCAGGCTGATCGCAAATTCTGTCAATCCCTGTCCTCTCTCAGATTTTCGTATCAGTCTTGTTTGGTTGTCCATGGTTATTCCTTTTATATCAGTGGACTGTGAAGGTCTCGGTGAGTGAACAAGTGCTTCCATCTGCTGTGTTCTGGAAAGTGGAGTAGATCACATGCGTGCCAGTTCCCAGCTGTCCGTCAAACTGGAAGGAGACCGATTGGGTATCCAGGCTGGAGAAGGCCTCCGATCCGGTATAACCGAACGATGGCGGCTTGACGCTGCCGCTGAAGATCTCCGCTCCCGCAAAGTCAACTGATAACAGCCGAGGCTGATTTGATGCCGCTTCAGTCCAAGTGACCGAACCACCGGTATATACCAGGTCCTCTCCCTCATTGACCATCGACAGCCCGAAGGAATCCGTACCAATGGTCAACAGGTGAGCCCCCACTTTACAGTGAGAAATCTCGTTATCCTCGATCAGCAGTGTAAATGCCGCCGGGGAACCCACCTCCGCGTTGATCGGCGTTCCGATGCTGACAACGGCCTTTTCGCCAGGATCATATACGGCATCATCGATGATCGTGATCTGAAAAGACCCACTGGTGCTTCCTGCCGGGATCACGACCTTGGCCGCCGAAATCGAATAATCGGTATTCAGGGATGCGGATCCGGAGAGCAGGAGCGGAACAGAGACATCATGAACCGATGACTTGTCCATTTCTAAAGCTACCGTAACTGTACCAGCTGTCTCCAAGGCGGTCTTGCTTCCCACCGAAAAATTAATCTTTGGCGGTGAATCGTCATCGAGGATCTGAACCTGGGAGGTTGTCTGTGATCCAGGCAGTCCGTTCTCTATGGTTCCCATGCTGACCAAGATATTCTCGGTATCCTCATCGATGTCGTCCTCATGGACCAGCACCTGAATGGTCCCCTGCGTCCAGCCCACCGGGATTTCTAGAGGGCTGACCGATACCATATAGTCATCAGAGACGCCCTGGAGAGCAGTTCCAGAGGCGCTGAAGTGGATCCGTACAGGAGCGCTCCAGGCATTGCTTAGTTGGACATCCAGGTTGACCACCACGTCACCCTCCACCACTGTCTGGCTGGCTTTCGAAAAAGCCGCAGTGGGTTGAGTTGAGGACTCTGTGATCACGATAGTTTGTTCGGCTGGAGAGCCCAGGCTGGCGTTGGTCGGGTCCCCCAGGGTGAGGATCAGGGTCTCATCTGGTTCCATGCCATCCCCTTCCAGGATATCCATCTCAATGTCCACCGAACTGGCTCCGGGAAGGATTGTCAGCGGTGATGGATCATGGATCACGTAATCTGCGGGGATGGTTGTTCCAGAGATGGTATAGGGCACAACAATCGTTTTCCCTGAAATATCAGAAAGGGTGATGGTTGTAACGAATTTTCCGATCTCCTCGGAAACAACCTGGTTGGCGACATAGAAGGAAACTTGCGGAGGATCGTCATCATCGATGATCGTTAATGCATGGGATGAATTGGAACCGATCAGCCCATTGACTGGAGAATCCAGCGTGATCACACCAACTTCGTCTTCCTCATCGATCAAGTCATCGTTGATCTGCAGAGTCAGCATTGCTGACAGGGATCCTGAAGGGATGGTCAGGGTAGCTGGTGATGTAAGGTAGTCATTCCCGACCCCCCATTTGGCGGTGCCTGACCGGGTGAAGGAGACAGACACATCTTGGGAGCTGCCCTTGGAAAGCTCCACCATCAGAGCGGTCATGGGCGAGTTTTCTGCATGGACACTGCTGACTTCCTTGAAAGAGATGAAGGGGGGATCGACGATCTTGATAGTGTGAATGTATTGGGGTCCCCGGGTGGCATTGATGGGGGTGTCCAGCCCGATCACCAGGGACTCGTCTCCTTCCGCCAGCCCATCATTATTGAGAACGACATAAATCGTGGCTGTTGTGTCTCCCGGGTTGATCGTCAATGGGCTGGCGCTGATTTGATAATCAGCTCCCGCTCCCTGCACCGCCGTACCTGTGACAGAGAAGGGGACACTAACCGTATCCGTTGAGGGGCTGTTCAGTTCCACAACCACCGCGATCGTGCCCTGGGTCTCCTCCACTGTCTGATAGGTGGTCTTGAAATTTACATCGGTCAGGGCACCTGACATGGAACCGGCACCTGTTCCGCTGAATCCTAATTCAACGCTTTTTAGGATGGTTCGACTGGTGCTGGAATTTACTGGGATGGGAGAAAAGTTACCAATTATAGAAATCGGCGTGATTGAAGTGTCAATGGTCACGGAGATGGTGTCAGCTGGTGATACATCCTGGGTGGGCGGGCAGGAGGTCGAATAGACACCGGAAGAATTGCTGTACTGGATGCTGATATCAGCATCAGTGACTCCTGCGTAGCGCCCTACCCTTTTTGCCGCTTCCCGGATTCCGGCGCAGTCCTCGTATTGAGAAATGCCGCCACCGGTATCCAGGATCGCAGCACCGTATCGAGCAGCTTCGCGGCTGGCTGCCACCACAGCTGAATAGGCAAACATGATCCGGCTGAATTCAAAGATCCCAAATAGGAGAATGAGCAGCAGGGGGAACACCATGGCAAACTCTACCATGCCCTGTCCGGGGCTTCCGCGCCGCTGTTTGAGATTATCCACCGTGCCTCCTAATATCAGATAAAGACAGTAAAAAATAAAAGATATTAGAAGTTTAGATGGTTACAGGTGGAAAACAATAGGAACTAACAAAGTTGAAGAATCTGGCTGATTTTCAGGATGATCACCTAACAATCCTGTTAGGTTCTCTCGATAATTGCCCCCAGACTTACCTTACAATTTGAGAAAAATAAAAAAGCAGCAAAACACTGATGGCCAGGAAAGGTCCGTAGGGAAGAGCTTGAAAAGCTTGGTAATCTTTCCGGATCAGCTGGTATACAAGGACCAATCCGCTGACAATTCCCCCCAGGATCACTGCCAAAAATATCCCCCCGATCACACCCGGCCAACCCAGCAGCAAACCCATGATACCAGCCAGGTTCACATCCCCAAAACCCAGGGCCACTTCATCGATCTGTTCTCCCCTCCTGCGTGAAAGGAAATTCACAAAAGCTTCGCCCAAATAATAGAAGATCAGCATGATCCCGAAGCCCGCAGCTCCTCCCAGCAAGGTATTGATAATCCCATGCGCCCTCATACCGAAGACCAGTCCCAACAACGCACCTACTAGGCTGACCGGATGGAGGATCAACCTGTGCTCCAGGTCAATGACGACGATCAAACCAAAGTAGATCAGCCACAGGATCGTCCCCATTGGACCCAGCACCTTTGCCGGGAAATAGCCCATGAGCAAGGAAAGGATGGGAACTGCGAGCAGGACAACGAGGTGGCGGCTGGAGGGCAGCTTCCCACAATTTCCACAGCGAGCATATAGTAAATACCCTGTCCACCCCAGCTCGGACTGGCATTCTGCGCAGCGCAGAACCGTAAATTTGCGATGGATCGGTAGTACATCGGCCAGATAGTTAACCACCCCTGCCCCAGCGATGCCGATCAACAGGAAAAGGAGAAAATCCAACATGCAGGTATTATAATTTAAAAATAAGCCTGCCCACCATTGGACTATTATGAAAACAGCAACCATCGCCCTGCTCACTGATTTTGGAATTTATGATCCCTATGTCGGGATCATGAAAGGGGTGATCAGCAGCATCGCACCAGATGCCCCGTTGATCGATCTCACCCACCAGGTATCCCCAGGCGATATCCAGCAAGCAGCCTATTATCTCTGGCAGGCAAGCCGCGACTTACCGGGAAATACGGTATTTCTGGCCGTGGTGGATCCCGGAGTAGGAACCGACAGAAAAGGCATCTACCTCCAGCGGGGGAAGCAAATCTTCATTGGACCTGATAATGGTCTATTCAGCTATCTTGGTTTTAAAAGCCAGTTCTCGGCCTGGGAGCTAACGAATCCGAAATACCAGCTGGAAACCTCCTCAACAACTTTTCACGGAAGGGATATTTTCGCTCCTGCCGCAGCCTATGCCGCAAAAGGCGCGGCTGGCCCTGACTTTGGCGAAGCAGTAGAAGAGATGGAGACTCTCGCCAAACCCCATCTGGAGGTCTTTCCCCTCACTATAGAGGGTGAGATTGTCAGCACGGATCGGTTTGGGAATCTGATCACCTCACTGGGCACTTTCCGGAGGGAAACAGGTGGACTGATCCTGGATTCCTGGGTTGACTCGCAGAGCGCATCCCTTCCGGGGGGCGCTGTGCTGCAAGTCAAGGTCGACGAAGGGACTTTTCCAGTCGTCTCCACCTTTGCCGAGATTCCCGTTGGGCAATGTGCAGGGTTAATAGGCAGCACAGGTTTACTTGAAATCGTATCGAACCTGAAATCTGCAGCCGATCTATTGGGACTGGGCCGAGGAGCGCGGGTGTCCCTCAGTTGGTCCTAGGGCGTCTGCCTGACGCACCCAGGATAGTATGGTAAAACTAAGGTCGGCCTAAGCTGTTCTAGAAAGGATAGAGAATGGAAAAATTCGTCATCCAAGGCGGTATCCCTCTTAAGGGAGAAGTCACTCCTTCCGGGAATAAGAATGCCGCTCTACCCCTCCTGGCTGCTACCCTCCTGACAACCGAACCGGTCATTCTCCACAATCTGCCTGAGATCAGCGACGTCAGGGACATGCGGCAGCTGCTGGAAAGCATCGGTGTAGAAATCACCCAACTTTCCAGCCATTCCTGGCAGGTGCAAGCGAAAGAGATCACGGGGACGAACCTCGATCCGACTCTCTGCACCAGGATCAGGGCCTCGGTGCTGCTGGCTGGCCCATTGATCGCCAGGACTGGAAAACTGCAGCTGCCTCCACCTGGCGGGGATGTGATCGGCAAGAGGCGGATTGACACCCATATTCTGGCACTGCAGTCCCTTGGCGCAAACATCAGCTACCACAGGGATAGGAAGCTGTTCGAATTATCTGCCGGAAAGTTGACCGGCGCTGAGATCCTGCTCGATGAAGCCAGTGTCACAGCCACCGAGAATGCGGTCATGGCAGCAGTGACCGCCAATGGTACCACCATCATTCGAAACGCAGCGTCTGAACCGCACGTCCAGGAAGTATGTCAGATGCTCAACGCGATGGGTGCCCAGATCACCCAAGTTGGATCCAATACTCTGCGGATCGAAGGCGTCCCCCATCTGGGAGGAACTGAATTCACTGTCGGCCCTGATTATTTAGAGGTGATCAGCTTCGTAGGCGCAGCAGTGGTCACTGGAGGTGAGATCACCATCCGCAATGCCGGACCTGAATATCTAGCGATGATCGAACAAGTCTTCTCGCGCCTGGGTGTCACCTGGGTCGTGCAGGGCAGGGATCTCTATGTTCCCGCACAACAAGAGAAGGTCATCAAGCCAGATTTTCGAGGGGCGATCCCGGAGATCAGTGTCATGCCCTGGCCAGCCTTCCCATCGGACTTGATGAGTATCGCTATCGTGGTAGCAACCCAGTCCAAAGGCAATGTGCTCTTCCATGATTGGATGTATGAAGGGCGGATGTATTTCACAGACAAGCTAACCGGGATGGGAGCCCAGATCGTACTTTGCGACCCCCATCGCTGTATCGTGAATGGACCATCGGAGCTGTTCTCCGGGAATGTTGACAGCCCTGATATCAGGGCCGGGTTGGCGCTGGTGCTGGCCGCCCTGGCAGCAGAAGGAGAATCTGTCATCCGAAACGTGGCCCAGATCGATCGGGGATATGAGCGGATAGACGAGAAGCTCCGAGCCCTGGGCGCTAAGATATCCAGGGAAAGCTAAAGCGATGCCCCTGCGTGAGGAGATTTTCGAACAACCCGATGTGCTTACCAGGTTAATAGCGGATCAGGGTGAGCAATTCAGATCTATCGCGTCTGAAATTGGCCGCCCTCAAGGCATTTTCATCGCAGCCAGGGGTACATCCGATAATGCGGCTCGGTTCGCAAAATACGTCTGGGGTGCCAGAAATGGAATTCCCGTGGCTCTGGCAGCTCCTTCCCTGTTCAGCGTCTACCATGAACCTCCCCGCATCCGTGACCAACTGGTAGTAGGTATCAGTCAATCCGGGGAATCTCCCGATCTACTGGCTGTCCTGGCAGAAGCCAATCGCCAGGGAAGCATTACCCTGGCGATTACCAACCACCCCCAGTCACCCCTCGCAAAAGAAGCGGATCTGCTGATAGATATCTCAGCCGGTCCTGAACTGGCCGTGGCTGCCACCAAGAGCTATACGGCGCAGCTGGCTGCCATCGCCCTGCTCTCGGCAGCCTGGGACAGCGAGCCGCGGGACAGAGCAGATCTGGAGGGGATCCCCCAAGCTGTCACCCAGGTACTTGGCAAGGAAGCTCAAATCGAGGGATATGCTGCCCGCTTCCGGAGCTTGAGTCAGTGTGTTGTTCTGGGAAGGGGCTATAACTACGCCACTGCATACGAATGGTCCCTTAAGATGAAAGAGCTGGCCTATGTCGTCGCCAATCCATACTCCTCTGCGGATTTTCAGCACGGCCCGATCGCCCTGGTCACAAGTGGATTCCCGGTCTTTGCGATCGCTCCCAGTGGTTTGGTGCTGGATGAACTCACCCGATTGATTTCACGATTGAAGGAGGAACTCCGGGCGGAGACTCTCCTGCTCTCCGACAACCAGGACCTACTTAAAGAAGCTGATTACCCATTTCTCCTTCCTAGGGACATACCGGAGTGGCTCTCTCCACTGGTGACAATTGTCCCCGCTCAGCTATTCAGTTATCACCTTACCATCACAAAAGGCTATGACCCTGACTCGCCGCGTGGTTTAAATAAAATCACTCGAACCCGCTGAATAAAGCCAGGGATAGATAAAACCATGGAAAAACCCCAGACCAGGTTCAAACTCAGCCAACTGATCCAGAGTGTTCAGGGCTCCCCTACCTTGGCCCTGAATGAGACCGCCAATAAATTGCGAGCAAGCGGAGCTGCAGTGATCAACCTCGCTATCGGGGAACCGCTCAATGACTGCCCTGATGAGTCAGTTCAGTACGCGCGGGAGATCCTGGAAACGAAACAGATCAAGTACAGCCCTACCAGCGGGAATAAGAACCTTAAAGAGGCCATCCAGAATTACACCGACGAGCTCTACGGAAGGAAACCAGCGCTGGAGAATATCACAGTCACTGTAGGTGCCAAGCAGGCTCTTTTCAATTTGCTTCAGGTGCTGCTGGATCCTGATGACGAGGTCGTGCTGTTCAAGCCGTTCTGGGTCAGCTATCCTGAGATGGTCAAGCTGGCCCGTGGAATTCCAGTCCTTGTGCCAACCGATGAGAACTTTCATCCTGAGCTGGACCATGTACAGGAGGTAATTTCCGGAAAAACCAAAGCCATCATCCTCAACTCCCCAAACAACCCCACCGGCGCTGTTTATCCACCCGAGCTGATCGCAGCCCTGGTGGACTTGTGTGAGAACAGAGGAATTTACCTGATCCTAGACGATATCTACCACCAGCTGGTCTTCGAGCCAGCAGAATGGGTACCAGGTTATGTTTTTACCTCCCAGCCCATCGATAAATCCCATTTGGTCGTTGTCAATGGAATCTCAAAGACCTACGGGATGACCGGGTTCCGAATCGGCTGGACAGTTGGCCCCGCCGCCGTCATCCAGGCGATGAATAAACTACAAAGCCATTCCACTTCTGGGGCTTCCTCTGTGCTGCAGGAAGCCGCCCTGGGGGCTCTCAGACATGGCAGAGAGACCCTGAAGGACCTGAAAAAGCTCATTCGCACCAACCGGGACATCTTGGTTGAAGAGTTGAGGAAAATCGATGGCGTGAAGCTCATGAACCCAGGGGGGACATTCTACTGCTTTCCAGATTTTCGGGCGCTGACAAACGACTCCCAGCATCTAGCAGCTTTGCTGTTGGAGAAAGCGTTTGTGGCCACTGTCCCTGGAGCAGCCTTTGGTCAGGAGGGCTTCCTGCGCTTGAGCTACACCTGCTCCACGGAAGAGATCGTTGACAGCGCAAGAAGGATCCGTTGGGCGGTCGATCGGACCACCCCGGCAGAGATCGAGATCGCTGGACAGAATTACCTGCGCGATTGGGAGAATGACTGACTTATGAATCCTGCAATCGGGTCTCCGGCCGAGGACAATGCCGATCTCCATCGAAGCGAGTATGGCTTGGATTACCTGGGGCTAACGGGGTATCGCAAGGCCTATTGGAATCTACCAACAGAGGATTATTACCAGGAAGCGATCTTCCGTGGAGAGGCAGTCCTTACTGCACACCAGGCTCTGGTTGTCAGGTCCGGAAAATGCACAGCCCGTTCAGCGAACGATAAATTCATAGTTCGCGAGCAAAGCTCAGAATCTGATATCTCCTGGGGAGAATACAATATTCCCTACGATCAGAAACTCTTCCAGGGAGTATTCTCCACCATGAAGGCCTTTCTGAAAGGGAAGGATCTCTTCATCCAGGATGGGATCGCTGGAGCCAGCCCAGCCCACCAGATCCCCATCCGCGTGATCTCTACCTGGGCCTGGCAGGGTCTGTTCACCAGGAACATGTTCACAACGGACGAAGAAGCGATCCTGGGGAAGGACTTTCAACCGCAGTTCACAGTGCTGAGTGTGCCGGAATTCAAGGGGGATCCCCATAAGGACCACCTGAACTCCGAAACCTTGATATTGCTCGATTTTTCAGAACGTCTGGTGCTGATCGGCAATACCGGATACGGGGGGGAGATCAAGAAATCGATCTTCACTGCTTTGAACTATTACCTTCCTAAAAAGAAGGTCCTGACCATGCACTGCTCCGCCAACATTGGGGACCGCGGAGACACCGCTCTCTTCTTCGGTCTCTCCGGGACCGGGAAAACGACCTTGTCTGCGGACCCCGGCAGAAAGCTGATCGGGGATGATGAGCACGGCTGGGACGAGCAAGGCATTTTCAACTTCGAGGACGGATCCTATGCTAAGGTGATCGATCTGTCGCAGGAAGCTGAACCTGATATCTTCCGCTGCACTCGCTCTTACGGAACAATACTTGAGAACGTGATCCTGGATCAAGCCAGCGGGGAGGCGGACCTTTTCGATGACTCACTCACCAGGAATACACGCGCGTCCTATCCTCTGCAATATATCCCCTACATGATGCCATCCAAGCGCGGGAGCCACCCAGAGAACATCATCTTCCTGACCTTCGACGCCAATGGCGTTATGCCCCCTATCGCCAGGCTCTCTCACAACCAGGCGCTCTACCATTTCATATCGGGCTATACATCAAAGGTGGGAGGGACAGAGGCCGGAGTAGGAGATATGCCTGAGCTGACCTTCAGCGCCTGCTTTGGCGCTCCTTTCATGGTATTCCATCCTGCCTATTATGCCCAACTCCTAAAGGATAATCTCCAGAGATATGGTGTGAAAACCTGGCTGTTGAACACAGGCTTGGTAGGCGGTCCATCTGGGATCGGCTCACGCATCAGCATTCACCATTCCCGGGCGATCCTGACTGCAGTGCTGAATGGGGAGCTTGACGATGTCAGCTACACCCGAGATCCATGGTTCGGCTTTGAAATACCGGCATCCTGCCCTGGTGTACCGGTGGAGATCCTCAACCCAGCCGCAGCCTGGGATGATCCAGCAGCGTATCAGCGCACGATCAGGAGTCTGGTCGGGAATTTCAAAGAGAATATGCTGAAATACCGCGACTCAACACCCCTGGAAGTCCTGCAAGCCGGACCTGAATAGCCAGTCCTGAAGCACTGACCAGATCCATCCCGGAAGTCAGCTCACGGGGCCAAGCCGTCAACAAGATAATCCTTGAACTTCGAAAGCAGGCGGACTGGAAGCTTGCCCTCGATATGGACTCCCTCGTATTGATTGGTGATCGAATAGACCTGCCCCTCCTCATGGAACAAGGAGATCAATCCTCCCTTACTATAAGGCAGCTCGACCACGACTGAGCGGAAAGATTCGTACAGCTTTTGTTTGATGGTATCCAGCAGAACATCGATCCCGTCTCCCCGTAACGCAGAGATCGCAACAGCATCAGGAAACCCATCCAGGGTGTCCTGGGCTTGCTGGGGATTCTCCAAGCGGTCGATCTTGTTCAGCACGGGAATGGTCGGTATGGTCTCCGCCTGGATTTCCTTCAATGTCGCATGAACAGCTTCAACCTGCGCCATCGCCTGGGGATGGGTGACATCAACCACATGGAGCAGCAAGTCCGCTTCGGCAATCTCTTCCAGTGTTGCCCTGAAAGCCGCAACCAGCGTTGTGGGCAGCTTCTGAATAAATCCCACTGTATCGGTGACCAGGATTTGCTGGCCGTTGGGCAGCTCTACCCGCCGGGTAGTGGGATCGAGCGTAGCAAACAGTTTGTTGGCCACATATACCTCAGAGTCTGCTAGTTGATTGATCAAGGTTGACTTGCCTGCGTTTGTGTATCCGACCAAGGACACAATCGGGATCCTGGACTCCTTCCGCCGGCTGCGGTGGCGCTGGCGGTGAGCTCTGACCTTTTCGAGCTCATCCTTGAGGTGGCTGATCCGGCGTCGAATCTCCCGCCTGTCCACCTCCAATTGTGTCTCACCTGGTCCACGCAATCCAACACCAGCGGTAGCCCCTGTCCTTCCACCCCCACCACCCGCCTGGCGCACAAGGTGAGTCCATGCCCGGGTCAGCCGCGGGAGTCGGTATTCATACTGGGCCAGCTCTACCTGAAGAGCGCCTTCCCTGGTGTGGGCATGCTGCGCAAAAATATCAAGGATCAAAGCGGTGCGGTCGATGATCCGGATGTCCCGTCCAATGATCTCTTCCAACTCTCGTTGATGGCGGGGAGAGAGTTCATCGTCGAAAAGGATCACATCAGCCAGTTTCTCTTCTGCCAGCGATTTCACCTCTTTGACTTTCCCCGATCCTATGAATGTCTTGGGATCTGGCGTGTTAAGTTTTTGGCTGATCTGTCCCACCACCTCGAATCCAGCAGTGTCTGCCAAGCGCTTGAGTTCCGCCAGCGAGTTCTCCAGGGAAAGGAATTTGTTACTGTCCTGGAGCTCCAAACCAACCAAGAGAGCCCGGTCAACTTTCAAGATATCTATCGTTTTGCTTTCTTTCATCAAATCCTATGTCCCTCGGAGACTATTGCTGCGCCAATATCCAGCCAGTGAGAGTTTCACCAACAGCTTTCAGGCTGTCCGCGCTTACTTTGTCCACTGTGTCTTGGGTTGTATGCCAATAAGGATAATCGAAATCGATGATATCCACAGCTGGGATCCCTGCTTCCAGGAAAGGTGTGTGATCGTCCAACATGGAGTGTTTTTCTTCAGTGATGAATTCATTCCCATAGCCCAACTCCCGGGCCTGTCTCCAGATCCCTTCCCGGATGGCTGGATCCGAGTTTCCCTCAAAATAAATTTCTAAACTGGCATCTCCCACCATGTCGACTATAACAGCAGCTTGAGGTGGGTCCTCGAGATCCCGGACAAAGGCCCTCGATCCCAAAATCCAATCCCATTCGCCTATTCCTCCATTGTCCTCTGCATCAAAGAATACCAATTTCACAGGAATAGACAGGTCCTTCGGCAGCACCCGGGCAAGTTCCAACAGAACTGCCACACCTGAAGCGCCATCATTGGCTCCGGGTACAGGTTGATCCCTCATTGATTGATCAGGATCGTGATCGGCCATAATCCTGGTGTCATAGTGAGCACCCAGAAGAATGTACTCAGGCGCTTCCTCCCGGTAAGCAATCAGATTGCGGACCTGGAAGCCAGCAATTTCAGCTAGCTGCTCTTCCACAATCCAGCCACTCTCTTCCAGATTCTCAGTAATCCAGATCCGGATCTGTTCATGGCCGGGAGTGCCTGGAATCCTTGGTCCAAGATCGACCTGGTAAGCCAGGTCCTGGTATGCCCTTTCAGCCTGAAAGTATATCGAATCATCAGAGATAGATCTTGGCGTTAAATCCAGAAAAGCACATCCCGCAGAAAATGAGATGAGGACGATTAGTGAGAGTAAGATCAATCTTCTAGATGTCATAATGCCTATACGCAATGCTGCTGGTATACAGTCGATTAGTATTGTCACTTTCAGTCCTGGATATTTTACCATTTTGGCCTGAACCCCTCTTCTGATCCTAGGTCCCGGGCTGGATTTCCTCGGTATGAAAATTGCATCTGGTTTGGCATATATCTTGCAACTTTAAGGCAGTAAGGCTATACTTTTTAGGGAGGTTGTTATGTTCCAGATCCAAAAGCATGAGCTTCGCCCCCAAGTCACCGCCCACCTCGCCCAGACTATGTCTCTGCTGGAGATGCCGGCGACGGAAATCCGCCAGAAGATCCGCACCGAGCTGGCCAACAACCCCGCGCTGGAGATCGTCGAGGACCGCCATTGCCCCAGCTGCGGCAGACCGCTCTCCAACCCAGGACCCTGCCCTGTCTGCAGCCAGCCTTTCGACACCCAGCTGGATGAACCGATCGTCTTCATTTCCTCCCCCGATGATTTCAGCGGTCCCTTCAGGGGGTCCAGTTCCTCCTATACTGAGATCTCCTATGATAATCTGGCCCCTGCGGTGGAAGACCTGCCGGCTTACGTTCTGCGCCAGATCGCGCCCGAGATCAGAGAGGACGAGAGACTGATCGCAGCCCATATCCTCAACAACCTCAATGAGGACGGCCTCCTGGATGTGCCCCTGGAAGAGATCAGCCAGTTCTACCATGTTCCACTCTCCCGCGTCACCCGGGTAGCCGATATCATCAAACACGCTGAACCCTTAGGGGTCGGGGCATCCTCTCCCCAGGAAGCCCTTTTGATCCAGCTCGAGCTTCTCAAGGAAGACATCCCCGTTCCCCACCTGGCCGAAGAGGCCATCCGCAGCGGGCTCAAGGACCTCAGCAAACACAGCTACCGCAATCTGGCAAAAGACCTTAACACCTCACTGGAGCATGCTACAGAGATCGCTGAATTCATCCGGGCCAACCTCAACCCTTATCCCGGAAGAGCGTTCTGGGGGGACCACCGCCAGCCCAGCGAATCCAGAACTCAAGCCTACCATCATCCTGACATCATCCTTAATGAGGTTGAAAACTCACCCCACCAGCGGATCATGGTGGAGATCATCAGTCCCTACCGGGGAACGCTTAGGGTCAACCCGCTCTTCAAGACCGCCCAGAAAGAAGCGCCGGAAGAGAAAAGCGAGGCTTGGGCCAAGGATATTGAAAGCGCTTCCCTGCTCATCAAATGCCTCCAGCAGCGCAACCACACAATGGAGCAGCTGATGACAGAGATCGTAAAAGAGCAGAGAGAATATATTCTCAGCGGCGATCCTGCCTTGATGGAGCCGCAAACCCAAGCTGAGATGTCCGAACGGCTCGGCGTCCACGAATCCACGATCTCCCGGGCTGTCTCTGACAAATCGGTCCAGCTGCCCAATAAAAAGATCATTCCCCTGCAGCAGTTCTTTGACCGCAGTTTGCCAATCCGCACCACGCTGCTGCGCTTGGTGGAAAACGAGACCACACCGCTAACGGATACTGAGCTGGCAGAGGAATTAGCCCAAGCCGGGTATAATATAGCCCGAAGGACTGTAGCCAAATACCGCTCCATGGAAGGGATCCTATCATCCCGTATGCGCCAAAAAGTGTAGAAGGTACAAGCTTCCTTGATACAGAGTTCGCAGCGTGCCGGTAGAGATGTCGAATTACAGGCCGGAGAGATCAGCCATCTGCTTGATATCTCTCCGGATCCTTGTTTGCTGGTCAGCAATCCTGATCTGGCAATCCTTGCGGTTAACGCCCCCCTGGTGAAGCTGTCAGGCTTCACCCGCAGCGAACTCCTTACACTTGACCTGGAAACCCTGCTCCCTGGCATTGTCGAGATCCGAGAAGACGAGAGCCTGAATCTCGAGCTTCACAGTCTGCAGGGACAGAAATTGGACCTGGTCAACCGACGTAAGCAGCGAATCGCGGTCCAGCTTCAAGCCCGGGCCCTGGGAAAGGACCGCCGCTACGCGATCTACTCCTTCAGCTCATCCTCCTCTGCAGCCAGGGCCGGCACCACGGGCAAACAGCCGTCTCTTCCCTATCAGGGACTGCTCTCCCTGGTGGAGATCTTCTACCAGTCCACTCTGGACCAAGCCCTTGAGGTCATCTTGCGGGTCGGGAAAGAGATGCTGGCCGCCGAGTCCCTGGGAATCTACAAGATCGATTCCAACCATCCCCAACTTAAAGCGGTTATCCTGGAGGATCCCTCAGGTTTTTTGCCAAAAACGATCTCAACAACTGATTTTTTCTCCTTTTATAAGGAAGTCCAGTTTTCGCCCCCTTTTAAACCTCCCTTATCCCCGTTAATGGAGCGAGCAGCCCAAAAAGGCTCCTCATTTGTGATCTCCGCGCCTTTGGACGACAGCAATGCCATCAGCGGATTGATCGTCGCCATGGGGCCCGCAAATGGGCCCCCTCCTGAGAAGAGCGGCTCTCTGGCAGCCTGCAAGCTGCTGGTGGGGGCCACGGAAGGCGTTTTCAACAATTTCATCTTGAAATCCAACCTCAACGAACGGCTGACTAAAACAGCACTCAAGAAGGCTATCGGCGACACCATCAATAAGTACATGCCGGAAGGTATCCTATACCTCAGCACAGACCTGCTCATCCAGCAGGTCAATCCCTCTGCGGAGCAGATCCTCGGCTATGCGGAACAGGAGATCATCAACCGCCATATCGATGACGTTATCATCGGGACGGACCGTCTGACGCCAGCTCTGCAAGACGCCCTTGATAATATCCCCAGCCATGATCTGGGGCAGCTGGAGATCCACCATCGGGACGGGAGTGTTTTTCCAGCCTTGATCAAGACCTTCCCTGTCAGCAAACCTGAAACAGAGGAGGTCCAGGGGATCCTGATCTTTATCCAGGACATCAGCAAAGAGGAAAAGGTTCGCATTCAGACCCAGCAGCTGGAACGCCGGGCACTGGTAGGGCAAATGAACGCCATCTTCGCCCATGAAATTCGAAACCCGATCAACAACATCACCACTGGGATCCAGCTGCTCGACAGGATCCTTCCCAGGGAATTCGAACAGCGGGAGGTTTTGAAGGGCATCAGCGATGACTGTGACAGGCTGACTCACATCGTTGACACAGTGCTGACATTCTCGAAATCACAGAGCTACCACCGCACCCCTCTCGATCTTCCGATATTGATCGACCGCATCCTCAACCGCTGGGTCCCGCGCATGAAGCGCACCGGTGTGTCCCATGTCCTGAAGGTCGAAGAAGACCTGCCGCTTGTCCCGGGAGACGACCGGGCTTTGGGACAGGTTTTCAATAACCTGATCAGCAACGCTGTCAGAGCAATGGAAGACACAGGTGGAGGTGTTCTGTCGGTCAGGCTCAAGAAGATCCAGAAGACCAGCGGTGCACCCGGGGTGCAGGTAGACGTCCTGGATACAGGACCAGGCATACCACCCGAGGTGCAGGACCGGATTTTCGAACCGTTCTTTACCACCAAGCCTGACGGCACTGGCCTGGGGCTCTCCATCACCAAACAGATCATTACCATGCACGAGGGTACAATTACCTTAGAGCCGTTACCGGAAGGGACATCTTTCCAGATCATCCTTCCCGGCGTACACCAGGAGGAACCCAAGGAATGACAGCAACTATCCTGCTTGTGGATGACGAAAAGAACGCCCGCAATAATATTGGCAGTTATTTGGAATCAGAAGGCTATGAGGTCCTGCTGGCCGCCGATTTGGAAACCGCCAGGAAACATGTAGCCGCACAAGAAGCAGACATCGTCCTGCTGGATGTAGAGCTGCCGGAT
>JBGCVQ010000015.1:0-4873 GCA_045888315.1 Anaerolineales bacterium | reverse complement strand
TTAGAGTATACCACTGCTCTGGCAGCAGTCAAGGAACACCTAAGGACCGGGTCACCCGGTCCTATCTTCGAACAAAAAAAGCCGCACCATCATACAGGTGCGGCTTTTTAGTATTCCCTTACAAATTTACGGTGAGGGGGTCAGGGTCGAGATCGAACCCGGCGTATTAGCCGGAGTCGATTGTACCTCTTCGGTGGGCACTGGAGTGACCAGGTTAACCCGCACCAGTAAAGTTTGGCCAGGATAAATGGCATTGGCATCGTCAAGGTCGTTGTATTCCAGGATATCATCCACAGTGCTTCGAAGCTGGAGGGCGATCGAACCGACCGAATCCCCAGGGCGGACAATATATTCGACCCGGAAGCCAGGCAGTACGTCAAAGGGGATCGGTGTGGGAGTCGGAACGCTAGCTCCAGGTTCTGGGATATACACCTCATCGCCCACGAACAGGATCGGGTTGGCGAGGTCCAGGTTGAGCCGGTTCTCGTCCATGTTGTACCAAAGCAGCGTGAAGACATCCATGTCGAAGCGGGTGGCGATGGAATCGAAGGTATCGTTCTCTTCGGCGATATAGATCACTGGGCCGGAACGGGTTGCCGTTGGACTGGGTTCAGGCGTATCCGTGGGCAGCGATTCTGTTGGGGTCAAGGTGATGGTCGAGGTCGGAGGGATTGGGCTGGGGGTGTAGGTCACAGTCGGTGTGGGTGTCTTGGAAGCGAAAATACCACCAACATCCAACCGGGCACCAGTCATCCAGGTGATCACAAAGGCGGCTCCCAGCACGATCAGCAAGGCAGCTCCCACAAAGAGCACGATCGTTTGCCAGGATTGATTTTGGCGTTTGCGGTAAGAATCTATGATCTCTTTGGTTGATTCTTGTTTACTCATAGGATCTATTCCTTCCTGCAGTGAGCACACATTGTACCACTTCTCAATCTGGGCAAATTGTGCTCTTTTCAATCCTTCGGTTTAATTCTACCTTAAATGTGCCTCTCAGGTCGAGCGGGGGGCGCTCCCTATCAGCGGTGGATAGAAAGCGAATCCCAGACGGCAAAATTGTTGTCGGAATCGTTATTGGATATCACGACCAGGAAGATCTGTACGGTTTGCCCTTTATAATCATCCAGGTCGATCTCAAATGATTTCATATTCCCATCACAAACCTCATCCCATTCCCACAGAGTCACCCGGGTCGCCGGGTCGCCGCCCTGCATGAGGTTGATCCGGAAAGTCACGTCACCTTTTCCGCAATTTCCACTGGCATTGGTCACCAATCCAACCCTTCCAAACAGCAGATCACCCCCATTGACCTTGTAGTTCGGGAAGCGGCCGATAACATACCTATCAACTCCTTGTGGAGGATAGGTGGCCAGCAAGATGCCTGAAATCCGCCCGCCTTCCAGGAACTGCTGGTCCAGCAAGCCAACATAGGCATCTCCGTCATCACCGGGAGCATCGAAATTCAGGATCTTTCCACCAAGATCGATATAGTCCACCGGCGATTTCCCGCTGCCCCAGGCAGCCTGGTTCGCGCGGATGTTGAAGTCGAACATCATCCCCGCACCCTCGACGACATTGATTCTGACCCAGAAAGCCTTGGAAAACGCCCCAACCCCAAAACCTTCCCCTTTGACGTTGCGGATCTTCCAAAAACCCTCATATGTTCCAGTTTCCTGAGGAGCCACCAAGTTCACGGAAACATCCACTGTCTCTCCGGGCTGAATGACCGCGGATGTCAAATCCTGGGAAGAGGGTCCTCCCATAATATCTCCGCTTTCGAAGTAGAGCAGGTAGCCAATTGTCCAGGGGCAGGATCCAGCGTTTTCCAGGCGCCAGGTTTTCGTAAACGCCTCTCCCGGGGCCAGGTCCATATCGTCCGGGATGGTGACATCCTTGACAAACCTGACCTGATCGCAAGGAACTGGCGTCCCGTTGGCCTCACCCGCGGGCGTAAAACTGGGAAATACGAATGTCTCACTGGGCTGGGATTCGGAAGTCTCCTGAGGCTGGGGAGTCTCATCGGCTGCGGTTTGGGCCGGTTTTCCAATGCCAGCCGCCGTGAGCTGGACGGATACAGTTTGGGCAGCCTCAGTATAATGGGCGCCCGGCCTGCTCTCCGGTGAGGGATTAGCCTGCGGCATCTGGCAGGCGCTAAGCGCCAGGAGAATTGCTGCCAGAAGAAGGTAGCCTTTGATTTTCATAGAGAGAGTTCTTAATGTATGATCCCTGTCCCCCTATTGTAACCAACTCCCCTCAATAACAAAAGAGGCCAGCCTTGACCTCAGCCTTGATCCAAGAAACGGGGATTGGCACGGACGATGTCCAGGGAATGCCGCAGGTAGTCATCGATGGGGTAATTCTCGACCTCATCCAAGGTGACCCAGAGGTAAGCCTCAGCCTCGTCGTTCAAACGCACCTGGCCTGGCTCGACCCGGCACAGAAAATCAAAGAAGATGAAATGCCTGTCTTCCCAAAAGCACTTGTCATAGACGAATTCCTGGTAGCAGACAAACTCGGCTGTCCGCAGACTCAGACCGGTTTCCTCGCGTATCTCTCGCTCCAGAGCTTCCAGGAGATGCTCTCCGAGTTCGATATGTCCCCCAGGGATAGTGTAATTGCCATGCCATTTATGGGTTTGGACGATCAGCAGCTGATCCTGGTCATTGAAGATCAGCGCACCTACTGTGGGTTCCGGGTAGATCTGGCCTGCTGCCATGAGGGTTTCCTTTCCCGCCGGGAGTGGTAGATTCTTAACGCTGATAGATCAATCCCTGGTGCCTGCCAGGGATCCCTGCATCGACCAGGGTCCAGTCCAGGTGATGGTCACCGGGGCGATCCTGCCCAGCAGGTCCTGGTCACTTTCCACGAAAACTAGCTTATTGGTCGGCGTTCGGCCCCGCCAGCGTCCTTTTCCTTGTCCTTCAAACAAGACCTCGACCTGGCGATTGAGGTACATCTGGTTGATCTCAGCAGCGATTCCCTCCTGGAGGTCTTCCACCAGCCGGAACCGGCGCCATTTCTCTTCTTCGCTGACATCATCAACCATCTTCCTGGCCGCCACCGTCCCCGGTCGAATGGAATAGCGAGCCAAGTGGACCACGTCCAGTTTGAGTTCTTCTAAGACTTGATAAGAGCTCTGGAAGTATTCCTCCGTCTCTCCCGGAAAGCCGACAATGACATCGGTGGCGATGCTCACCCCGGGTATTCTCTCCCGGATCTGGCCGACCAGCTCCCGGTATTGGGCGATGGTGTATTCCCTTTTCATAGCCTGCAGGACCTGGTCATGGCCAGCCTGATGGGGCACTTCGATATGAGGCATCAATTTCGGCAGGGAAGCCACCGCGTCCATCAACTCGGTGCTGAACCAGTTTGGATGGGAGGTCAGGAAGCGGATGCGCTGGAGTCCGTCCACATCGTGGATCAATCTCAAGAGTTCTGCCAGGGAGCTCGGCGTGGGCAGGTCCAGGCCGTAGCGGTCCACGATCTGGCCCAGCAGGGTCACTTCCTTCACGCCCTGAGACACCAGGCTGCGGACCTCGTTAACGACATCATCCACAGGGCGGCTGCGCTCGATGCCCCGACGGTAGGGAATAATGCAGTACGTGCAGGCATGGGAGCAGCCCAGCACAACCGGCACAAAGGCCGACACCAGGTTGCCCTGATCGGCTGCCGGCAGATTCAATTCACCATCCATGAAAGCGAAACGGCGGGAAGTGGCTTCCTGCTCCCAGGCTTTGGTCTCATCCTGTGTGAGAAAAGCCATCAAGGGGCCCGGATCTGAGGGTGGGGAGAAAACATCCACGTGGGGGAACTGTTCTGCCAAGTCCTGGGTACCTTTGATGCCCACCAGGCATCCCATGACATTGATGACCACTTCGGGGCGGCGCCTCTTAAGGTTCTTCAATGAGCCAATCCGGCCCAGGGCACTATCCTCCGCGCTCTGACGGACCACACAGGTGTTCAAAACCACCACATCCGCATCTTCTGCGTTATCCGTGGGTTGATATTTCATATCCTCCAGCGCTGATGCCACCCGGCGGGAATCCGCCACGTTCATCTGGCAGCCGGAAGTCCAAATGTGATATTTCATGCGTGCCATTATATCGTATCTAAAAGAGACTCAGTCTTTTAAAAAGACTGAGTCTCTTTAAGGTACAAGGTATCTTAAGAAACCTGGTACCACTTGCAGAAATTAATAGAAAAGACGACCGAGAAGGCATCCCAGTCGTCTAGGTATTGCAAGAGTGTAAATCCAATATATCTCTGAGTGCCCCTAATCCAGTGAGAGATCCGCCTCCTGGATGAGGATGCGTTCCAAAGCCATCGTGTGGCTGCAGCGGTCCCTGGTCTGAAAGAAATCACAATCGCAGTACCACTTCCCATCCTTGAAGGAGACCTGATGGGTGTTGTTCTCCCCCTGGAGAGTCACCGCAAGGGATTTGATCTTAATGCGCTCCCTCTCTTCAGCATACTGCTTTGATTTTTGGATCTTTCCGATCATTCCAGATTCCATGCCTTCACCTCCACATGCCAAATAACAAAAAGCACGCAGCCGAAGCATGCGTGCATGATAGGTTATCCGAATTCTGCTCTTTTCCCTGCTGATACTCGCATAGGGCACCACCATCAATGTCAAACCAGTATACGCTGATTCCCAAAGAAAGTCAACAAGGCATAGGCATGCCCCCTAGACAGTGACCCTCTGCCATGCTTGGAAGAGGACTTCCTTGAAAGCGTCCAGATCGGAGATCAACACAGGTAAATTTACCTCCGCTGTTGAGCCAGACACCTCAGGGTACAGCCAGCCCCCCTCCAGGTCCTCAAGGGTGGAAAGCAAGGAAACCCTGGAATCAACGAACAGGTCCGGGCGGGA
>JBGCVQ010000014.1:1256-5413 GCA_045888315.1 Anaerolineales bacterium | reverse complement strand
CTGGATGTGGGCTGTGGGAGCGGCGCGACCGCGGTCTATCTGGCAGAGATCAAGGGGTGCAGGGTGATGGGTGTGGATATCCTGCCCCGCATGGTTGTCCGGGCCACGGAGCTGGCAAAAAGGAAAGACGTTACCGGACTTACTGAGTTCAGAGTGGCTGATGCCCAGGATCTGCCTTTTCCCGATCAGCAGTTCGACGCGGTGATCACCGAATCGGTGACCGCGTTCCCCGAGGATAAAGAGAGGGCTGTCAGCGAGTATACCCGGGTGCTCAAACCGGGGGGTTATGTGGGCTTGAACGAATCCACCTGGCTGAAGACACCCCCTCCTCCAGAGATCATCGAATGGGCGTCCCAGGAGGTGGGTGCGACTGTCACTCCGCTGACCCGGGATGAGTGGACAGGGCTGCTGGAGAAGGCTGGCCTTCAGGACCTGGTGGTAGAGATCCAGGAGATCGATGTCCAGGATGAAGCCCGGGGAATCCTGGCCCGCTATGGATTTGGCGGTATGCTGCGCATCTTGGGGCGAACATTCAAGCTGTATTTTGGAAATCAAAATTACCGAGAGTTCGTTAAGGGTGTCAGGCAATCTGGAGTCACCCCGGACAATCTTACCGAATTCTTCGGTTATGGGATCTATGTGGGCAGGAAATAATGTGAGTAAAGTTGCGCAATTTAGCAAATCCGGGGTAGATGCAATGGAAGCAAATCAGATCAAGAAAACCAAAAAGCCATTCCGGCTGTACGAGCACCCCTGGCTGGGGATGCTGGCTTCCATGTGTACAAGTATTGCAGCCATGATGCTTGCCGGAACTGTGGTCTTCGGTTTGCTGGGATTGCCGGATGACCAACCCCTGGCGCAGTTCACCCATGGAATATCCCATCATTTATTGACCGCCCTTGTGCTGACGCCGTTCCTGCTGCGTCTGCCAAAGGGGAAAAGTAGTTATAAAAAGTACCTGGAGGATATCGGATTGACTCGAATCCAGCCCTTCTTGCGGCTGGTCCTGTTGGCCCTTTCATGTTATCTGATCCTGGCTCTCTGCCAGGTCTTGGCTTCCATTGTGTATCGGCTCTTCGAAGACTATCCAGTGACCTGGCGTTTCATCCGCGAGGCTTTTGACCTATCTGGCGACCTTCCGCCGGTTTCAGCCGGCTTACTAGTCACAATCCCTTCAATGTTCGAGGAATTATCCGCCAGAGGGATCATTTTGACCACCTTCCTGAATAAATATTCAGGGCGTAAGGCGATCATTTTCTCTTCGATCGGTTTTGGTTTGATGCACCTGCTGAACCTGGCTAATGGCCGAGAATTGATCTGGGTGCTAGGACAAGTTCTGTGGACATTCCTAATCGCCCTTTTTTACGGTTATGTATTTGTGCGTACCGGCAGTCTTCTGCCATCCATGATCGTACACTACCTCAGCAACGCTTTCATCGGATCATTAACCGGATATATACAGGTCCGGGCCTCGTTAGAGATCCAAGCCCTCTACGGTGTAATCCTCTCCCACGGGATCCTACCAACAACACTGATGATCCTGTGGGCTAGATTTTTCATGATGAAGTGGATACCTGTCAGTGGGCAATCATATTTGAGGAGAGCGAATGAGAAAGGTCTTTAGGGACTATTATAAGAACAGCATCCTGGTGCAGGTCTCGATCATCTTGATCCTGACCCTGGTGATCTTCTTTGGAGTCTATTTTCCGATTAAATAACACTAATATTTACAAAATAGCTGCGGAAAGCAGGAGTTTACCTGGATCGAGGTGATCTCCAGGTAATTATGCTATGATTATTTAAAGGACATCCAGATCATTGATTCCCGTGACTATATCGATCCTATCCTCAAAGCTCAGCCCTCCTTCTCGCCGCGATAAACTGGTATCGAGGCCCAGATTGCTCGAATACCTGGATTTTGGCATAAATAGAAAGCTGACTATCCTCTCTGCGCCAGCGGGTTTTGGTAAGACCACTTTACTGGTAGATTGGATCGAGACTTTTCAGGGCGCTGTGTGCTGGTATTCACTGGACGAAGGGGATAATCAGCTGGAGAGATTTTGGGCCAATATCTCCGCCGGGCTCCGCCATGCTTGCCCGGACCTGGACAGGAAAGCCCTCATCCAGGTAGGCTCGCCAACCAGCACTTCAGAATGGTTGGTCCCGCTGATCAATGAGATCTGCCGTTTGAACCAAGAAATTGCCCTGATCCTGGACGACTATCACTTGATCAACAATCCCCACATCCACCAAGGGGTCCTCTACCTGGCGGAGAATTGTCCCCCCAACCTACATCTGGTGATCGCTACCCGGGCGGATCCACCCCTGGGTTTGGCTCAATTCAGGGCCAAGGGGGAACTCTCTGAATTGCGGGGCCAGGATCTGCGCTTTTCTATAACGGATGCCAGGCGATTCATTCAAGACCGCCTGGGAATCGAGATAGCAGAGGAAGATCTGGAACTCCTGACTGAGAAGACCGAAGGCTGGATCGCGGGACTGCAGCTGGCCGCAGCATCCCTCCGAAACAATCCTGATCAAAAGGCGTTTATTGCCGCGTTTGCTGGCGATGACCGCTTCGTGGCGGATTATCTGCTTGACGAAGCCCTTCACAACCAGACCGACCGGATCCAGGAATTCCTGCTCCAGACCTCCATTCTAGATAAATTCAGCGCCCCTTTATGTGATGCGGTAACCTCGCAAAGCGGCAGCCAGGAGATCCTGGAGGAATTGGAGCGCCTGAACCTGTTCCTGATCCCCCTCGATAACCAGCGCAGGTGGTACCGCTACCACCAGCTCTTTTCGGACCTGCTTAAGGTGCGGCTGCAGAAGAAAGATCCGGGGGGTTTCACTCAACTGCATGCCTCCGCCAGCCGCTGGTTCGCGGATGCTAATTTCCCCGCTCAAGCTGTCCTGCACGCCCTGCATGCGAATGACCAGGATCTTTTGGTAGGAATCCTTCAAGAACGGATGCTGGATATCCTGGAAGAAGGTGAGTCAGCCCGGCTGCAGGAATCCTTCCAATCCCTGCTGGCTTCCTCAAGCGACCCTAATCCCTGGGTGGATATTGCCCAATCCTGGGCGGCAGTTTACGCCGGATTGCTGGCTACGGCAGAAGAATCAGCTGCCAGGATCGAAGAGGCTTTGGAATCCACGATCCCTGAACAGGACGAGAAGAATCGAGCATTGGGACATATCGCTGCTATCAGGGCCTATATCGCCGATATGCAGGGCAATCAGAAGCGGAACTGGGCCCAAGCTTTACGAGCATACGATCTCCTTCCCGGGGATGATTACCTGACCCGGACATTCGCTGCCTTGATGCTGGCCACAGCGTATCACCGGAGCGGCCAGAGCTATCAAGCCTATGAGACCCTGAACAGCGCCATCCAATCCTGCCAGAGCAAACCACTATCTCACGTGACCATTGATGCTTACTGCTTGCTGGCCCAAACCTATCATATGCTCGGCAAGCACCAGGATTCCTTTGAGACGCTGAGGACAGCCCAGGAGCTGGCCAGGAAGCGCAGCCTGGATTTGAATCGGAACTTGCCGATCGAGGGATTTATCAAGATCCTGAAAGCGCGGATCCTGTACGAGTGGAATCGGTTGGATGAAGCGGATAACGAGCTGGAACAGGGCCTGGACCTGGTCCAAACCGGGGGTGAGAATGATTCCTATCTGGCAGGGCTGATCATCTCTATCCAGGTGAAGCTTGCTCAAGGCCGCTGGGATGATGCCCAAGGGGAAATCGATGCCGCCAAGTCCGTATCCCGGGAAATATCCTACTGGCATTCCGTGATAGAAGTGCTGGAAGCCCTGCTGCTAGCTAAATCCGAACGAATGGCTGAAGTGGATTCGTGGCTGGATTCCCATCAGGATTTGTTCAGCCAGGATTTTGATTACCAGCACTACGGCATCTACCAGCAATTGATCGCGGTCCTGCTGGAGATCGACGATTTGGAGCGAGCTTCCACCCTCAGTGAGCGGATGCTAGCGATCATCCAGAAAGGCGACGCGGCTGATCTGATCGTCCGCTACCTGGTGTTGAGGGCAGTTACCCTCTACCGTCTGGGTGAAGTGGACCAGGCTCTCACCTTCCTGAAGGATGCCCTCCTCAGATCAAGCGAGGGTGGATTCCTCCGCACCTACCTGGATCG
>JBGCVQ010000014.1:0-1156 GCA_045888315.1 Anaerolineales bacterium | reverse complement strand
AGGATGCCCTCCTCAGATCAAGCGAGGGTGGATTCCTCCGCACCTACCTGGATCGGGGGAAGGATATGGCGGAGCTGCTCTACCTGGCTGTCCAGCGGGGCATAGCTCCTGAATCCAGCAAGCGGATCTTGGCGGCTTGGCCGAAAACCGGCGATCAGGAAGGAACGCCTCCCAGAGGGACTTCTCCTTTCATGGAACAGCTCAGCACCCGGGAGCTGGATGTGCTCATACTTATCGCCAGGGGGCTGAGCAATCAGGAGATCGCCAGGGACCTGGTCCTCTCGCTGCACACTGTGAAAACCCATGCTCGCAACATCTATGCCAAACTGGGGGTTAAGAACCGAATGGAAGCGGTAGACAGGGCGCGCTCCCTGGGAATTCTCAGCGAGAACTGACCCGATCCAGCAGACAGGAACACGCCCGCCGGGCGTGTTTTTTTTATTAATCCCTCTCAGCTCACTCTTAAGAGCGATTTATTCCCAATCGATATTCTCTATACTGGGGGCAACTGGTTCAATGCTCCCGCGGCTTTGCCCAGGGAGGTTTAGCTGAGAACCTGAAAGGAATATCAATGACATCACGGCAACCTAACGAACCACGGATGAGTTCCCCGGCTACCTATTCTGTCGTGGTCAGGGGCAGGCTGACCAGCCAGTGGGCGGACTGGTTTAACGGGACATTGGTCGATCTTGCCCAGGTCAACCAGGGGCAGCAGCGGACCTCCCTGACCTGCCAGGTCAGGGACCAGTCGGAACTGATGGGCATCCTCAAGCAGCTCAATGCCCTTAATCTGCCGCTGATCGAGGTGTCCCTGGTGATCAACGAAAAAAACAGACGAGGAGGTTAGGATGTTATTTTTCCCTGACAACCCAGAATTGCTGTTCCTCTACCTGTACCACCTGCGCCTGCAGGAGGCGGAGCAGTTGAGGAGGGGTCGAGAGATGCGGGCAACCCAGTCTGGATTGCCCGCAAAAGTAAGGTTGGCTTTTGGAAACTGCCTGGTTGGCACCAAGGGATTTGGATCTACACCTCAACCTAGGATTTCTGCGGCCGCAATTGGAGCAGAGCTGGGAAAGCTGCCTCACTGATTTTCCTGTAGTCCTGACCGGATAAAAATCAATTATGTCCCTGATAAGGGAAAGGAGAAAATCATGTC
>JBGCVQ010000013.1:12767-17333 GCA_045888315.1 Anaerolineales bacterium | reverse complement strand
TCCGTTTGGTATAATCTCCTCCGCAAATGAAAATAGGGAGGGGTCGCATAGTCTGGCCTAGTGCGCGCGCTTGGAGAGCGCGTATTCCTCACGGAATCGTGGGTTCGAATCCCACCCCCTCCGCCTCCTACGCTCAGTCTGTGCTGGGCGTTTGTTTTTGAGCCTAAAAGACGGGCTTTTATCCCGATCTATGCCCACTTGGGAACTCTGACGAGCCGATCCAAGGGACAGGAGGGGTTTAGCTGGAGTAGTGTATAATACCCAGGTACAGGACAGCAAACCTGCATGAAATCACTTCCGAAACACACCCGACTCATTCTCATCGTCAGCAGCCTGCTGCTGTTCGTCATTCTGACTGGACTCAGCTTGCCTGTCAAATCCGCTGTCCTGCAGACTGCGCCCTCCCCCACACCTACGCCAACCATCGTCTACGTCAATGGAGAGCCCGTCCTGCAATCCGGGGACACAGAGGGCCTGATCCTGGGAGCCGGAGTCATCCTGCTCATCATCTTGAGCGGGGTTATCATCCAGCGGGCCATCCTCAGGAAGACCGCCCCTGGATCCCACTAGTCCTCCCTGCGGACTGGACTTGTCCCCCCCAACCCTTTATTGACACACCCCACCGGCTTTGTTATCATACCCACGAGCTTCGGGTGGGTCCGGCGCGGCGGAGACCTACGAACCGTGTCAGATCCGAAAGGAAGCAGCACTAAGGAGGACCCTCTGGGTGCCGCCGGGGTGCCTGCCCGAGGCTTTTCTTAACCAATGTTCACAATCAAGATGAGAAGACTCCGAGATCTGATCCACAACCCCCTCGTCCAAAAGGTCGGCGCCGGACTGCTAACTGTCCTGGGGATCGCCTTGCTTGTCCTCAGCTTGCACAAAGACATCATCCTGGTCATCGATGGGGAAAGCCAGGAAATCAGCTCCTATGCCCTCACTGTCGAGGGAGTTTTGAAGAGTCAGGATCTGGTCATTTCTGATGATGCGCGCGTCTTCCCCCCACCAGGCCGGCTGCTCTGGGACCAAGAGACCATCTACCTCTCTACAGCCAACCAGGTCGAGATCCAGGCTGATGGTGAAGTGATCACCCTGGTGACAGCAGAACGCCATCCAGAGAACGTGCTTCTCCAGGCAGGGATCACCCTTTTCCCCAAGGACCGCCTGCTGGTAGACGGCAAACCCATTGGGTACCTCTCCCCCGGCAGTGACCATGTCATCCAGGTCTTGCGGGGTACTCCGGTCACCTTGATCGAGGATGATGGGACTCAAGAATTCATCAGCGATGGGGATACCCTGGCCGATGCGTTCAGCGGCCAAGGGATCGAGATCTTTGAAGCCGATCAGCTTTCCAAACCTCTTGATACTCCTTTAGACGGTACACCCATTACCGTGGAACTGGTCCGGGCCCAGCCCCTCCAGGTCCGCCTGGCTGACCGATCCATCACTATCCATACCACCGCTGAAACCGTAGGGGCTGCCCTGGCGCAGGGTGGAATCGCTTTGCAGGGACTGGACTTCAGCATACCCGCCGAAGACGAAGACCTGCCAGAGAACCGGCAGGTCCAGATCGTCAGAGTCCGGGAGGAGATCCTGCTCAACCAGGACAAGATCCAATTCACCAGCGAATACCAGCCAGCGGATGACCTGGAGCTGGATCAGCTCTCCATTCTCAGCGGGGGGGAATACGGCCTTTCTGCCCAGCGGGTCCGGGTCACCTATGAGAACGGCGAGGAGGTTTCCCGCGTGGTAGAGAAGGAATGGGTACTCAAGGAGCCCAGCCCGCGGATCATCGGCTACGGCACCCAGATCGAGCTCCGGACTGCCAACACCCCGGATGGGCAGATCACCTACTGGCGGAAGATCACCGCCTATGCCACATCCTATAATGAGAATTGCGAAGGGTGTAAAACCTACACGGCCAGCGGAGCCGACCTGAAGCAGGGAGTGATCGCCGTCCGCCTGGAATGGTACCGCTATATGAAAGGCATGAAAGTCTATATACCCGGTTATGGGTTCGCTTCAATCGAAGACGTCGGCGGCGGTGTGCCCTGGAGCTACAACTGGGTCGATTTGGGCTACAAAGCCAAGAATTATGTCCCCTGGAGCCAGAATGTCGAGGTCTATTTCCTGGCGCCAGCTCCCCCGCCAGAGAACATCATGTATATCCTCAACTGACCGGCCAGACGGTGAAGATTCACAGGCCAGGAAATGAATTGAATGCCGCCTTCAATTCGAGCGGCCTGAACTGCTATCCAGATCCCGGTGCGTAATGGATCACACCCCACTTCCCGTCTGTCAGCCAGTTAGGATCCTGGTTGAACACGTCCTGGATCTGCTCCAGTTCCAACCCCACAGCTAGCTCCGCCTTTACCGTCCGCAGTGCAGCCAGCGGCAGCGGCAGATAATCAACCGCCTCGGCGAACGGGACCGTGAAATCCCACTGGCGGTCTCCCAGGATCCTGCGGTAGTTGGCATCCCCCTTGCTGATCAGCAGGGCAGATCCTCTCCACTCATTTCCCAAGTCAGGAGGGTACTGCCACATGGGCAGGGGTGAATTCCAGAAGAAGCTGGATTTGGTCTGTAGTTGACCTTGGTTGCGATAAGTCTCCAGCCGTTTCCCGAAGTCCTTGATATGGGTGTCTCTCTCTGCACATAAGAAGGCAATTGTTTCCCCCACATCAGCCTGAATGACATCGGACACGAATGTCGGATGGGCTTTGACGTGCAGGACCAGGGAATTCACTAGACCCAAACCCAGCATGAGGTCTGCCAATCCCAGGTCGGCCACCAGCTCAAAACCAGCATTATCGACCATCAGGTCCACTTGCGGAACCGGATCAGGCCGATTGAGCAGCAGATCGAGAACGGGCTGGATGTGGTTAGCCAGCAGGTGGTCCTGGAGGGTTTTCCGGGAATCGTGTTTGGGGCTGTCAGCCGCATCCGCCGGCCACAGGCTGAGATCCGCCTGGTTGCCCCACAGGGAGAAGTACAGGCCTTCCAGCAAACTGTCTTCCAACTGCTGGGGATCAACCAGGGCGCGGGACAGGAACGCAGCCAGGACAGATATATCCTGCCGGGAGGTTTCCAAACCCTGCCTCTTTTGATAAGCGAATGGGTCAAGTCCGAGCTTGAAGTACTCCACCGCTTCCATCACCCGGCGGTAAAAATAATGCTCCGCGAAGAACCAGGGCACTTCCAGCCAGCCTTTACCGAGGTATGGGTCTATATACGCATCCCAATCTTGCTGGTCCGGTGCCCCCTGGTCCTCCAGGGAACGGATCTTCCCAGACTGGATATCCTTGATAAGCAGCTCCAGCCTGTTTACAGCGGATTTCCCAAGCTGGTTCTCAGCCATGATCCGCCGGGCAATTTCCGGGAGCCGCTTGGAGACCGTGGAAAAAGCCCAAGAACCTGGTTCAGTGCTGTAAATGGGGGGTGGGTAGTGTCCCGTCATATTCATGCCCTTCCTGGAACTTCGTTCCTGAGCGCCTTTGACTCAATGCTGAGAACCTGCCGGATGGTTTCAAAGCCGCATCCCGATCAATCCTTGTTATAATCCCAGCACATGAACCAGATGCCTGACCGCTCCATCACTTCCCTATTCCAACGCTATAACCTGCGCCCGGATAAAAGCCTGGGACAGAATTTTCTCACCGATCCTGCCATCCTGGAGAAGATCCTTCAGATCGCTGGGGTCAGTGAAGATGATGAAGTCCTGGAAATCGGCGCCGGCCTGGGCCACCTGACCGCTGTGCTGGCCAAGGCTGCCCGATCCGTAACCGCCGTGGAAATTGACCCGCGATTCATCCCCGTGCTTGAAGAACTCCAAGGTTCGTTCCCGAATATCCGCCTGGTCCAGGGCGACATCCTCCAGCTGGACCCGGCCGAACTGATCGAGAAGGACGGCTATCTGGTGGTAGCCAACATCCCCTACTATATCACATCCCGAATCATCCGGAATCTGCTGGAATCGGGACGAGTTCCCCGGGAGATCATCCTCACTATCCAGTACGAAGTCGCCCGGCGGATCTGTGACCAAAGCGGAAAGCTCAGCCTGCTGGCGCTCAGCGTCCACATGTATGGGCATCCCAGCCTGGAAGCGCGTATCCCGGCCGGTGCTTTTCTTCCCGTTCCAAAAGTCGATTCAGCGCTGATCAAGATCGACCTCCATCCCCAACCGCTGCTCCCAGAACCGCTGCGGACCGAGTTCTTCGAAATCGTCAAAGCCGGATTCACCCACAATCGGAAAACGCTGCGCAACTCCCTCAGCAAAGGCCTGCGATGGCCGGCTGATAAGGCCGAAAAGCTCTTGGAAAGTGCCGGCATCGATCCCGGTCGCAGGGCGGAAACCATCCTGATGGATGAGTGGCTTGAACTCACTCGCCGCTATGATAAGATTGAGAAGGATTGAACAAACACTAGATAAGGAAAAGACATGAAAGACCCACGCCTCATCAAACTTGCCGACCTTCTGGTCAACTACTCTGTCAAGGTCCAACCTAAAGAATGGGTCATGATCAGCTCCCACATGGTCGCTGAACCCTTGGTCAGTGAAGTGGTCCG
>JBGCVQ010000013.1:0-12667 GCA_045888315.1 Anaerolineales bacterium | reverse complement strand
GCGCCGCCTACTGTGACAAAGAGGATCCGGTCGCTGAATGGCAGCGCATCCACGATGAGCAGCAGAAGGTGGTGGACTGGCTGAAGGGTAAGAAGCAGGTCACTGTGAAAAGTCCCAATGCGGATCTGACCCTGTCCATCGAGGGCAGGACCTTCATCAACTCCGACGGGGGACACAACATGCCCAGCGGCGAGGTCTTCACTGGACCGGTGGAGGATTCTGCCAACGGCTGGGTGGCTTATACCTATCCGGCAATTGAGCAGGGCAAGGAGGTCGACGGCATCCGCCTCGAGTTCAAGGACGGGAAGGTCGTCAAGGCCACCGCCGAGAAGAACGAGGAGTTCCTGCTGGCAATGCTGGACAGCGACGAAGGCGCCCGCTATCTGGGAGAATTTGCCATCGGCACCAACTATGGGATCAAAAAGTTCACCAAGAGTATCCTCTACGATGAGAAGATCGGGGGTTCATTCCATATGGCCCTGGGTGCTGGCTATCCAGAGACCGGCAGTAAGAACGTCTCGGCTATCCACTGGGACATGATCTGCGACGTCCGCCAGGATAGTGAGATCCGGGTGGATGGCGAACTGCTCTATAAAGACGGGAAATTCATGATCTAGAACCACAAAGGACCCGGTCCCTTAAAGGGACCGGGTCCTTTTGTTTTAATCTTAAAGCAACTTTCCGCTTTCCTCGACATATTCCAGGCTTTGATGGCGGAAGTAGGTATTGTAGAGCATCGAGTAGTACCCGCCGCCTGCCAGCAGGGAATCGTGCGTGCCCTCTTCGATGATCCGCCCTTTCTCAAGGACAATGATCCGGTCCGCCGATTTCACCGTTGAGAGGCGGTGAGCGATCAGGATGCTGGTGCTGTCCTGCAGAATCAGGTCCAGCGCCTGCTGGATCTGGCGCTCCGTAAAGGGATCGATGCTGGCTGTAGCTTCATCGAGGATGAAGATCGCCGGATTTTGGATCAATACCCGCAGCAGGGCCACCAGCTGGCGCTGGCCCATGGAGAGCTGGCCTCCCCGCTCCCCTACCTCGGTCTCCAGGCCCTCCGGCAGCGTTTCCAACCATTCACCATTCCCGATCTGGTCAGCCAGCTGAACGATCTTCTCCTGGCTGCAGTCGCTGCAGGCGTATTGGATGTTCTCCGCCACTGTCCCAGAGAACAGGAACGGTGTTTGGGAGATGATCCCCAGCTGCTTTCGGTACGCGGTCAGGTCCAGCTCGCGGATATCATAATCATCCACCAGGATCTTTCCAGATTGGAACTCGTAGAAGCGGGCGATCAGCTTGGCAATGGAGGATTTACCAGATCCAGTATGGCCAACCAAGGCGACGCTTTCCCCAGGCTGGACCGAGAAGTTGAAATCGCGGAAAACCCATTCATCTTCGTTGTAGCGGAAATTCAGATCCTGAATGCGGATCTTCCCCGAAATCCTGCCGGGGATGATATTACCGGTCTGGACGACCACCGGTTCGGCATCGATCAGGGCATAGACCCTTTCAGCAGCCGCCAGGCCGGCCTGGACCTGGGCCCAGAATGACGCCAGGTTCAATACTGGGAAGAAGAAGCGGTCCAGTCCAACAACGAACAGGTACCAGGCACCGATCGTCACCAAGCCATTGGCCGCGGACATTCCGCCCACGTACACAAGCATGGCGGTGCCAATTCCGCCCAACGCATTCAGCGTAGGGAACACCAACGACAGCACGAATCCTCGCCGGACGTTGATCTGGTAGGATTCCGTATTCGCCTGGTTGAAATCCTCGAAGATCTCCGGCTCCTGCCGGAAATTCTTGGCTACCGCGATACCGCTGATGGTCTCCTTGATAGTCGCATTGACCTTAGCCATGGCTTTCATACCCGCCTTGGTCACCCGGCGGGCGACCTTCCGGAATCCGCGGGAGATCAAGAAAATGATCGGGAGAAATGCCAGCAAATACAGGAAAAGCCGGAACTCCAGGCGGAACAAAACAACGCCGAGGATCAGCGCCTGGACCATCTGGGCTCCCAGGTCCGTGATCAGGATGATCAGCTGACCAAATTCCCGTGTATCCGAGGTAATCCGTGAAACCACCCTGCCCGAGGAATATTTATCGTAGAAGGATAGATCATGATTGGCAGCTGACTCAAAGGCATCCGTCCTCAAGGTCATCACGATGGTAGATACTACCCGGACCGTTAATCGCCTGCGGATCCAGTTCCCGCCCCAGTTGACCAGGGAAGCCAGCAGAACCAGGCCGATCAGCAGGTTGACCAAGCTATCATTCTTGTTCACATTCAGGCGATCGATGCTGTCAGAGATCACCAGCGGGAGGGCGGCGCTGGCAGCTCCCAGGACCACCAGCAGCAGTCCGATCCAGATCAATTGGGTCTGGTGCGGCTTGATATACGACCCGATGCGCTGGATCAATTCCCGGTCGCTGTACTCCCGGTCATAAGCTTCTGTGTCTAAATTCGAGAAAAATCCCATTCAGGTATCCTTATCTCCCTGAGATCTATTCTTTGAACAGCTGGCTGTAGGCAGGAGCGCTCTTGATCAGCTGCTCATGTGTTCCCCGGGCTGTGATGCGACCCTGGCGGATGACCAGAATGATATCTGCCCAGCGGATCTGGGACAGCCGGTGAGTGATGATCAGGGTCGTTCTTCCCTTGGCAGCCTCGAAGATGGCTTTTTGGATCTCATCCTCGGTCGCGCTGTCAATCGAGCTGGTTGAGTCGTCCAGGATCAATATCCGGGGATCCGTCAAGAAAGCCCTTGCCAGCGCCAACCTCTGGCGCTGACCGCCGGACAGGGTCACTCCCCTTTCTCCCAGCTCTGTATCATAACCATCTTTGAATGAAAGGATGAAATCATGGGCCTGGGCGGACTTGGCCGCTTTGATGATCTCCTCTCTGCTGGCATCCGGCCGGCCGAAAGCGATGTTCTCCGCGATCGTGCTTGAGAACAGGAAGATATCCTGCTCGATGATCGAGATCTTCCGGCGCAGGGCGGCCAGGTTCCAATCGCGGACATCAACACCATCGATCAGGATCGCTCCATCCGTGACATCGTAGGTGCGGTTGACCAATTTGGCCAATGTGGTCTTGCCCGTTCCTGTTTGACCGACAATAGCTACAGTCTGGCCAGGCTCAACCGTGAATTCCAATCCTTCCAGGGTATCTTCTACTCCGGGATAAGCGTAAGACACATCCGCGAAATGGATCTCCCCAACCATCTCACCCTGATACCCTGATTGATTCTCGTCCAGCTCGGTCTCCCGATTGATCAATTCCAGGATGCGCCTGGCACTCGCGATACCCAGGGATACCTGGGAATAGGCGAACAGGGAGGTGAAAGTCGGGAATCCCAGCAAACCCAACAATCCGTAATAGGCCGCGATATCACCCACATCGATCAGCCCCCGCTGGTAAAGGAGAATGGCATGGAACAATCCGCCTGCCTGCGCCAATCCCATCAGCAGCAGCGGAAGGAAGCGGGCTTCCACATCGCCCTGGCGGATCTCCCTATCGCGGAAGCGGCGGGCGTTGCTGGTGAACAGCCCCACCTCGCTGGCCTCTTCCGCCATGCCCTTGACGGTCTCAATGCCATCAACCGCTTCAGCCAGCCGTGAGTTCAGCGTTCCAAAGGCATTCCGGACTGCATCAGTGATGGGCTTCAGCTCCGCCAGATACTGCCAGAGAGCGAAAATGTACAGGAGTAAGAACAAGCAAGGAGCCAGCAGCAGTGCCGGATGGTAGCGAGGAGCGAAAATGATCGGCATCAAAATGAAATTCGCGGAACCGACAACCAGGTTGAAGCCAGGGCTGAACATGAAATTGATCTCCCTGACATCATTGGTTGCCCGGGCCATGACATCACCGACCGGCAGCAGGCTGTGGTATGTCATACTCTTACCAAGCAGACTGGTGTAGAACTCATGCCGGATATCGCGCTCCATCAGCTGGCCTAACAGTTCGGCGCTGAAATTCCTGCCCAGCTGCAAGATGCCGCGGATGACCTGGGTGACAACGATGATCAGAGCAAAATGCAGCAGCTGATCTGTGCCTGGCGGGGTTGCGTTCAAGGCGTCGAGGGCCAAGCCAACGATGATCGGAACCACGGCTGCCAACGCGGCGTTTCCCACAGCGCCTACCAGCATGCTTAAGCCCAGGTACCAGTATTGGCTGAAATGGGCCAACAGCCATCTGAAAGCAGTGCTCCGGTTGGCTCTCACCCGCTCGGAGATCTGATATTCCTCCGGCAGGGAAAACTCGCTGGTCATGCCCTCTGATCTATCCATGCTCATTGATCGTCCTCTTCAGCCTGGAACTCATCAGGGAAAGGCAGCTCCCGGGCTACTGCAAAGGGGCCATAGGCAGGCAGATCCCGGAATCCTACCGATGATACTTTCTCGGTTACCGGGTCGATCAGGCCAGCTCCTCCCTGGAAATCGAGGACCAGGACCGATTCACCTCGGGCGGCTGCTTCCTCGCGCACATACTGGCTGTATTCCAAGATATTCCTCTGAGATTCCGGAAAGAGGCTGAATACCTTTTCGAAGGTCATCCGAAAAGCATCCTTGTATTCCCTGCTGACCGTACCCAGGTTGCTGATGATCCAGCATTCCTCCCGGAAATCGCTGTAAGGGCTCAAACCGGTGAATACACCCTGACTGGTCAGGTAAGGGAAAAAGGGGAAAGCCCGGCAGGTCAGCGTTCGAAAAGGACGCTGGCACTCCTGGTAGCCCTTGCACTGCAGCAGCACCTGTCCATCCTGGACCTGCTCGCTGAGATCGATCAAGCCTGAACTGCTCCAAGGCTGCCAGAGATCGGTGCTGTGCTGCAGATAATCCCATTCCAACTCAAATGCCGAAGGTACCACCAATTGGATATCGCAGCAAACCGGGACGCCGTAATCGTTATAAGGTCCGCACTTCCGTCCACAATCCAGCTCTGAGAGGGGCATCTCGAAATTCTGGTAGAGATCCCTGAAAATTTCCTTTCCAATTTCCCGGTTCATGATGGAGGTCCATTCAATTGAGTGATCTCGGATTTTAGGAAATCTAGGGCGCTCTCTACCGTCTCCAGTTCTCGATGGACCTGCTCCTCTTTGAGCTTCTCCAACAGGTACCCGATCTTTGGACCAGGCTGGAGACTGAATTCCTTGAGGATCCGGCTGCCATCGACCAGGACTGGTGGATCGACCCATTGCTCGTACCTATCCCAAAAACCTTCCAGAAGGGCCCTGGCACACTCCAGCTGATTGATCCAGGCCTCCCGCTCCAGCCCCTGGGTCCCGAAATGCCTGGCGAGGCCGAGAAAGACACCCAGCAGGCCGGATTCTCCCTGGCCGCGGAAATAGCGGTAAATATCCAGCGGTTGAGGTGGATTTCCAGTATCGGTTAGATCCAGGAAGTTCTCTGCAGACTGCAGAGCGCCCTCCAAGAGAGTTATTTCCTGGTTGCTAAGGGAGAGTGCCGATAATACCTGCCTGATCGAATCCGCGGGGGTTTCCATGCTGAAATCTTCGATCAGGGGCAGTAGTAGTGACAGCTGGCGGATCGACCTCCCGGGGACAGGCTCAGCATCCAGGAGTCCTCGCACCTGCTCCCGATAGCGGCCCAAGCGATGGACCAACAGCCCGCGGAACCAATCACCGGCCCGGTCCTGGTCATGGGGCTCCAGGAGCAAGGACCAGATCGCCTCCAGGTTGCGGAGACGCAGGGAATGCCGGTCAGCGAGTTGGCCGGGAAGGACATAGCCATACATTCCCAGCGCTTGCATCGCTAGCAGTGCGGCTGCTTGGCGCGGTCCTTCCAGGATGCGGAAGAGTTCATCCCTGATCCTTTCTGGTGAGACATCCGCTAATTGATGGTGATACTTCCGGATCAGGTCTATCGTATCGGGAAGGATCTGAAAATCCAGTTGAGCGGCCAAGCGCACCGCTCTCAGGCAGCGCAGCGGATCATCTGCCAGGGCCCGATCGCTGGTAGACCTGATCAGGCCCTCCCGGAGATCTTGGGCGCCATTGAAGGGGTCGATTACAGGGTGGTCCACTCCCGATCGGAGGGCCATGGAGGTGATGGTAAAGTCCCTGGCAGCCAGATCCTCCTCGATGGTATCTCCCTGGAACAGGGTTAGGTCTACCACCAGGCGGGGGTCCCCTCCACCCCCCAGAATCACCCGCACAGTTGCTCTCCGCTCATCCAGGGTGAAAACCGCCCCTCCCAACTGGTCAGCCAGTAGTTTGCCAGCAGCCAACGTATCACTGGGCAGGGCAAAATCCAGATCATGGATAGGCAGATCCAGCAGCAGATCGCGCACAGCGCCCCCCACCAGGTAGGCATCATATGGTGCTAACAGCGCCGCAATTCGATCGTACTGGAGGGGAAACAAATCTGTAGTCATATCAAGAATTCAGAAACTCTCCAGGATCTATCCAGGATGTTCCAATGTGTCTTGGTCCAGATGGCTGTCCAGAGGAAGTTCAACTGACCGAGGGTTATCGAGTTGCCCAGCTCTCAGTTAAGGTCAGCAGATCAATGGGCCGGAGGGGTATATTTATTCTCATTGACAACGCCGATGAACGGCAGTTCCCGGTAGAACTCATCCAGATCAAGCCCATAGCCGAATACGTATTTATTGGGAATCACAAAGCCTACATAATCGATCGGCACTTCGGTTTCCCGGCGCTCCGCTTTATCCAGCAAGGTGCAGACCTTCAACGAAGCCGGTTTGCGTGTGCCCAGCAGCCCCAGCACGGAAGCCAGGGTATTGCCGCTGTCAACGATATCCTCCACCAGGACGACATTGCGGCCCTGGATATCGTCCCGCAGGTCCATGGTGAGCCTGACGTGGCCCGACGCTTTCCTGGCACCGACTCCGTAGGATGAGATCGCCATAAAATCGATAGAATGCGGTACCGTGATCGACCGCATCAGGTCTGTCAGGAACATCACACCGCCTCGCAAGATGCACACCAGGTGCAGGTCTTTTCCAGCGTAATCCTGGCTGATCTGAGCCCCCAGGTCCTTGATCCGGTCCTGGAGCTCCTGCTCCGGGATTAAAATCTCGCTGAGAAATTCGTGGTAGGACTGCATAGCTATTTTCCCTCTTTCCTTGGCACCTGGTGGTGGATCCGGCAGCGAGCTTCATACATCTCAGATGCACCAACAATGATGATCGGGTCATCGAAATAAGCGGGTTCACCGTCCACAAGGCGCTGGGTCCTGGTCGCCTCTTCCCCACAGACCATGCAAATGGCGTGGAGCTTGTCGACAATTTCCGCCAAGGCTAAAAGTTCAGGCATGGAACCAAAAGGGACTCCGCGGAAATCCATATCGAGGCCGGCTGTAATGACCCGGATGCCGCGGTCCACCAGATCCTGGACCACAGGGACGATCTCCTCATCAAAGAACTGAGCTTCGTCGATGGCCACCACGGTAGCCTCATCATCCAGCAGGGAAGGGATTTCCGAGATGCTTTCGATCGGAATGGCATCATACTCATTGCCCGCATGCGAAGTCACTTTCTCGCTGCTGTAGCGGACGTCAAACCCGGGTTTAAAGACCTGGATCTTCTGTTTGGCAATGATCGCCCGCCGCAGTCTGCGCAGCAGTTCATCCGTCTTTCCGCAGAACATGGGACCCGTGATGACTTCCAACCTTCCCCGATGATGTTTCATATAGATCCTCGCTTTCGATGGTCTGATGGTCAGATATAAAAAAAACAGGCAGAGCGACTCTGCCTGTATTTTATCAAAAGATGTTCTGCCTGACCTTAAACTGTGATCTCTTCTGCAGCTTCTGGGATCTCGAATCCTTGCCCCCGGAGCGCTTTCTTGAGATCAATCAATGATTTCCGGCCAAAGCCCTTGATTTCCAGCAGTGCCTGATCGCCGTCTTCTAGCAGTTTGAGCAGATCGGCCACCGTAGAGATCTTGGCTTCCTCAAAGGCGTTGTTGACACGGGTGCCCATGTCCAGGACCTCAATGGAAACATCCGCTGTGGCTTTCTTGGTCTCGCGGGCTTCCTTTTCCTTCTGGATTTCCTCGTGGACTTTCAACTTCTTGTAGAACCGATCCACCTGGCCTTCCGTGTCCACAATGCGCTGTTCCCCGGTAAAGAAGGGATGGCAGGCTGAGCAGACATCGGTCCGGATCGTCTCCTGCGTAGAACCTGTTTTCCAGGTGTTGCCGCAGGCGCAGATCACCGTGGCTTCAGGGTAGTATGTGGGTTGAATCTCTTCTTTCATGGTAATTTCCTCTTAGTCCGCCGGAATAACGTGGACGCGTTTCTTACCACCGCGGAAATCCTGGTAGGTCACTACCCCATCTGCGGTCGCAAACAGGGTGTCATCTCCACCGCGGCCAACGTTTTCACCGGGATGAATTCTCGTACCACGCTGGCGAACCAGGATGTTGCCGGAGCGAACGCGCTCACCGCCAAATTTCTTTACGCCCAAGCGTTTGGAATTGCTGTCTCGTCCATTGCGGGTTGATCCGCCGCCTTTTTTATGAGCCATCTTTCTCTCCTGATTTTTCAACGATCTTCTTGACTTCTAGCAGCGTATACTGCTGGCGGTGGCCCTGCCTTCTCCGGTAGCGTACTTTGGGTTTGTACTTGAATACCCGGATCTTCGGTCCCTTGATCTGGTCAGCAACCGTGGTCTCCACTTTTGCGCCTTTGATCGTCGGGGTGCCGATGGTGATTTTCTTATCCCCGTCAGCAATGAACAACACCTCATCCAGGACAACCTTGTCTTTCACCTGATTGGGCAGCTTGTCTACCTGGATGATCTCGCCGGGAACAGCCTTATACTGTTTACCGCCGCTTACTACAATCGCATATTTCATAGCTTTTCCTCCAAGCTTCACTTCACCGGATCCCCTGTGTGCTCCAGCTCGATCCACAAAGTTCCGGGGAAGTTGGGGGTCTTATTCCATGCCAAAAGGCTGCAGAAGGACCTATTCCTTCAATGCCGTGCCATTATACCAGACCATTTAAGGCTGTCAATAAAGGTGGGCCCGCCTCCAAACGCCCCTTCAACTGATATATATTATCCTCTGAGGTGTATCTTGTCACTATCTAGAGGGGAACACTCTTCCTATAATAGAGCGTGTAAAAAACAGACTGCCCCGGTTTGTGATATAACAAGGACAGATTGTAGGAGTATAAGCTCACAATACAGTCTCGAGAAAGGAGAACATTTAATGGCTGTTACTGGATGGATCGTCGTTGACGATATGTACTGCAAAGGCTGCGGCCTTTGTCTCGAAGCCTGTCCCCAGGAGGTCCTGGAATTTGACATGGAGCGGCTGACCCCCAAGGGGTATCATCCCGCTAAAATGACCCAGGAAACCTGCACAGGCTGCGGCATCTGCGCGGTTGTCTGCCCGGATGCTGCTATCACGGTTTATCGTGAGAAACCAGAAAAGGTAGCCAGGAGGTAACCCCAGTGGCCAAAGAACTATTAAAGGGAAACCACGCATTTGCGGAAGCAGCCGTCAGGGCTGGTGTGGAAGCATTTTACGGGTACCCGATCACACCCTCTACGGAATTCCTGGAATACATGTCCGCCCGCCTTCCCTCCCTGGGAAGGGCCTTTGTTCAGGCGGAAAGCGAAGTCTCCGCTATCAACATGGTCTATGGAGCCGCCTGCACCGGAAAACGCGTCATGACCGCCTCCTCCAGTCCTGGTATCAGCTTGATGATGGAAGGGATCTCCTATATCGCCGGTACGGAAGTCCCGGCTGTAGTTGTCAATGTCATGCGCGGCGGACCCGGCCTGGGAAATATCGCCCCTTCCCAAGGGGATTATTACCAGATGATCAAAGGTGGGGGCCATGGGGATTACTTCCCCATCGTGCTCGCTCCTGCCAGCGTGCAGGAAGCAATCGACTACATCAGCCTGGCCTTTGACCTGGCTGATAAATACCGCGCCATCGTTCACGTGGTCGTGGACGGCAACATGGGACAGATGATGGAGCCCGCAGAACTGCCTCCCATGCGGGAGATCCCTGACAAGGTAGCCGATTGGGCTGTCAGCGGGGCTAAAGGCCGCGATCCTAATATCCTCACTTCGATTTACATCGATCCAGTCGATGAGGAGGTCACCAATCTGCGGCTGGTCAAACGCTGGAAGGAAATCGAGAAGAATGAGGTCATCTACAAAGAGTACCAGGTCGAGGATGCAGAAGTGCTGGTGATTGGTTTCGGCACAGCGGGGAGGGTAGCCTCTTCAGCTGTCAGGGAAGCCCGGGAAATCGGCATCAAAGCCGGCCTGCTGCGGCCGATCACGCTAGCCCCCTTCCCTGCCGATCGACTGCGGGAACTGGCTGACAAGGTCAAGCGGATCCTGGTTGTGGAAATGAACTCAGGCATGATGCTGGATGATGTCCTGCGCATCGTCGCCGGCAGGGTCCCGGTCGAGTTCTACGGCAGGATGGGAGGGATGACTCCCCTGCCGGACGAAATCTTCGACGAGATCCGCCGGGTCTCAGAGAATACTGGCCCTGGCGCAAAAGATCCCCGGGATGAGTGGATCCCCCGCCTGGAAAAAGTCATATCAGGAGAATAATAATGGTTGCAACTACAGAAGTCATCTACCAGCGTCCTGAATCGTTCACTGAGGTCCACACCCATTACTGCCCCGGCTGCACGCATGGTATCGCTCACCGCCTGATCGCCGAAGTGCTGGACGAAATGGGTCTTCGAGAAAACACCATCGGTGTCGCACCGGTGGGGTGCTCGGTATTCGCTTATCGCTATTTCAACATGGATTTCGTGGAAGCTGCCCACGGTCGGGCGCCAGCCATGGCAACCGGCATCAAGCGCGTGCTTCCCGGAAACACCGTTTTCACCTACCAGGGAGACGGCGACCTGGCCTCCATCGGAATGGCCGAGATCATGCATGCCGCGGCCCGGGGTGAGAATATCACGGTGATTTTCATCAATAATGCGATTTATGGGATGACCGGCGGACAAATGGCTCCCACCACCCTCCCAGGCATGAAAACCACCTCCTCTCCCTTTGGGCGCGATGTCGAACTGGCCGGATACCCGATCCGAATGTCAGAGATCCTCTCCAATATGGACGGCTCGGGGTATGTGGTACGCCGCAGCCTCCACGATCCAGCCAACATCCGCAAGGCAAAGAAAGCCATCCGGCTGGCGTTTGAAACCCAACAGCGCGGCTTGGGCTTTTCAATGGTAGAGCTGCTTTCCTCCTGCCCCACCAACTGGAAGCTCACTGCCCAGGAGGCGCTGGATTTCATTGCCGATAAAATGATCCCGGTCTTCCCGCTGGGCGATTACAAGGTCCACCCGGCTTTGGAAGACCTCAAGGTATAAGGAGCGCACAGGCATGGAAGAAACCAGTATCATCATTTCTGGCTTTGGCGGCCAGGGCACATTATTCGCCGGACAGGTGCTGGCATACGCGTCCATGGACCAGGGTCTGGAAGTCACCTGGATCCCTTCTTATGGGCCGGAAATGCGCGGCGGCACCGCCCACTGTACGGTGATCATCAGCGATGAACCGATCGGTTCCCCGCTGGTCCGCAAACCTGATATCGTTTTGGCGCTGAATCTGCCCTCGGTCGATAAATATGAGAACCTGGTGACCGAAAATGGTGTTCTGGTCGCTAATTCCTCGCTTTTCAACAGGGAAATCACCCGGAAGGGCATCAACTCTCTCTTGATCCCCGCCAATAAGATCGCTGAGGAGATCGGCATGGCCCGCCTGGGCAATATGATCATGGTGGGGGCTATGCTGGCCATGAAGCCTATCCTGCCCCTGGATGCCGTTAAAAAAGCTCTGGAAGAACACATCCCGGAGCGGCACAAGAAGACGCTCCCGATGAACTTTGAGGCGATGGACAAAGGCTATCAATTTGCCTTGAACGGGAAATAGTCCCCCAGACTGCTTCTCCCATAAAAAGAACCTCCCGGATTGCTATCCAGGAGGTTCTTTTTTTTAGCACTTCGCCCAAATCACTTCTTCTTCTGGGTTGCATGCACCCGTAAGATCGAGGCGTCCTTGGCAATTGATACCACTGCCAGGACAGTCTCAGTGATCAAGCGCAAGAACACCAGGGTCAGGAATCCTACTACCCAGCAGGAGACAAAGACGCTGATGCCAGCCAGGAAGATATTTCCAGGACTGAACAGGTTCAAGGCGGAAAGCATGAACCCAATCGAGCTTGCACCGTGGAACAGGGCCCTGCCCCCGAACCAGACTGTCAGCATGGCCGGGACACTCATCAGGGCTAAAAACATGAATACAGCCTCGCCGACAGTGACCATCATCACGGCCAGGATCGGGGTGATGACATAGTCCGACTCCGGCAGGTCGACGATTTCCAGTGAGCGCTGGTAAAAGATCTTGGTGATGATGATGCCGGCATACAGGAACACCACCTGCCAGATCAGGTAGCCCAGTCCGCCGAAGAAATTGAACTGGTTGATGAAGCGCCAGTTTAAGATCCAGACTACTAGCAAGCCAATTCCCAGCAGGACTGAAAACACGCGCAGTACGATGCTGATGACTTTCTGGATGGTCTTAGCTGACTGTAGGGCATCCGTGATCGGTTTGATATTGGTGTACTTGTTGAAAAACCCCCCGATTTTCTGGACAATTTCGTGATTCTTGATCTTTTCCCACAGTTCCATCATCACTCCT
>JBGCVQ010000012.1:0-19129 GCA_045888315.1 Anaerolineales bacterium | reverse complement strand
TTTCTGGACAATTTCGTGATTCTTGATCTTTTCCCACAGTTCCATCATCACTCCTCCATATAGCTAATGCTGTTTGACTCCTGCTTGGGCAGGTCAACCAAATCATATCATATTTATATCACCCCACTGGCTTGGAATATCACACATCCGGAAGGATCACCAGGAACGGCTGCGGGGAGCGTCAGTCCTCTTTCTTCGCTATCCCGCGCTGGAGGGAGGTTCCAATCCCGCAAAATAACTCTTGACTTCCTCCTCGTTGATGAAGACCAGGCTGAGCACACCCACGACGACACCGAACACGTTCAGGAACAGGATGCTGCAGATCTCCAGGATGGCGATGGCCATCGAGGGCGCGTTGACCTTGGGAGGTTCAGCCATCAGGTTGAGGGCATAGATGATCTCCACCACACCGAGCACCATGGGCAGGATCAGGATCGGGGCACACAGCAGCCCGATACCGATCGTACCAATGATGATCAGCAGGGCCAAGAGTCCGCCCCACAGGATATTGATGATCCCGTTGATCAGGACCAGAATAGACATGGTTTGTACTTTAGACGGTTTGGCGTTCACAGCAGATCTCCTTCGATGATTATGAGCTCGTTTCACGTAATACCCTTATTGTACAATCAAAAATCGCTTGAAACAGAGACTTGGTCTCTTTAAGAGACCAAGTCTCTTAAGAAACCTGGTACCTGCATTAAAAAAAAGAAGAGCAAAGGGGTACCTTTGCTCTTCTTGAGCAGTTAGTCTGGGAGGATCACTCCCTGTTGTTGAGTGCCGACTGGGCGGCAGCCAGGCGCGCTACAGGCACCCGGAAGGGAGAGCAGCTGACGTAGTTGAGACCGATCTTGTAGCACCAGTCGATCGACTCCGGGTCTCCGCCGTGCTCACCGCAAATGCCAACCTCCAGGTTCACCCGGGTTCCGCGGCCTTTCTTGACGGTCAGATCCATCAGCTGGCCCACACCGTGGGTGTCGATGGTCTGGAAGGGATTGCGGGGCAGGATGCCATCCTCGACGTACTTGACCAGGAAGTTGCGCTCGGCATCATCCCGGCTGTAGCCAAAGGTGAATTGGGTCAGATCGTTGGTGCCGAAGGAGAAGAACTCAGCGACCTCCGCGATCTCGTCAGCGGTCAGGCCGGCGCGCGGGATCTCGATCATGGTGCCGAACTTATAGGCAAACTCGACGCCTTTTTCTCCCATGACCTGCTTGGCGATCTCTTCCAGCTTGGGCTGGATGAAATGCAGCTCGTTGATATGGCCGGTCAGCGGGATCATTACCTCAGGATGGGGCTCGAAACCGCGCAGCTTGACATCCGCCGCGGCCTCAAAGATCGCTCGCACCTGCATGCTGACGATCTCCGGCATGACTACGCTCAGGCGTACTCCCCGCAGACCCATCATCGGGTTGCTCTCATGCAAACCCTGCACGCTGGCCAGGAGGGCTTCCTTTTCCTTGTCCTCTTTGCCTTCAATGCGGTTAGTGATCACCTCTTCCAGCAGTTCGTGCTCATCCGGCATGAACTCGTGCAGCGGAGGGTCGATCAAGCGGATGATCACCGGCAGGCCGGTCATGGCCTCGAATAGCCCATCAAAATCGCTGCGCTGGTAGGGCAGCAGCTTATCCAGGGCTGTCTGGCGCTCTTCCACCGTGTCGGCCAGGATCATCTTCTGGACAATAGGCAGCCGCTCAGGCTCGAAGAACATGTGCTCTGTGCGGCACAGGCCAATGCCCTGGGCGCCATAAGAGCGAGCTCGGCGGGCGTCTTCAGGATAATCAGCGTTGGCCCATACCATCAGACCTCGGGTAGGCCAACCTTTAGGAGCACTGCGGATATCCTTGGTAGCGGAGATCTCGTCCGCCCAGGACAGCAGCTCCATCAGCTCGGTTTGTTCTTCCAGGGAAGGTGCCACCGAGTGAATTTCGCCCAGGAACACCTCGCCAGTGGTTCCGTCCACGGAAAGATAGTCGCCTTCCTTGACCTTCTTTCCGGAGACTTCCAGGCTGCGTTCCTGCATATTGATCTGGAGTTCCGATGCCCCAACGACGCAGGGGATCCCAAACTGGCGGGCAACCACAGCCGCGTGGGAGGTGGCACCACCTTCACTGGTCAGAATACCTTTGGAAGCCAGCATGCCGTGCACGTCATCAGGCTTGGTGAAAGGACGGACCATGATCACATCTTGGCCGCCTTTCTTCGATCGCTCTTCCGCGGTGTCAGCATCAAAGTAGACCCGACCCACAGCTGCGCCAGGGGATGCGTTGACACCCTTGGCGATCAATTTACCGCTCTTTTCTGCTTCCTGTTTGGCTTGGTGATCGAACTGGGGGTGCAGCAGGGTATCCACCTGGGAGGGTTCCACCCGCATGACTGCTTCTTCTTTGTTGATCAAACCTTCAGCCACCATATCGACAGCGATCTTGACAGCGGCTTTGGCTGTGCGCTTTCCATCACGAGTCTGCAGCATCCACAATTTTCCAAGCTCAATGGTGAACTCGACATCCTGCATTTCCCGGTAGTGGTTTTCAAGCTTTTCCGTGATCTCCTGGAACTGCTTGTAGACCTCGGGCAGCTCCTCCTTCAATTTCGAGATATCATCCGCGTTGCGGATGCCAGCTACCACGTCTTCACCCTGGGCATTGAGCAGATACTCACCCCACAGCTTGTCCTCACCCGTGGAGGGGTTGCGGGTAAACGCCACACCGGTGCCAGAAGCTTCTTCCATATTCCCAAAGACCATGGTCACCACATTGACCGCTGTTCCCAGGTCGTGAGGAATACCGGCTGCATTGCGGTAGTCCACCGCCCGCTTGCCGTTCCAGGATGCAAAGACTGCCTCGGTAGCCAACCGCAGCTGCTCATAAGGATCCTGCGGAAAATCAAAACCTTTTTCTTTCTTGACGATCTTCTGGAACTCTAAGGTCAGCTTCTTCCAATCATCCGCCTTGAGGTCCGTGTCCATATCCACGCCTTTGTCTTTCTTGTACTCGTCGAGTACATCCTCAAAGGCTTCATCGTCGATGCCCAGGACTACCGAACCGAACATCTGCACCAGGCGGCGGTAGGCGTCATACACAAATCTCTCGTCACCTGTCAGGGCAACCATGCCTTTGGCGGTCTCGTCGTTCAACCCGATATTCAGCACAGTGTCCATCATGCCGGGCATGGATTTCACAGCGCCGGAACGGCAGGAGACCAGCAGGGGTTTTTCTGGATCCCCGAACTTCTTGCCGGTCAGCTCCTCCGTAGTCTTCATCGCTGCCAGCTCCTGATCCCACATGCCCTCCGGGAATTTATTTCCAGCGGCGATGTAGGCGTTGCAGGCTTCCGTGGTCACGGTAAAGCCGGGAGGAACCGGAATGCCGATCCTGGTCATTTCGGCCAGGTTAGCACCCTTTCCGCCCAGCAGGGACCGCACGTCCTTCCAGGCCCCGCCCACATGTTTTTCTGCTTCTTCGACTTCTTGGAATGTATAGACCCATTTATGGTCTGCCATCATAAACCTCCTGCTTGATTACGCAATCTCAACAATACCCGGAGTGTGACCTCCAAGCGTAGTATTGTACCATTTTTTAGTTCGCTTAACCCGGGATCGGCTTGCTTTCGATCTAGACCATCCCCACTGCGCTCCAGGGCTCCAAGGTCAGGTTCAGTTCCGTTCCAGAGACGATGCTTTCTTCGCTTGAAAGCAGGTCCCGCACGATCCTGCCATCCCTCCAGCTGAGCTCTTCGACGTTGAGCCGGTAGGTGCGCCGGGTGGCGCTGGCATTGAGGACTACCAGCAGGCTTTCCTCACCCAGCTTGCGGGCATAAGCATATCCACCTCGCTTGCCATCCCGATGGATTTCCAGGAATGATCCCCTTCTAAGCACAGTCCGGTTTCTGCGGATGGCGGTCCAGCGCTGGATATAATCGCGCAGGTCCTGGTTCCATTCATTCTCATTCCAGGGGAAAGCCCTCCGGCAGTCCGGGTCCTTAGCGCCTTCTAGACCGATCTCATCCCCATAATAGATCGCCGGCGCGCCCGGGTACGTCATCTGGATCAGGGTTGCCATTTTCAACTTCGCCAGATCGCCCCCCAACTCGGTGGTGAGCCGAGCAGTGTCGTGGGATCCCAGGGGATTGTACATGGCGTAGACGTTTTCCCGCTGATATTGAGTGAGCTGGCGGGTGATGGTCTCCCCGAACTCATCTGTCGTGAGCTTTTCTGTCAGCAGGCCAAGGATGCCGTCTCGAACAGGGTAATTCATCAACCCGTCAAAGCTTTTCGGGCCAACCCAGCGGGGATCGCCGTCCCAGATCTCCCCTACCAGATAAGCATCGGGATTCTCGGCCTTGACCACGGACCTGAATTCTGCCCAGAAATCATCATCATCGATCTCATTGGGCACATCCAAACGCCAACCATCGGCGCCCAGGTGGATCCAGTACCGGGCTACATCCATAATGTACTTGCGTACCAGGGGATTGTCCGTGTTGAATTTCGGAAGACTCTTGAAATTCCACCAGGCTTCATAATCATGCGCCTCACCGTGAGAATAGGCATCCGGCGGGACTTTCTTGAGGTTGAACCAATCGGCATAAGGTGAGTAGTTGGTGTTTTCCAGCACGTCATTGAAAGCGAAAAAGCCTCGGCCGCAATGGTTGAATACCCCATCGATGATGATCCGGATGCCGTTGTGATGGGCAGCATCCAGCAAAGCCAGGAAGTCCTGGTTGGTGCCCAGCTTGGGATCGATCTTGTAATAATCGCTGATGTTGTAGCGGTGATTCGAGGTCGCCTGGAAAATCGGGTTGAAATAGATTGCCGTGATCCCCAGGTCAAGCAGGTAATCCAGTTTCTGGATCACACCTCTTAGGTCCCCGCCCTGAAAACCCCACAAGGTGGGTTTTGTGCCCCATTTTTCAACGTTTGGCGGATCATTCCCGAGGTCCCCGTTATAGAACCGGTCGGGAAAGATCTGATAAAAAACTGCGTCCTGGACCCAGTATGGTACTGTCATCGATGTCGTTCATCCTCCTGAGTGTGATATACAGGGGAAATTGTAACATCCCCGCTCGGGATTGCAGCCATCAATATTGAAATGAGAGCTATGAATAACGCTGAAGGACATCCCGAACCCCAGGGAGGTACTGCCTGCCAAAAATATTGAGGTGATTCAGAAGATGGTAGAGATTGTACAGTGGATAGCGCTCCCGGAATCCTCCTGGAAGGGGGTTTTCCGCCAGGTATGCCTGGTAGAAGTCCTCTGGATATCTACCGAACAGATCGGTCATCGCCAGGTCTGCTTCCGCCCATCCGTAGTGAGCAGCGGGGTCGATCAGGGCAGGATCCCCTTCAGAATCAGTGATCAAGTTGCCGCTCCACAGATCCCCATGCACCAGGACAGCTGGACCACCTGGAAGGAGATCAGGCAGTCTGGCAAGCAGGGAATCACAGCGTTTTCGATCCTCACGGGTGAGATATCCCTGGTCAGCAGCCCTTTGAATCTGAGGAACCAGCCGCCGCTGGCAGTAAAAGTCGAAACCATCCTCCAGCCAGCCATTATGCTGGACACTGGAGCCAAGGTAATTATCATGGGGAAAACCAAACTGGTGGTTAGACTGCTGATGAAGGCAGGCTAACTGGGTGCCGTATACCTCCCAAAAATCATCCCGCCTGGCAGCTGGCTGCAGATCCTCCAGTAAGAGGAAGTCCTTCCCGACCAAGAGTGCTTCCGGGATCCTGGGCCCACCGACTACCTTGATTGCCTGCAAGCCCTCCGCTTCGCGGCGGAACATATCTTGAGGTACCGACCGATTGGATTTCAAGAAGAAATGTCCCCCTGCAGAAGTGCGCAGCAGCCGTGCCTGGTGAATGCATCCGCCTCCTACCGGCTTGGAAGTGAGCAGCTCGCCCTCTCCGGAAGAAGCCAGCCAGTCCACAACCTCACGGGGTAAGGGTTCCACTTTCCAGCGCCTCCAGCAGTCCCTCTACAGACCGCTCCACAATCTCGTAGGTATGCGCAAATCCTTCTGGTCCACCGTAATAGGGATCCGGGACATCCAGGTCCACACCTCCCTGGGGATCGAATTCCCGCATCAAGCGGATCTTCCCCCGCTGCTCCTCATCCGTCACCCAGCTTTCCAGGATCCGTCGGTTGGCTTTGTCCATAGCGATGATCAAGTCGAACTGATCCAGCTCAACAGGCTTGAATTGACGGGCCCTGCCATCATACTGGAATCCACGCTCCCGGGCAGTCTGGCGCATCCTCCGGTCTGGTCCTTCTCCCACGTGATAAGCAGAGGTCCCAGCGGAATCCAACTGGTATTTTCCCTCCACACCCTGCTGTTGAGATAGTCGGCGGAACAAATTCTCAGCCAAAGGACTGCGGATGATATTTCCCTGGCATACAAAACAAATCCTCATCACACCTCCTGCTGTCCCCTATACTACCATCAGGCTCACTGTAAGTCATCCCGGGCAGGCAAGCGGATGACTTTCCTGCCCGGGGATAATCGTGTATAATAAGGAAGACTTCCACAGCCCAGAAGGGCTTGAGAAGCTTAACAAACTAAAATCAATGAGCGTTTTGGTCAAAGGACCAGAACAACATGCCGGGGTCGATCGCGTCCGGTGTTCATCCACGATCCTTGAGGGATGGACTCACGTGCGGAGCGCGTTTCTCCCCACTATACAAAAGCCGCCGAAAGCATCATCCCGGCCGCGGTACTGATAAAAACGAACTACCATCACGACATGGTATTGAAGTAGGACCACATCATCAGAGCATTGATACCAGTTGGCAGGTAGAAGCCAGGTATTCAAGGGTACAGGCTACCCTTTGTTGGAAATCCTGGCATACCACAATTTCGTGAAGGGCAACACCTATCAGCCGTGGCCGAAAAAGGCGTCAACACGGCTGTTTTATGTTAACTGTAACCAGGCTGGAACCGCAGAAGAAAAATCCTCAGCGCCTGAATGTCTATCTGGACGGAGAATTCGCGTTTGGAATCCACCGGGCAGCAGCTCCCTGGCTCACAGAGGGAGACCAGCTCACCCTGCAGAAGGTCAAGGATCTCAAAACACAGGACCAAACCGAATCTGCTTACCAGCGGGCTCTCAATTTCCTGAGCTACCGCGTGCGCTCTTCCCAGGAGATCCGCCGCAACCTGGTGAAGCACGAGGTTGAAGACCCCATTATCGAAGCTGTCCTTGAGCGCCTCCGGCAGGCATCCCTGGTCGACGACCAGGCCTTTGCGCGCCAGTGGGTCGAAAACCGCAGCCAGTTCAAGCCGCGAGGGAAAAAAGCGCTCTCTTCAGAGCTCTATCAAAAAGGGATCCCACAAGCCATAATCAGTGAAACCCTGGAAGAGCTGGATGAAGAGACCCTAGCCTGGAAGTGCGCCCGGAAAAAAGCAGCTCAATATGAAACAATGCAAAAAGAGGAATTCCAGAGTAAACTCTACGGCTTCCTTAATCGGCGGGGCTTTCCCTACTCGATCTGCCAGGATGTTGTTGGCAGTCTTTGGGAAGAGCTCAGCAAGGAATCATCGTGAGCATCAATAACTAAAGCAAACACTTTATTGACCAACAAAGGGGCTACATATGAATCCAACCTTTATCCTTATCAGTTTATTAGCCCTCGGCCTGGGAATCGGGGTCGGCTTTTTTGTCAAGAATTACCTGATCACCCGCGAGGTAGACAAGAAACAAAACACAGCCAATCAAGTTCTCAACGAGGCAGAAAGAAAATCCACTGAGATCGTCAAGGAATCCCAGAATAGAGCGATCGAGATCGTCCAGGCCGCGGAGAAAGATTCCCTTAAACGCCGCCAAGAGATCACCCGCTACGAGGAACGCCTGCAAAGCCGCAGCGACCAGCTCGACCGGCGGGCTGAGAAGCTGGAAGACCGCGAGCATGCCATCAGCCAGCGCCAGAGCGCTCTGGACAAGAAAGCCAATAAGGTTGAGGAGATGTATAACGAAGTCTCCGAGGAGCTTGAAAAGGTCAGCCAGATGACCCAGAACGAAGCCCGGGATCTGCTGCTGGAACGGGTGGAGCAGGAAGCCCGCAACGACATGGCCCGCATCGTCAGGGAGATCGAGGCTGAAGCCCGGGAAGACGGCGAGCGCAAGGCCCGCAAGCTGATAGCCGATGCCATTCAGCGCGTTGCCTCCGACCACGTAGAAGAAGTCACTTCCTCCACTGTACCCCTGCCCTCAGACGATATGAAAGGCCGCATCATCGGCCGCAACGGCCGCAACATCCGAGCCTTCGAAAAAGCTGCCGGCGTGGATGTGATCGTCGATGACACCCCCGAAGCCATCACCATATCTTGTTTTGATTCGGTGCGCAGAGAAGTTGCCAAGAACTCGATGCAGAAACTGGTGCTGGACGGCAGGATTCACCCCGCCCATATCGAGAACATCATCGAGAAAGAACAAGAAGAGATCGAGCGCGTCATCGTCGAAGCCGGGGAGCAGGCCGCTTATGACGCCGGCGTTCCGGGACTGCATGCTGACATCCTGAAGATGCTCGGCCGCCTTAAATTCCGCACCTCATACGGACAGAACCAGCTTGCCCATGCCGTGGAATCCGCTCAGCTAGCTGCTGTGCTGGCCTCTGAAATGGGCGCCGACGTGGAGATCGCCAAAGCCGGCGCACTGCTCCATGACCTTGGCAAGGCTATGGACCACAATGTGGAAGGTACCCACGCCCAGTTGGGCGCTGAATTCGCGGAACGCCATGGGGTTGGCCCCAAGATCGTCAACGCCATTGCCTCCCACCACCATGAAATTGAGCAGCAAACCGTGGAAGCCATCATCGTCGAAGCCGCTGACGCCATTTCCGGCGCTCGCCCCGGTGCCAGGCGGGAGAGCCTAGAACAGTATCTCAAACGCGTCCGGGCACTGGAAGACGTGGCTAATTCCTACAATGGGGTCAAGAGCAGCTACGCCCTGCAGGCTGGCCGCGAAGTGCGCATCTTTGTCCGCCCGGAACAGATAGATGACCTTGAGGCATCCCGTTTAGCCAGGGACATTGCCAAGACCATCGAAGAGACCATGCAGTATCCCGGCAAGATCAAGGTCACAGTGATCCGGGAAACCCGCACAGTCGATTACGCGAAATAGAAGAATATCAAGAGACGAAGTATCTTGAAGATACTTCGTCTCTTATACCTACAAGAAGGGATTGTTCTCCCTCTCATCCCCCACAGTGGTCTCCGGCCCATGGCCGGGATAGATACGGGTTTCATCAGGCAGGCTGAGAACCCATCTGCGGATCGAATCCAGCAAAGTCTGGTAGCTGCCGCCCAGCAGGTCGGTCCGGCCGATACCCCGGTTGAAGATCACATCTCCGCTGAAGAGGATCTTCTCTTCAGGGCAGTGGAACATGACATGGCCGGCAGAATGGCCCGGGGCATGGTGAACGATGAAGCTGGTGTCCCCAACGAATAGTCCATCACCTTCCTGGAAATCATGCCCTGGCCGGGGCTGTTTCTTGATGGGGATACCGAACATGATCGCCCCCCCTTTGACCTTCCAGAGCGGGAGTTCTTTGGGATGCATGCCGATATAAAAATCCTCTGGAAGCTCCGGACCCAGGGTTTCTACCAGCTCTCCCAAACCCGCGAAATGGTCGAAATGAGCATGGGTCAGCCACACAGCATGCAGGACCCAACCGCTCTCTTGGATCTCACCAGCGATCCGGGCGCCATCCCAGGCCGGATCGATCACTACAGCCTGTTTCGCCTCCGGGTCACCGACCAGGTAGGTATTGGTGGCAACCGGTCCCAGAACCCACTTGCGCATCTCTAGCATAGAACTCTCCCCAGCCCTCTGATGGAATTCCCCGGTTAATTATAGTCGAGAACTGCCTAAAATCACTTGGGCGGTACTGGAAGAAGTGCTACACTTGATAAGGTATTCCATTCATCTTCCAAGGAGGCAGTCCATGGCCAATCATCCTCCCGAACCCTTCCGGATCAAGATGGTCGAACCCATCCATTTGATCGCCAGGGAAGCTCGCGAGAAAGCTCTCAAGCGTGCCGGTTATAACATTTTCGGACTCAAATCAGACGAGGTCTTCATTGACCTGCTGACCGATTCCGGGACGGGAGCGATGAGCCAGGAGCAGTGGAGCGCGATGATGCTGGGGGATGAATCCTACGCTGGAGCTCGCTCCTACCAGCGCCTGGCGGACACCATGCAGGAGATCTTCGGTTTCAAGTACTTTGTGCCCACCCACCAGGGACGGGCAGCCGAGAACATCCTCTGCTCGGTGATCCTTCAGGAAGGCCAATATGTGCCCTCCAACATGCACTTTGACACCACGGAAGGCAACATCCGAGCCCGGGGCGGGCGGCCCACCAACCTGGTCTGCCAGGAAGCTTTTTGCGATGACCCGGAAGTTCCCTTCAAAGGCAACATGGACCTGGAGAAGCTGGAAGAATTCATCCAGGAGGTCGGGGCTGAGAACATTCCCCTGGGGATGATCACCATCACCAACAATGCCGGGGGCGGTCAGCCGGTCTCCCTGGAGAACCTGCGGGGCGTCTCGAAGATCTACAAGAAACACGGCATCCCCTTCTTCATTGACGCCTGCCGTTTCGCCGAGAACGCCTACTTCATCAAGACCCGGGAACCAGGCTACCAGGACAAGAGCACCCTGGAAATCGCCCAGGAGATCTTTTCCCTGGCAGATGGAGCGACCATGAGCGCCAAGAAGGACGCCATTGTCAATATCGGGGGCTTCCTGGCCTGCAATGATCCGGACCTGTTCCAGAAGATCAAGAACGAGTGCATCCTCAGGGAAGGCTTCATCACCTACGGTGGATTGGCTGGACGTGATCTGGATGCCATCGCAGTCGGCCTCCGGGAAGGACTGCAGGAGGAATACCTGGCCTATCGGCTGGGTCAGACCCGCTACCTGCTGGAGGGGCTGAAAGCTGCCAACGTGCCGGTGATCGAACCCGCTGGAGGGCATGCTGTCTATGTCAACGCCGGGGTGCTGCTGCCCCAGATTCCCCAACCTGAATTCCCAGGGCAGGCTTTCACCGTGGAAATGTACCGCGAAGGAGCTATCCGGGGCGTTGAGCTCGGTTCAGTGGCTTTCGGCTATCCAGACCCTGACACCGGGGAGATGATCTATCCCGAGCTCGACCTGGTGCGACTGGCCCTGCCGCGACGGACCTACACCCAGAGCCACCTCGACTATGTGATCGAGGTCCTGGCCAGGATCGCAAAACGAGCAGGGGAACTGCGCGGCTACCGGATCACCTACCAACCGCCGCTGATGAGGCACTTCTCCTGCCAGTTTGAGCCGCTGTAGTTAAGTACCGCGTTAATACCCAGCGGGGAACAATTCCTATCGTTATCTGCCCTCAACCTGAGGGGTATCGCTGGTGGTTGGTGACGGACTTCCTCCGTCGGCCATAAGCATACTATCTCCAGACCTGGACGGGAAAACTTCGGGACAACCTGATCTAAGCTGCCCCTGAGTTCAATTCCTTTCCAGCTGAGGTGGTATTGTTGAAAATTCTCAAAGGGTTTAATTCCATCCGCAACTTCTGTGCACTAATCTTGTAGTATTAATTGAGCACCAGCACCTCAAACCAGCCTGGCTGGTCTGGAGAGGATGAAAATCAAAAAGCTATTATTGATCTCGGTTGGGTCATTCCTGGTATTGATCGTAAACACAGGATGTTATTCTAAACTCCCGGAAGAGCCGGCAGCATTTCCAACGGAAGTCCCCCGAGGCATACTGGTTGACAGGATCCCTAGTGAGGCGGATGTCCTGTTCGTCTCGATGAGATATGTTTTAGGTGATCCAGCTTGTTTGGATGATAGCAATCATACCCAGGATAACTTCCTGGATGACCCGGACTGCCTGAGAGAGATCTACAATCCCGATCTGAACGTTCTGGCGTCTCCCCGCCAGTTATATGCCCTCGATATCGAAACCGATACTGCAGTCCAACTGACAAATCTGGAGTGTGATTTTTCAAGTTCAAAACCGATCGACTCCACCAGGATCATGGCACCGGGAATGTGTTCTGATACTGACGGGGATGGTGTCATCAGCACCAAGGATAAGCCTGAGATCTTCGTGCTTGACCTCGCCAATAAGGACATCCAATGCCTGACCTGTGGATTAGCGTTGAACGGCATCAACAATCCCGATTATTCCCCGGTAAATCAGCAATTCCTGTTCTCAGCTCAGTGGGCAGATAAATTCCATAACTACATCTTCACCCTGGATTGGGAGGGGAACCTGGATCAGCTTACCAACACTGAGGAATACATGGATTTTGATTGCTCCTGGTCCGAGGATGGGAAGAAGATTGTCTTCAACCGGCTGCCTGAGCCGTTTATGACAATACCATCTGAAGTATGGCTAATGGATGCTACTGGAATCAACCTGGAACAAATCACAGAGGGCGGACCGAACCCAAATGGGGAAGAGCCGCTGGGGTCGTATCCGATGGGTATCGATGCTGATCCGGACTTAAGTCCAGATAATAGTCAGATCGTTTTCTCAAGACTGAGGACAGGAAAACATAATGAGCCATTTGGTATTTATGAACTGGACGTCATCGATCTCAATACCAAAGAGATCACGATCCTGGACAGTGAACACGCAAATATGGTCCCTGAGTGGAAGGAAGGAGGAATCCTGTTCATCCGGCAAACCGGTTCTCTTGACAGCTGGATGGAAAGAAAGCAAAGTGTCTATCTCTATCGAGATGGAGAGTTCATCAATCTCGAGCCCGAGTTTGACGAATTTCCAATCGGATCCAATGGAGCGAGCTGGGCCCGGTGATCACAAGCCAAAATGCTCAGTTGCCGGCGGCTTCCGGATCACCAATCTACCACATCTGATGAGGTACGTTTCCTGCCTGTTCGAGCCGCTCTACGTTTCAATTTGGGACAGCCAGTCAAACTATCCAGTCATACACGATTAGCACATCCCCTAAACAAATATCTCACGTCTATTGTTTACAATGGAATAATAGGGCAGCCTCTATTTGAGTCCACAAAGAGACTGCCTCAAAGGTTGTCTGATATGAACAAATATCTAGTCACATCACTTCTGGTATTCAGCCTCCTCCTGGGAACCGCAGCCTGCCAGGGCCAAGCATCACCCACCAACAGCGTGCTGGCGCTGGAAGAACATCCCCTGGAAGGCCCTCCTGACCCAGACACAGGGATCTTCCTTCCCGTTGGCACAAGCCAGGAAGCGGTCCTGGCTCAGCACCAGGCGGAAAGACAGCGCTCAGTCGCCAATTACGTAGAGTTCTCCGATCAAGCAGGCGGCCCAGTGATGGCTTCCCGGGGATCCGGGGAAACGCTGTCGGCGGTCCTGCTGACCTCGGAGAACGATCCCCCCCGGCAGATCGTTGAGCTGCACAAGGGAGATCAAGTGGTTTTCAGCGTGGATGCTGGATTACCTTCACCAGCCCTGCCCCTTCAGAGCCTGTGGTCCTATGATGGGCACTGGGTACTGGAGATCCTCTACTCCGAGGATGAGATCTGGCAAGGCCGCATCTACCGCGACGGTCAGCTGCTGGATGATACTGAGAACTACCTGGATGCCTTTGGCTTTCAGCTGCTGGGGGGCAAACCCTTCTATTTCTATCAGCGCGAGGATGGACTGGGCTACTACTATGATGGACAGGAGAATCCGCTGCCCTATCAAGAGATCCTTCACTACGGCTGCTGCAGCGCCAGCACCCTCAATCCCCAGCCGGCTGAGAACATGGTAGCTTTCTACGCTCATACGGGTGATGATTGGTATTACGTGGAATTGGGTAATTTCAGCGAGGACTAGTCCTAGGTGCAGCTAAGTACACGCTAGCTTACCCCTCCTCTCACCGATATAATAAAGGCTGGAAGACCTATATAAACAGTGAGGGAAGGAATTATGCCGCTACGCCAGCTTATTCCGAGCGCTGAGCCCTACTACCTGCCCGGTGGAAAGACCGCCTGCCTGCTGATCCACGGCTTCACCAGCTCGCCGGAGGAAAGCCGACCGTTGGGCGAGGATCTCCACCGGTTGGGCTATTCGGTTCTTGGTCTGCGCCTGGCTGGCCACGGCACCCATCCCCGCGATCTGGGTCGGGTGAGAACCGAGGACTGGCTTCTCGACCTGGAGGATGGCATCTCCCTCCTGGAGGGAGCCGCAAAGCAGGTGGTCCTGGTCGGCCAGTCGCTGGGAGGCTGCTTGGCCCTGGCAGCTGCCGCCCACACACCGGCTGCCGGGGTGGTGGGCATCTCCACGCCTTATCCCTCCCAGGTTTCCGCTCCCCGGCAGGCCTTTCAGCGGATCAGCGAGGTCTTCCGCCCCACCATCAAGAAGAGCGGCCCCCAACCCCACCCCACACTGGGCGTCCGGCGCGAGGCTGGATACCCGGCGTACACGGAATTTCCCAGCCGGGTGCTGCGGCAGCTGTTCCGAACGCAGCAGATCATGGCGCAAGGTTTACCGGAAGTCAAGGCGCCGATCCTGCTCCTGCAATCTCGGGATGACCCTTTTCTCGATCCCCAGGGACCTCCCCGCATCCTCGAGGAATTGGGTTCTTCCCAGAAAGAGCTGGTTTGGCTGGATGGATTGGGACACAGCATCACCAACCATCCTGGCCGGGGAAAAGCCCTGGAGTTGATCGCGACCTTCCTGGAGAGCTGCAGCAGCTAAATACCCAGCTGTCCTAAGGTATCCGAAAGATGGATTCCAATCCGGATCCAGTGGAATATGGGATTGTTCCTGGACCTAAATCTACTTACTATTTTCTGCCCAGTGTTTACTGATCACTCTTTTTTCCTATCTGGCACCCCACGACTTACTACTTTCCCTCACTCCCCAATAACCAGTTGCTTCATACTTCTCAAATAGTTGTATACTGAAGCCTGAAGCCGATCTATTAGGCTTCATGGAGGGAATCTGATTATGAAAACAATCCGCTGGATCGCCCGCATCTGGTCTGTGCCGCTAATCCTCTATGCCCTGGTGGTGCTGATCGGAACCGCAGCCACCTGGCTGGGTCTGGGAACCCCGGACCCTTACGCCGTCCAGGAACAACAGACCACCGCGGAGTATCTGACGCCGGTGCTGCTGAGCCTGAGCGCCCTGGGCTTGGCCCTGGCCTGGCGCTGGGAGCTGCCTGGCAGCCTGCTCTCCCTGGCTTGCCTGGCCGCTGCCCTGATCAGCCTGCTGGTCCAGGTTCCCCTCGACAGTCTGACCTGGGCAACCTCCACGCCCTACTGGCTGTGCCTGGCCGCCCTTCTTCCCGCAGCTTTCTTCCTGTTAGACGCGCTGCGTGGGCGCGCCGGTGATAAAACCAGCACACCCTGAACGGCCAGAGGTTGAAGTGGTATTTTCGAAAGCATAAACAGTTACAGAGCTAAAGATTTTTGCCATTTATAGTGCCACAGAAATCGGTCACACACCATTGTTTATTGACCGCTGTTAACTGTTTATGCCTCTTCTGGTAACTGCGTCCCCCTATCCCCTTCCCGGCAGGAATCCAGTATACTTAAACCATGTCTCAGGTGAAGATCTTGATTCTGGCGGCATTCCCTATATACTTCATCGCGTTGTGGTGTTTCATCCTCTGGCTGATCGCCTTAGCCGGCGGTTGGAAGAAACTGTCGGGGCATTACCGCCAGCTGGGGGATTTCCAGGGCCAGATCCTGCGTATGCAATCCGCCCGCTTGAACTGGTCCAACTACAGCAACATCCTTCGGATCGGGCTGAGCGAACGCGGCTTGTATATGTCCCCCATGGTCCTTTTCCGGCCTTTTCACCCGCCCCTTCTTATCCCCTGGGAGGAGATCGAAGCCGAACCTTTCCAACAGGCTCTGTGGCGCGGCTACCGTCTGCGCTTCCGATCCGTCCCCGGGGTACGCCTGGAGCTCTACCAGGGAACCTTCCAGCAGGTCCTGGATTTCCTGGAGGGCTATCCCGACCGGCTCCATATCGACAAGCCGGAACGGAAACGCTACTAGAGCGAATAGCTGGACAGGAGAGGATGGAGATGATCGAGCGGCTGAAGAAATGGGCGCGCTATCTGAAACAAGGGACCACCGCCCTCTACTATGCCTACCGTGATCCCAGGACACCTTGGTATGCAAAAGGCTTGACCATCTTCGTGGTTGCCCACACCTTGAGCCCGATCGACCTCATTCCGGATTTCATTCCTGTCCTGGGCTACCTGGATGACCTGCTCATCACTCCGTTGGGACTGGCACTTGCCTTCAAACTGATCCCGGAGCAAGTCCTGGTCGACGCCAGGCAAAAAGCGGAGGCTGAAACATTTGAAGCCAGCCCATTGGCAAGAACCGGAACGGTGATCGTGATCGCTACCTGGATCCTTGGTTTGGTCGTTTTGGGAGCGATCATTTTCAAGGTTTTATCTTCGTGAGAACAGCCGCACTGATTGTGACCGGCGCAGCTGGGTTTACGGCCAGGCCTTATCGATGGGAGAGTTCATGGACCTATTTCTATTGCAGACCAGCGGATATTTTGCCTATCTTAGCGCTGCAGCGACAGGGATCACCTTCCTGACCGGGATCTTGTTCTTCAGTGTGGGGAAGCCTTTCGGCAAGATCAACGACATTTCCAGCATACTTCAACTTGTATCCATGATCCCCCTGACGGTGCTCTTCGCCAATATAATCCCCGCCCATCCCCCACTTCTGGGATGGATTATCGCGCTTCTGGGCGCTGGCGGTATGCTGGTATCCATCGTGGGCCAGAGCCTGCTGGTGGTGGGAGTGATCGATTTCCAGGGGTCTCGAAAATTCTTTCCAGCGGGAGGAGCGATCGGCCTCTGGCTGATCCTGGTCTGTCTCACCGGCTCTGCGAGCGGTCAGCTAGAAGGTCTTGCTTTTTGGCCAGGACTGCTGGCCGGAGCGGGGTACCTGGCCACGGTTCTTGGCTTCTTATTTGGCGGTCAGGACCATCCAGCTTTTTACCTGGGAGGCAGCCTGCTGGGGATCAGCTATCCAATCTGGGCAGTTGCCCTGGGGATGTTGATCAACGCCAGTGGTTTGTGAGCTTCTATTGACACAGCCTGAGAGATCATGATGGATTTTACAACCGCTGATAACCTGCAAATACACTTTCGATCAGTAGGTGACCCTGGCAATCCAGCACTGATCTTGATCCACGGCATCGGCGCCGACCACAAGATGTGGCTGCCCCAAACCAAGTCCCTACCGGCCGCTGGATTCCATGTCCTGATCCCGGATCTGCGGGGACACGGGAAATCCCAGGTGCCTCCAGACTTCCGGATCAGAGACTGTACCCGCGATATCCTAGCCCTGCTGGAACGCCTGGACATATCGAGGGCAAACCTGGCTGGGGTCAGCATGGGAGGGATGGTGGTCCAGCAGTTTGCTGTGGACTATCCAGATCGAGTGCTTTCCCTGGTAATCGCTGACAGCCTCAGTGGGGTGAGAACCGCCCAGGAAAGCTTCAATGCCGGATTGGCAGCTTTGCTCCTCAAGATCTTTCCACCCGGATTCCAGGCCCGCTTGATCCGCAGCACGTATAAGAGAATGGGCCATAAGGAGGTCGGGGAATATCTGGCCAATCGCTTACTGGTGATGGATCCAGCCTGGCTGCTCAAAGCCCGCCTGGAGGTGAACCGCTTCGATGTCTTCAATAAGCTTCCAACAATAACAGCGCCCACTTTGGTATTGGTCGGGGACGGCTTTGGGAAGCTGGCTGTGAACATGGCCCGGGCCACCGCGGACTCCATCCCTAAAGCCCATTTCCAGATCCTGAGCGGAGGCGGCGACCCCTCCAATTTGCTTGTACCAGAAGCGTTTGACAATGCCCTGGTGGATTTCCTGCGGGTCAGATAGGACAATCCAGGCAGTTTACAGGAAGGATAGAGGCAAATTATTGCCTGACCAAATCATCCAGCCCTTCACAGTCAAAGGAAAAATCCATGAGTCAGCTTTACCTCATCCCCCACATCTGGTTTATCATTCTGGTCTGGATCGCCCTTTATATCGGGGATTACTACCTGACCATCTACACCGCCCAGAAGATCACCACCGAGATGGCCCAGCATCTGGAATTCGAGCGCAGTTTTGAGCTCAACCCCTTTTACGAAGGAGATGTCAACCAGCTGCGGCGGATCAGCCCCCGCTTTATCATAATGCTGCTGCTGACCAGCGGGTTCCTGCTTCTGGCCCGGTGGATCACGTTACTCCTTCAGCTCCCAGCGCTGTTCGATTTCCTGGCAGGGGAAATGATCTTGCTGGAAATGTCCATCCAGCTGCGCCATCTGCGCAATCTGGCCCTGATCAAATCCTACCAGCCCGGCGCTATCATCGGTCACCTGCGCTACGCCTACTGGTTTGGACTGCGGCTTTCTGGCTGGGAGCTGTTTTCTGTCAGCGCTTCCTATTTGATCCTGGGGATCCTGCTGGGAAGCTGGTTCCTGGCCGGCGGTGCAGTGGGCAATTTCCTGGCGGGATTGAAGCACTGGAACCGATCCAGGAAGGCTTTCCGGGAAAGGGATCAAGCTGGTGCCCTCTGAAAAGACACCTCTCCAGGGAAGTTGCCTGCAATGGTTAGCTAACAAATATGTAGGAAGAGGTTTTTTCACTTCTACCAGGCTGGAATTGGTTCTATAATCACTTTGAGGTTTTGGGGGGAAGCACCAACCCTCCTATCAGACCACTCCTACAGGAATAAAGGAGCCAACCATGAAAAGAACCAAGAACATAACTCTAGGATTAGTATTGATACTGATCGCCCTCCTGGCAGGAGTGGCTGCCTGTTCACCCGGAGGCATGCAAGGCGGGGAGAATGATGCCGGCGAAGTCGCCATCTGTGATCTCTCGAAGGATATTCTGGGCTGGCGGCTGAGTACGACAGGAACCATCTCCTTCCTCGATCTCAGTCCCCGGGATGGAGTCTACTTCGAGCTCAAGGACCAGGGTTGTGAAGCTGGTGCCTTTGCCCACAATGAATTTTGGGACACCTTCAGCGAGGAACAGCAAGCCCAGATCCAGATCGGGGAAACTGTCCACATCCAGGGCATCCTCACCAAGGACTCCGGCCGCTGGATCGTGTCTGTCCAGACGATTCTTCCCTGATCCTCCCAGCTTCCATCCAGGTCCATC
>JBGCVQ010000011.1:0-1995 GCA_045888315.1 Anaerolineales bacterium | reverse complement strand
CCCTGGCTCTGCACGCCGAGAATGTGGCTTTTTGCCATCTCACCTGACAGGTAAGGGTCTTCCGAGAAGTATTCGAAATTCCGACCGCAAAGGGGGGAACGCTTGATATTCGCTCCGGGCCCGAGCAGGACAGAGATCTTTTCTTCCTTACATTCCTCCCCTAATGCCTGGCCGACCTCATAGATCAGCTCCCTGCTCCAGGTAGCAGCCAGGGCGGAGGCTGTTGGGAAACAGGTGGCTGGGGCAGATTGCGCCAGATCGAGCTGGGTTGGATCCCCCTCCACTTTCCGCAGGCCGTGGGGACCATCGGTTAACATGATGCTCGGGATCCCCAGCCGCTCCAGGCCCTTGAAATGCCAGAAATCCAGGCCAGAGCAGAATGAGGCTTTCTCATCCAGGGTCATTTGAGGTATCAATTCTTTGATCTCGCGGTTGTCTTTCAAGGCATCCTCTCCCCAATAGTCAACAATATTCGTAATTGTGTCGGGCAATCAGATCTGGTATGCTGAAAATAACTGGTGGTTCTAGAGAAGTATTTCAGAGAGCATTATACTTCTGCTTTTTTCACCGGGCAAAAGGTTCATTCCCCGTTAATGCCCTCATATCAGCAGGCTCTCCCAATCTACATAGACCTTGGCATGTACGGCCGCTAATAATGGCATGTATACCGCAGTGATCTTCTTAAGAGAGTAAGAACGAGCTATCCCAGCCTATCTTATAAATAGATTTACTTGTAGCAGTTCCTGAGGAGGAAACATGAAAGTCAAAGGGAAAGTCATTCTTGTCACGGGAGGTGGGAGCGGTATCGGCCGAGCGCTGGTCCTGAACCTGCTGTCCCGGGGTGCTTCCGTCGCCACGATCGACATCAACCAGGCCGGTCTGGACGAAACCGTCCAGCTGGCAGGCGAGGCGAAAGACCGCCTCTCAACCTATGTGGTGGATATCACGGATCTAAGTGCTGTAGAAGCTCTGCCTGAAAAGATCATCGCCCAGCATGGGGTAATCGACGGCTTGATCAACAATGCCGGGATCATCCAGCCTTTTGTACGGGTCAAGGATCTCAGCTTCGACGCCATTCAGCGGGTGATGAACGTGAATTTCTTTGGCACCGTCAACATGACCAAAACCTTCCTGCCCTACCTTTTGGAACGACCGGAAGCCCATATCCTGAACATGTCCAGCATGGGATCCTACGCCCCTGTGCCCGGCCAGACCATCTACGGCGCTGCCAAAGCAGCAGTCAAGTTGTTCACTGAGGGTTTGAACTCTGAATTGATGGACACGAATGTCCGCGTCACAGTAATCTTCCAGGGCTCGACGAATACCAATATCGCCAAGAATTCTGGTATCACCAGTATTCCGGGAGTGGATGAGGAAGAGGTAGCTGCCTCATTCAAGGTCATGCAGCCGGCAGAGGCTGCCATCAAGATCATCGACGCCATGGAGAATGACAAGTACCAGGCCACAGTGGGCAGCGATGCTTCCACGATGTTCTTCCTGTCCCGTCTCGCTCCCAAGTTCGCGGCTAAAACCATATTCAACCAGATGCGCTACCTTCTGCCTTCCTGAGATAGTCTTTGATGAAAAAAAAGCGCCTGCAAATTGCAGGCGTTTTTTGTATTGTCCAGGTGATGTCCCTTAACCAGGCTTGGCGTATAATCTAAATGAAAAACAACCTATACAGGCGGAGTATGAACTATAAAAGATTCGGACGCACCAACTGGCAGGTGAGCGAAGTCGGCTATGGCATGTGGGGTATGGGCGGTTGGACCGGTTCCGACGATGAGCAATCCTTGGAATCGCTTCAACTGGCGGTTGATCTGGGATGTAATTTTTTCGACACCGCCTGGGGATACGGAGAAGGCCACAGTGAATACTTGCTGGGCCAGATCGTCCGCGCCAACCCCGGCAGGAAACTATATACCGCAACGAAAATCCCGCCCAAGAATAGGATCTGGCCCAGCCAGCGGGATTTCAGACTGGATGACTGCTTCC
>JBGCVQ010000010.1:0-3682 GCA_045888315.1 Anaerolineales bacterium | reverse complement strand
TGAGATCGCAGTCAAAGGCGCTCAGCCCTGGACGGTGATGGGCGCCTACAACCGGATCAACGGGACTTATGCCTGTGAGCATCCAAAACTGCTGCGTGAGATCTTGAAAAATGAGTGGGGCCACACGGGATTAACTATCACAGACTGGGGTGCGATGAACCAGCGAGAGGTAGCCCTGTCCGCCGGCTTGGAGATCGAGATGCCCGGCCCCAATCCTTTCAACGATGCCAGCCTGGCGGCTGCTGTCCGCGCGGGCAGCCTGGATGAATCCGTGCTGGACCAGGCCCTGGAGCGGGTCCTGGAATTGGTCTTCAAAGCCCAGGATACCCTGGGCGATGACTACATATATGACCGGGATGACCACCATAACCTGGCCCGGAGGGCTGCCGGGGAAGGGGCGGTGCTGCTGAAGAATCGGGGAACGGTCCTTCCTCTGAAGAAGGATATGAAGGTTGCTGTGATCGGTGAGATGGCCAGGATACCTCGCTACCAGGGCGCTGGCAGCTCGCTGGTCAATCCTTCCCGGATGGAAACCATCTATCAAGAAATGGTCAGGATCGCTGGAGAGGGTTCTGTCAGTTTTGCTCCTGGATACCCGATGGATGGGCTGGATGCCGATCAGGATCTGATCGAGGCAGCTGTCGTCCTGGCCAGTGATGCCGATGTCGCAGTCATTTGCGCTGGGCTGCCGGAAATATTTGAGGTCGAGGGGCTGGACCGGGAGCACATGCGCCTGCCTGAGAGCCACAACCGTTTGATCGAAGCGGTAGCGGAGGTCTGTTCCCAGGTGGTGGTAGTGCTGAGCAACGGCGCTCCTGTGGAAATGCCCTGGATCGATCGGGTGGAAGCAGTCCTGGAAGGCTATCTGGGCGGGCAGGCCGGAGGTGGGGCGATCGCGGAGATCCTGTTCGGCCGGGTCAATCCCAGCGGCAAGCTGGCTGAGACCTTCCCCTTGAGGCTGGAGGACACTCCCTCTTACCGTTATTTCCCTGGCGGACCCGCGGTGGTAGAGTATCGAGAAAGCCTTTATGTCGGCTACCGGTTCTTCGACTCGGTAGAAAAAGAAGTGCTTTTCCCCTTCGGGCACGGGCTGAGCTATACCTCGTTTTCATATGGAGACCTGGAGCTCAGCGCAGAGGAGTTATCCGAAGAGGAAACCCTCCAGGTCAGCGTGCTGGTGAAGAACACCGGCTCGCTGAGGGGCAAAGAGATCGTCCAACTCTATGTCAAACCCGAAACCCCCACTGTCTTCCGTCCGCTAAAGGAGCTCAAGGGATTTCATAAGATTGACCTGGGACCTGGCGAGGAAAAGCGGGTCAGCTTCGACCTGGATCGCCGGGCTTTTGCTTTTTACAGCACGGCCGGGGAGGATTGGCAGGTGGAAAGCGGGGGATACCTGATCCAGGTCGGCGCCTCATCCCGCGATATCCGCTGCCAGGCTGCGGTACAGGTCAGCTCCAGTCAGCAAGGGAAACCTATTGCGGAGCGCGACCGCCTGCCGGCCTATGTGGATTTCCCGCGGGATGCCGCTGTCAGCCAGGAGGATTTCCAGGTTCTGATCGGCCGCCCCCTGCCTGAGAATCGCGAGGAGCGAAAAGGAAGCTACACCCTCAACACCCCTGTGGTCGAGCTAAGCGGGACCCTGGCAGGCCGCTGGCTGGCAGGATACTTGAATAGCTATCTTCAGAAACTGATCTCAGACGATCCGGACAGCCCCAACTCGCAGATGATGCGTTCGGTAGTCAAGAACATGCCGCTGCGGGGGATCGGGATGATGAGCGGGGGGTTAGTGACCCGGGGAGTCCTGGAAGGTGTGCTGACCATGGTCAACGGCCGCTTTTTGAAAGGGTTGATCGCTGCCCTACGGGCGAGCCGAAGGAAGGATTGACCCCAATAGGAAGACTGGATGGTAATGACAAGGGACCACAGTGTTAGCTGTGGTCCCTCTTGTTATGCCAGAGATGCTAGCAGCACCCCATTCTGGGAAGGATCGTGGAGTAGGATTCCGCTCTCAGTCTCCTCCGGTGGGATTCCTGATTGTTGGATCCGGTCCACCACTTGTTCCAGAGCAAAGCGGTCTGGAAGGCTCACAGTGAAATACCGCAGCCCCAGGGATGCTTCCGGAGGGGCTGGAGCGCCCTTTCCCTGCCAAATGTTGAAACCGATATGATGATGGTAGCCTCCAGCTGAGACAAAACCCATCCCTACTGACTCAGCGATTCCCATATCATCAAAACCCAGCACACCGTGGTAGAAGTCCATCGATTCTTCCAGGTCGCGGACATGCAGGTGCACGTGGCCAAGGCGGGCTGTTTCTGGAAGCGGTTGATCCAGGCGGTCCACCTCCCGGAGATTGCCAAAGAGTGCTTCCACGTCCAACGGTTCCCGGCCGCTGCTCAATGAGCCGTCCGCCCGGCGAGTGATGTATTCCCCGTTCTTTAGAGACCAGGTGCCATCCTCGGGCGATTCGCAGTAGAGCTCAATCCCGTTGCCTTCCAGGTCATCCAGGTAGGTGGTCTTGGTCATGATGTGGTCGGTGGGGTAATTGGGCACCTGCAGGGCGTAGAGCCGGGCGATCGCCCGCGCCAGCTCCCGCCGGTCAGGGTAGAGCAGGGCAAAGTGATACAGCCCGGTGGTCCTTCGGTAGCGGGTAGCTATGGGATCCTCTACCAGCTCCAACAAGTCCTTCTGGGAGGTCCCCAGGTATACACGGCTGCCTTCCTGGCGGCGGACCTGGAATCCCAGGGCTTCCTGATAGAATCCGATCTGATCTTCCAGGCTGGCTACTGTCACTGAGACCGCGCCGATCGCAGTATCAGGGTGAATCGAAAATTCGCCCTTTCCGTTGGGTTCGGTATCTTTCGTCATACTATCTTGATGACTTGATAAGGCTGATTCTTTCAGATTTCCTGGCTATTGATTTCCCGAGGCTGTCCTCTAAATGCAAGAACCGCCCCGATCGGGGCGGTTCTGGAAACCGAAGTATGAGGGGTGTCCCAAGCTTATCCCTTCAGGGAACCTGCCAACAGACCCCGCAGAAAGTAGCGTCCCAGGAAGATATAGACCAGTAAAGTGGGCAGGGCGGCCAGCAGCGATCCTGCCATCTGCACATTCCAGGCGATGATCTGGCTGCCCGCCATATTATTGAGGGCTACGGTGATGGGCCACTGGTTGTTCCCCGTCAGGACGACAGCGAACAAAAAGTCGTTCCAGGCGGAGGTGAACTGCCAGATCAGGACAACCACGAAGCTGGGGATGGAGATCGGCAGCAGGATATGGCGGTAGACGCCCAGCATATCCGCCCCATCGATCTTGGCTGCTTCCAGCAGTTCGTGGGGAAGGCTGGCGTAGTAATTTCGAAAGGTCAGGGTGGTGATGGGAATCCCGTAGATGATATGGGCCATCACCAGGCCGGCCAGTCCTTTGATCCCGGCTGCGTTCATGAACTGCACCAGGGGGATGATGATGCTCTGGTAGGGGATGAACATACCGAAGAGGATAAAGGGGAAGATGATATCCGCTCCCCGGAACTTCCATTTGGCGAGGATGAAGCCGTTCAGGGATCCCAGCATGGAGGAGATCAATGTGGCGGGGATGACCATCACAAAACTGTTCCGCAACGAGGGGGCGAGTTTCGAAAAGGCTTCAATAAAGTTATCAAAAGCGATGCCCTTGGGCAGGG
>JBGCVQ010000009.1:0-5034 GCA_045888315.1 Anaerolineales bacterium | reverse complement strand
GCTGTCCGCGGCTCCGCAGGCTGCCAGGGCAAAGACCAGCAGGATGGAGAGAGTCAATAAGATCGCTCTGGTTGTCTTCATATTCCTCCTCTAGGAGAATGGTAGATATGTGGTTGATCAGGGGTCTTAAAGACCACTTGGTGGATAATTATAACTTATAACCTTCAATCAGCTTGCCTGATGGGTTTTTTGATAGAATAAAGCCATCTAGACTTGTATCCAAGGAGATCCCATGCCAGAGCAGAGCCTGTCCCAGCAGTTGCAGAGTGATATTCAAGCCATGCAGTCCTCCCTGGGAGATCTGCAAACATCGGCCCGGCTGGCTGATATCCGCGACCGGGTGGAAGATCTCAGCGTGAAAGTGAGGGGGCTGGATCAGCGGATCGCCTCCCTGCGGAAGCATGGATACGCCTTTGAGAAGGACCTGGAAGCCCAAGCAGAGGACTTTGTGCGGGACTGGGCTCGGGTGGAGCCAGGAATCAAGCGGAAAGTCGAGAGCGAAGCCCAGGAGCTGGAAAGCGCCCTGCGGCCGCTGGAGAGTCTGCTAGCCCAGCTGGCAGGAGACCGCTCCCCTGCCAACGTCCTCCAACCCCGGGTAGCCAGGCTGAAAGCCCAGGTGGAGAACTTGGAAAGTAGAGTTGAAGGTGCTGAAAAGAGCATCCAGGGCGAGTACGATCAGTTCCAGAGCAGCGTCAGCCAGCTGGAAACCCATCTCGGCAAGCTGGAATGGACCCTGACAGAGCTCAGTGAAGCTGATTTTCAGCTGCTGGCCACGGAATCCCCGCTGATGGCGGTCAAGGCCGTCTGGGCCAAAGAGGGCAAGCAGACCAAACAGGATCCGGAGGGAGTTCTTTACCTGACCGACCAGCGCCTGATCTTCGAGCAGAAAGAGAAGGTCGCCACCAAGAAGGTGCTGTTTGTGGCCACTGAAAAAGAGCTGGTCCAGGAATTGAAATGGGAGATCCCGGTCGTCCTGGTGGAGGATGCCAAAGCCAGCAAAGAGGGATTCTTGAACAAAGACGATTATTTGGAGCTGCGCCTGGCTTCCGGGGCAGTCTTTGACGTCCTGTCTATCCATATCTGGCAGCGGGGAGATGAATGGGTCTCTTTGATCCAGCGCGCCAAAGCTGGCGATTTTGACGCTAACCGGGCCATCCCCATCGATGAAGCGGTGCTGGAAAAGGTCCGAAACGCGCCCACCAAGTGTCCCTCCTGCGGCGGAGCGATCAAGCAGGTCATCCTGCGGGGCATGGACAGCATCACCTGCGAGTTCTGCGGGGATGTCATCCGCTGGTAGCCCCGTTGCACCCGCGCCAATAATTCTCCAGTTTCTAGGTAACGAAGTACAACAGGCTGGATAGCCATGATCAATCGCATTAAGCGAATCTATAATGAATTCCCATCCCGGTTCTGGCTGGTGGTGTTGGTTTCCTTCATTGATAACCTGGGCGGCAATACCCTGTGGCCCTTTTTCACCCTCTATATCACCCAGCGATTTGACGTGGGACTGACCAAGGCGGGCATGGTCCTGGGAGCCTTCTCCGCCTTTGGGCTGATCGGGAATATGATAGGGGGCGGCTTGACCGATAAATTCGGCCGCAAGGTGATCATCCTGGTCGGCTTGGTGTTCAGCGCCTTGAGCACCCTCTCCCTGGGATTGGTGAATGAATTCTCCATGCTGCTGCCACTGGCGGTGGTGATCGGTCTGCTGTCCAGGATGGCCGGTCCAGCCCACCAGGCTATGGTGGTGGATATCCTGCCAGAGGAGAAGCGCCAGGAGGGGTTCGGGATCCTGCGGGTAGTGGCCAACCTGACCTGGGTGATCGGCCCCATCATCGGGGGCATTATCGCCGGGCGGAGCTACTTCGCGCTGTTCGTGATCGACTCCGTGGTCAGCTGCCTGGTGGCGGTCCTGGTCCTGGTGCTGATCCCGGAGACCAAACCAGATACAGACCAGGAACCAGAAAGCATGATCAAGACCTTTGCCGGCTACGGCGAAGTAGGCCGCGACCTGCCTTTCGTCGCTTTCCTGGTGGTCTCAATCCTGATGCTGTTGGTCTACCTGCAGATGTACAGCGCCCTGTCGGTCTTCCTGCGCGACACCCACGGCGTGACCACCCAGGTGTTTGGGCTGCTGATGACCGCCAGCTCGATCACCGTGATCCTGTTCCAATTTCCCACAACACGGGCTATCAAACCCTACCCGCCCTTCTTATTAATGGTCCTGGCGACCTTCTTCTACATGATCGGCTTCGGGATGTTCGGGTTCGTGGCATCCACCTGGCTCTTTGCCACAGCCCTGGTGGTCGTCACTATCGGAGAGATGATCCATATGCCCACCGCCAGCACCCTGGTAGCTGGATTTGCCCCGGAGGACAAGCGGGGCCGCTACATGGCGGTTTCCGGACTGGCCTGGGGGATCCCTTCCATCATCGGTCCCAGCGCGGCCGGGTTGATATTCGATAATTTCAATCCCTACATGCTGTGGTACGCGGCTGCCGGTGTGTGCCTGATCGCCATGGCTGGGTTCTATGCCCTGCACCTGTGGTTGGGAAAGCAGGAGAGATTCCGGGCCGAAGAGGCCAAACCAACCTGAGATCAAGCCCCGGATCGATCGCCAGGTAGTATCATACAAGGGTGGAAATCGAGGTGTCTGGATGGTCAAGAGACTGTCAGTGATCGATGTTGACCTTTGTGTGGGATGCCAGGCTTGTATGTTCGCCTGCGTCAGGCGGCTGGGTAAAGGCGGCCTGGATGGCACCTGCATCCATGTGCGGTCCTCGGGGGGGATTCGGAAAGGCTTTCAGGTGATCGTCTGCCGGGCCTGCGATAACGCGCCCTGCGCCCGGGTCTGCCCTACCAAGGCGCTCGTTCAGCGTGAGGGAGGCGGTGTCAAGCTCAATGAGGACCTCTGCATCGGCTGCGAGAACTGCCTTGAAGCCTGCCCCTTTGGCGCAGTATTTTGGGATGAGGACCACCAGAAGCCGCGGATCTGTGTCTACTGCGGATTCTGCGCAGATTACTGTCCATACGGGGTGATCGCCCTGGAAGAGATCAAGGGGGTGACCTGTGGCTGAACTCCAGAAAGACCCCCTGAGCAGGGTGCTGTATATCGATCTCAATAAATTGTCCTTTCATGTTGAAGAAAGGCCGGATCTCTTCAATGAGTATCTGGGTGGAACGGGTGCAGGGATCCGACTCTTGTTCGAGAACTGCCCGGAGGGCGCCGATCCGCTGGGGCCGGAAAACCCGATCATCTTCGCTGTGGGCCCACTGGTGGGCCATTATCCTTTAGCGTCAAAAACTGCCGCACTGTTCAAGTCCCCGCATACGGGCAACCTGGGGGAGAGCCATGCGGGCGGGCGCTCGGCAGTCTCGCTGCGGATGGCAGGTTACGGCGCGTTGGTCATCTTGGGCCGCAGTAAATCACCTGTTTACCTGGTCATCAACTCGGATGGGGCTGCCTTCCGGGATGCCAGCGCCTTCTGGGGAATGCGCAGCAGCTCCTCGGTTGGGTCGGTACTGCGCCATAGAGAGTCAGGGAGCGGCCTGCGTTCGATCATGCGCATCGGCAGGGCGGGCGAGTGCCAGGTCAGTTATGCCAATGTGACGACCGAGACCTACCGCCATTTCGGGCGGCTGGGGTTGGGCGCTGTGTTCGGCAGCAAGAATTTGAAGGCCGTGGTGGTCAGCGGGAAGCGTTCCCTCCCGGTGGCGGACCGAAAAGCCTACCGGAAGATCTATGACGAGATCTACCGCGAGGTCACCCAGACCGACCTGATGAAGAAATACCACCAGCTGGGAACAGCCATGAACGTCAACCCGCTGAACGAGATCGGAGGACTGCCGACCAGGAACCTGACCAGCGGCAGATTCGAGGGCGCTGAACAGATCTCGGGTGAGCGATTGAGATCCGATTACCTGGGTCGGAGAGTGGCCTGCGCCCATTGTCCGGCTGCCTGCATTCACCTGGCGGCGCTCCGGATCCCCTATCCCCATGATCCCTATTTTTATAAGACCCTGATGCTGGGCTACGATCATGAGTTGATCTACGCCATGGGCAGCATGCTGGGGATCGATGATGTCCCGGGGATGCTGCAGGTGATCGATGAAGCGGAGCTCCAGGGCTTGGATGTGATGTCGACCGGAGTGACCTTAGCCTGGGCGACGGAAGCGCTTGAGAAAGGCTTGATCTCGGACAAGGAAACGGATGGGATCTCTTTGCAGTGGGGGGACGCGGCGAGCTATATGTCCGCCATCCGGAAGATCATCTCCCAACCCACAGAGTTCTACCGCCATCTGGCACGGGGTGTGGACCAGGCTGCTTCCGTGTACGGCGGCCAGGAATTTGCGCTTAGCTTTGGTGGAAATGAGATGCCGGGCTACCACACTGGCCCCGGCGCCCACCTGGGGTACCTGAGCGGTTCCCGCCATAGCCACCTGGACAGCGGGGGATACAGTTTGGACGAGAAGGCGCTCAAGGAGGATAGAACGCTCACAGCCCAGGGCCTGGCAACAGCGCTCATGGATGAGGAATCCAGGCGCCAGGTGCTGAGCAGCCTGGTGGTGTGTTTCTTCGCCAGGGGAATCTACACGCCGGAGAACATCCAGGGGACCCTCGAGGCGATCGGGTGGGAGTATACCCCGGAGGAACTTGAAAAGATCGGCGCAAAGATCCTGCACGACAAATACGCCTTCAAGCGCCGAGAAGGATTTGAGCTGACCAGTCTCCGCATCCCGGGCCGCATCCTGGAGACGCCATCCTCGACCGGGTTGATCGATCGGAGTCTGATCGAGGAGACTTTGAAGTTGATGGCTGAGGAATATAACAATACTACCTGAGCCCGATCAGCTAATTGATGCCCCTGGGGGAATGAAGCGCAGCTGAGCCTTAATCATCCAGCACTGTAACCAGACCCGTGGACCCATCGACCCGTACTAGCTGTCCAGTCTGGAGCTGACTGGTGACCTGGTGGATCCCGACCACGGCCGGGATGCCGTATTCCCTGGCGACCACCGCGCCGTGGGTCATCA
>JBGCVQ010000008.1:0-8606 GCA_045888315.1 Anaerolineales bacterium | reverse complement strand
GGGAACCCTGGTGAGCTTGAGGAGGATATTTTCCCTGCCCTCTGGTATCATTGTGAGGAATATCTAAAAGGGGTAAGATAGACATCACCGGTTGGGGAGATATTTCATGAAGAAGCTTGGAGTCGTCGCGCTGATCCTGGTAGGGGCATCCACCATTGTGCTGCTGGTAATGCTGGTTTTCAAAGCTGTTCAGAACCAGAAGAAGATCGAACAGTTCCAGCTTACCCAAACCGCCGGGGTCGCGACGCAGTCGGCAGCGCTGACCCTGACCGCTGTTCCCACCGAAACCCCGCTGCCGACCTTCACCTTTACACCAGAGCCCACAGTTACGGCAACGCTGGAGCCGATTAACATTGTCATCCCAACGGAGACCAAGCCCGCGGTATTGGTGGAAGGTTGTGATGTGGCGGCTTTCATCACAGATGTCACCGTCCCAGATGGACAGGAATTCGACCATGATACCAAATTCGTGAAGACCTGGCAGATATTGAATGACGGAAGCTGCACCTGGAACAGTTTCTATAAGATCTATTTTGTTTCTGGTGATAAGATGTCCGGCCCAAACAATCAGCAGCTGACGGCAATAGATGTTCCTCCTGGGGCATCGATCGATGTCTCAATTGAGATGCGGGCACCGAAAGAACCAGGTACCTATCGGGGCTACTGGGGCTTGAAGAACACCAATGGTTTGGAATTCGGTGTTGGCCCTGCGGGTGTGCCCTTCTATGTGGAGATCAAGGTGGTGGGTCCGTAATCGAGGAGTGACAGGAAAAAGGGCGGAGCATCAGCTCCGCCCTTTTTTTATCTGCCCCCGCGATCCATCAGGCCAGCACCTCGATGACCTCCAGGCGGATGAGCTCATCGACGATGTCCTGAATTTCCGGGCCAACCTCCGGGTCCAGGCCGGCTTTGTCCATGATGTCTTCGATGGTCAGGGGCTTGGCTTGGGGAAAGGGCAGATGAAAGAGGAATTTACCCTGGGGAGTGGTCAGGCTGATCTTGTGTTCCTGGCGCTCCCGCCCGGCACCCTCCCAGATGGCTACGCTGCTGAAGGCATCACCAGAGCGGGCAATCGAGAAATTGGCCCCATTCTCCTTCTTTTCCCTGACCAACCTTTCCAGCCCTTCTGCGGGATTGTCTTTTTTATAGGCTGCCAGATCGACCTCAAGTTTGATGGTGTGCTCGATCAAATTGTAGCGGAAATAAGGGCGTTTCTTCTCAAAGACCTCGGTCTTGTTGACGATCTCCAGCTCAGCCAGGTTTTCCAGGAAATCCTGGGCGGTCTGGATGTGTAGGCTGAGCCGGGAGGCGGCCTCGGAAGCTGAGATGTCCTGGTAATTCACCAGCAGTTTGAAGAAATCCTCCGCGTAGTCCTTGGCCAGGATCGCCCCTAGGCGAGCTGCTTTCTTGTATTCCATGGTCTCTCCCCTTTTAGTTGAGCGGGAACAGCCGCAGGGCGTTCATGCGGTCGATGATGCGGGATTCCTGACCTTGTTTTGACAATTCCAGGAATTCCCCGAACAGATCCCCCAAAGATTGGCAGATCTGGTCAAAATCCAGGTCCATTTTGAAGAGCAGGTAATCTTCCTCAGTGATGTTGACGGTGATATTGCCCTCGTAGTCGATGGCAACCCAGGTGTCTTTGAGGTAGTCCTTTTTGATCCCCAGCAAATAAGGAAGATCGTTGCCAGGCAGAGTGAGCACAAATACCACCCTGTTCTCTTCCCGGAAGGCGAAGGCGATCAGATTTCTGGTCATGAAATCCACAAACCGAATCATCTCGGTTTTACTGACCGGCACCTGGCCAGCTGGCCGGGGGCGGGCCGTGAAATTATCGCTGATCTCCTCCACGGGCAGAGCAGCCAGCTCGAAGATCTCCTCTCCCCGCCAGCGCAATTTGCGGTTCACTGCCATGTAAAAGACAACCAGCATGGAAACGTACATCATCACCAGGAACAAAGGAGCCAATCCCGGATCCGCCCTGTTGTTGATGGCGTAGGGAGCAGTGAAAACAGCTAGGCTGGCAAATGTTTGAAATAGAGTGATCGCCAGGTAGCCGCCGTTGCGGGTCCGGATGAAAATGGCCAGCGAGTAGAGGGCAAAAACCAGGAATACCACTCCCAGGGTGTAGAACGCTGGACCTGGACCAACCAGGACCATCAGGCTGAAAAATGTGATCAGGATTAGTAGCGGAGGCCAGAGCTGCTTGAGGATGTTCTTGGGTTTGGTCTTGCGTTCGAAAAACATGATGCACCTCACGGGAGCGGGAAATAATACAGTATGAATGAAGTATAACAAATAAAAACTATATATCAATAGTACTTAAGTGGGATTTTCAGCTCAGCTTTTGATGGAGGCGCGAGGGACCGGAGTGGGGAACCGACACCCTCTCCGGCAGATTGATTTATGTTACACTGGGGGAGATGAGGCTTAGAATCAGGGAATCGGACCCGGATGATCGGCTTGGCGACCTGTCAGGAGCTGGCAGTTGTACTTTGTAACATTTCACCCCAGGATCACGTTGATTAACTAAGGAAAGATATGGCGCAACCAGCAAGCAGCGACCAGAAGCTGGTCCAGAGTGCTGTCCGGGGCAACCGGAAAGCTTTCAGAGAGCTGTTCGACCGTTACTTCCAGGCTCTCTACAACTACGCTTTGACGCTGACCCGCGACCCAGCTTTGGCGGAGGATATCACCCAGGAGACATTCATCCGGGCGCATAACAACCTGTCCAAACTGGGACCGCCCTGGAATTTCCATGCCTGGATCTTCAGGCTGGCGCGGAATTACTTTATCGATCTGATCCGAAAGGAACGCGACCTAGAAGAGCTGGAGGACGAGAGACAAGTGATCTCAACTGGACCAAGCCCTGAACGAGAGACCTTCTCACGAGAAGTCAGCGACAGGGTGCACAGCACCTTGGCCAGCCTGCCGGACCGGCAGCGAGAGATCCTGGTCCTGCGGGAGCTGCAGGGATTCAGCTATACGGAGATCGGACAGATCATGGCGCTAAGCGACTCCAACGTCAAGGTCAGTCTGCATCGAGCGCGGAGCGCGTTCCAGGAGAGTTATGGGATCAGTCTCCTGCTTGATGACCCACAGGGGGACTGCCTGGAAGTCACCCGAATTTTGGATGCCTTGCATGATGGGGAAGAACTGCTGGACCGTGAGAAATTCGTCAAAGAGCATCTCAAGGTCTGCGAAGCCTGTCAGAAGCGCCGGGATCTGCTGATCAAACAGTCAGCAATCTTAGGGGCGTTCATTCCCGCAATACCGCCTCGGGGATTGGCGGAGCGCATCCTGGGCCAAATTCCGGGCGCCCCGGCAAGCCCAAGTGCTCCCAAATCAGCTCAGATCAAACACATCCTGGGATATGGGGGCATGGCCGGCATGCTGGGTATTTCGTTATTCCTGGCTTACAACATCCTGTTCAACACCGATCGCATCCTGCCTAATTACCCGGGTCCTGGCGGGGTACCATATCCTCCGCCAGCCCCCTCCCAAGGCTCCCTGGAGGAATCAGGGCTGCCGACGCCGACACCCTCTTCGGATATCAGCCCGTATTCTGGCCCTGTTCCGCCGGCAGCTCGCTGCAGTTTCTTTGATGATCTGGAGGTGGGGGCGATCTTCCTCAATGTCCGGGAAGACACCATGAACCTCCCCCTCTATTTCAAGTTTGAAATACCTGTGCCGGGATTAGGTGATCAGGTTGAAGGCCCGGAGTTCTATAATTATGAAGCCAAGCTGGGTGAGGTCAGTTCGAGCAGCTGCTCCTTGCAGGGATTCGAGGACCGCCTGTACTGCATCTTCCGTATCCCAGAGGCCATGCTGGGCACCTATCAGCCGCTCTCCCTGCATCTCGCAGGCTGCGAGGCTCCTGTTGCTGCTTTCCCCCGGGTCAGCGTTCCCCGGATCCCGATCCCGGATAAAGCAGAATCGACCTGCAAAGCGAGCCTCAATCAAGCTGCCTGCCAGGCTGCTGGGGGGTATTATATTTCTTTCTCGCGAGCGGCTTATTGTGTCTGCCCCTGACCGATCCGGCAGTTCCTGGTCTAAACGATTTCTCGTTTTCAATGATTTAGATACGTGCTCCCTTCACCGCTCAACCCAAACCAGTGTATACTCATCCTTGAGTGCTATTTCATCGGTCAGGCTGTTCAGGTCCTCTCTTGGAAAAGAATCCAATTTAAGTACCGATGAGGCGTTGTAAGCCATTTTTTCAGCAGATTCCGATTCTATCTGTTCCTGGCTGGCTGTGGTCAATACCTAGTGAACCAACTGATAGCTAAATGGGCTCAAAAACGGACCGGTACAAGACCCTGAATCAGATCTCTTCCGTGGTCAGCGGCTCGCTAGACCTAAGGGAGATCCTCTGCAGCGCTCTGGAGCAGGTGCTGCAAGCGACCGATCTGGAAACCGGGGGCATCTATCTCTTTGATGAGAAGACCCAACGGCTGGTGGTGGCTGCCCAACACGGGTTCAAACCGGATTTCATTTCCGAGATCGATAATCTGGAGCTTGGGGAAGGTTTTTCGGGCCAGGTGATGGAGAGCGGGCAGCACCTGGTGATCCGGGATATCTCCCTGGATGATCGGCTTTCCAGGGGGATTGTCAAGGAAGCCGGGCTGCGCTCCCTGGCCATCGTTCCTTTACGTTCCAAGCAGAAGACCCTCGGCACCCTGTTCCTGGTATCCACGGATCTGCGCGATTTTGATGAGGAAGAACTCCAGCTGCTCATTGCGGCTGGGCAGCAGATCGGGGTGGCCGTAGAGAACGCATCCCTGTTCTCAGCCCAGCAGCGCAGGGCGGAACAATTCCGGGTGATCGCCGAAGTCGGCCGTCAGATCACGTCGATCATGGATATCGACAAAGTACTCAATCAGGTGGTACACCTGATCCAGAAGACATTCGGGTATGACCATGTTGCCATCGCCCTCCTGGAAGAGGACTATGCCGTCTACCGGGTCGGCGCTGGGCGACTGTGGGAGGACCCGTCTTTTAATTTCAACCCTTCTCACCTGAAGATCGGGGCTGAAGGTGTTACGGGAAGAGTGGCCGCCAGCGGGAATGCCCTCTACCTTTCTGATGTGCGTGAGGATCCGGGTTACGTGAAGATGCAGGGCAGTCTGACCCTCTCAGAGCTGACGGTTCCTATCAAGGTCAAAGGTGAGGTGATCGGTGTCCTGGATGCCCAGAGCGATCGGCTGAACGCTTTTGACGACAGCGACCTGATCGTCCTCCAGTCCCTGGCGGACCAGGCTGCGATTGCCATCGATAATGCGCGACTTTACCGCCGAGCGCAGAAGCTGGCTGTGGTCGAGGAGCGCAATCGGTTGGCCCGGGAGCTGCACGACTCGGTCACCCAGGCACTCTATGGGATCACCCTCCACGCTGAAGCCGCCTACCGGCAATTGAACTCCCGGAATAGCAAACTAGCCCTGGAACAGATGGTGGAATTGAAGAATACTGCCCAGGAGGCTCTGCGGGAGATGCGCCTGCTGATATTCGAACTGCGGCCTTCTGTGGTGGAGCTCCAGGGATTGATCCCTGCGCTCCGAGCGCGCTTGGAGGCGGTCGAGGAACGGGCGGGGCTGCAGGTGGAAATGAACGTCGACGAGTCCCTAGTCATCTCAGACCGGGTCCAGGATGGCCTGTACCGCATCGCCCAGGAAGCGCTCAACAATGCCCTCAAACACGCCAAAGCCAATCAGATTATACTTAATCTAACTGGAGGATTATCGCATATAGTCCTGGAGATCATCGATGACGGCGTCGGATTCAAACCGGAGGATGCCGTGGAAGGAGGGGGCCTGGGGCTGGATGGGATCATCGAAAGAGCTGAACTGCTGGGCGCAGAACTGGTCCTGGACAGCTGGCCTGGAAAAGGCACTACTATCAGAGTTGAGGTATCCAATGAGTGACATGAAGATCCGTATTTTGATTGTCGACGATCATGCCGTAGTGCGCAAAGGGATCCGGGCTTTACTGGCTACGGAGGAGGATCTGGAAGTGCTCGCTGAAGGGGAGGACGGCAGCGAGGCGGTAGCCTTGTACGAGGAGCATCATCCTGATCTGCTGCTGCTGGACCTGTTGATGCCCAACCTGAGCGGTATCGAGGCTATCAAGGAAATTATCACCAGGGATCCCAATGCCAAGATCCTGGTGTTGACCAGCTTTGCTGCAGATGAGCAGGTCTTTCCAGCCATCAAGGCTGGTGCGCTGGGTTACCTGTTAAAAGACACCCAACCTGAAGAGTTAATTACTGCCATCCACCAGGTGTACCATGGTGAATCTTCCCTGTCACCCACCGTGGCCCGCAAGGTGCTGGAGGAGGTCTTCCATCCCTCAGAAAAGCCCCTGACCGAAGCTCCCTTGACCCGCAGGGAGCTGGATGTGCTCCAAGTTCTTGCCAAGGGGAAGAGCAATCGCGATATCGCGGATGAATTGAGCATCAGCGAGACCACGGTCAGGACCCATGTCAGCAATATCCTGGGTAAGCTGCATCTGGCCAGCCGCACCGAAGCCGCCCTCTATGCATTAAAGGAAGGCATGGCGGACCTGGAAGATCTGTAAAACCATCCCCTGGGAGGCTGGGGACCCCTACTACATTTGGATGAATTCTTTCATTTAAGCGTTTAGATTTCCACCATCCAAAAACAATCCTTTCGAGGATTAGAAAATCCCTTCTTTGACCGATGTCAAATAGAGGGGATTTTTGTATCATGGAGGCAGATTTACAAACTGTCGGCGTGGCTGTTCAGCTCGTAAGTTTGAAATATGCGATTTATCAACCGGGAGATGGATTTGGAATGGCAACCTTAGACAAGATGACCCTCAAGGCAGCTGTGCTGGCTTACCCCCGTCAAACCTCGCTGTTTGAGCGCCTTGTGGAAAGGAGTGCGATCTTGCATAAAGTCCTCATCACCGATGACCGGCTTGCTTCCCGGAAAGGACTGCGAGCTTTGATGCTGACCCAACCCGATATCCAGGTCATTGGAGAGGCGGCAAACGGCGAGAAAGCGATCCAATTTATCAAGAATAACAAACCAGACGTGGTGATCATGGACGCCTTTATGCCGGTGATGAACGGACTGGAAGCCACCAAATTGATCAAGAGCAAGTGGAAGGGCATCCGGGTGGTGATCCTGACCCTTCATAATGACATTCGAGAGGAAGCGCTGGCTGCTGGTGCGGATGCCTTCCTGGTGAAAGGCTGTTCTCCTGATGATCTCATCAAGGAGATCCGCAATGAAAGGAGAAAAACAAGATGACATACAACTACAATTATGCCGAGTTATTAGGCAGGGAATTACTGGAACAGCGCAGGCGAGAAGCGGAACATGAGCGTTTGATCCGGTCCCTGACACCCGCCAATCCCTCGATCCTTAAGAAGGTTTGGATTATCCTCCGCTCCCGCTGGCAGGATCATAAGCAGATAGGGATCGAAAGACGGGGGCCGTCTGCGATCTCCCCCCTGCCCAAGAGTTCCCAGAGTCTTTAATTTTCTTACTCCTTCTTCTCTGTCGCTTGCCGCCGGGAGCCTCCGAATCGCAAATAGCGGAGTGCATCCCCGGCGGCGAAGGATTGATAATGTTCAACTCGTTATTTAAGATCGTTTATTTTGTTGAATTGGTCCTGATCACAACTGTCCGCAGCATGGGCACTGCCAAATTCCGCCGGGCAACCGTCCAGGAGGACCGCTCCAGCGCCCTGGACACTGGCCTGCTGGCCTTGAATGGGGTGGGGATGCTGGTTCCAATCCTGTATGTCTTCTCATCCTGGTTCGATTTCGCGGATTACTCCCTGCCAGCCTGGCTGAGCTGGATCGGGGCTGCACTCTTTGCAGCCGCTGCGGTTCTCCTATGGGGGACCCATCAAGCCATGGGGAGGAACTGGACGCCTACCCTGGGCTTGCGGGAGGAGCACCAGCTGGTAACCGATGGCGTGTTCCGGTATATCCGCCACCCCATGTATGCCGCCCACATCTTGTGGGCTCTGGCCACCCCGCTGATCCTGACCAATTGGATTGCCGGGTTTTCCATGCTGGTCCCCCAGCTGGCTCAGTATTGGCTGCGGGTCAAGGCAGAAGAAGGGATGATGCTGGAACGTTTCGGGGAGCAGTACCGGCAGTATATGGAGCGGACTGGGCGGCTGCTGCCGAAATTTTGATCCAACCAGTCTGGATCGGATCCCTCTTGGCTGATTGCGATAATTAGCTACCAAGGAAATCACAATGAAGAACAAAATACTTGAGGATCAAACCACCCAAACTACCAGGGAGTGGTATGACTTCGTCTCGATTGTATCCAGCCTGGCCACCGGCATCCATACCGGGGGTCCTGAGGCCACCAGGCAGCTGCTGGATATGATCGGCCTGCGCTCCCAGGATCAGATCCTGGATGTGGGCTCGGGTCCTGGAAGCACGGCGCTCCGGATCGCGGAGAACAGCGGAGCCCAGGTGACCGGCATCGATCTCTCTCCGGAGATGGTCTCCAAAGCCCGAATGCGAGTTGAGCGGCTGGGTCTTACTGGAAAAGTGGATTTCCAGGTAGGGAATGTCCTGGCCCTGGAATTTGCCGATGAAACCTTTGACGCAGTGATCTTCG
>JBGCVQ010000007.1:44693-47955 GCA_045888315.1 Anaerolineales bacterium | reverse complement strand
ATGGAACAGAACAGAGCGATGCAGATCATGGCCCAGGGCTATGTGTGATCGGAGTCCGTACTGCTGGCCGTGTGCCAGGAACTAGGATTGGAGCCAGGGAACGCTGCCATCCCTAAAATCGCCAGTGGGTTCGGCGGCGGGATTGGCAACACAGGGGCCGTCTGCGGCGCTGTTGTGGGAGCCGTGATGGCTATCGGCCTCAAGATGGAGAGGGGCGAGACCATGGAGGACCTGCTGCGGGTTGCATCAGCTGCCCAAGAGTTCCGTCAGCGCTTCGAAGCCGAGCTGGGAACCATCAGCTGCCGGGAATTGACCGGAGTGAATTTGAACACAGAGGAGGGGATGAAACAGGCTATGGCTTCTGACCTGGCCCAAAAGGTCTGTTTCCCGGCAGTAGGGACTGCCTACCAGCTTGTCTTGGATCTGCTGAGGGATACTGTTTAGCCGGGTTTGAGCGCCCTCAAGGGATCAAGATTAGAATTCAACCGTGATCCAAACCCGTACTGTTGATCATGGTGTCCGACTGAAAGGAGTGGGGCGATGGATGTGAGTTTTGTGGACGTCATCCTGATCGATGCAGGCAAAGACCCTATTAAAGTGATCCAAGCCCTCCGGGAAATCACCACCAGGGAGCAAGTCCTTGAGATGCTCGATCTGGCACGGGCCAAGCAGTTGGTGGATTCAGCCCCGTGCGTTGTTGTGCCAAATGTCAATTCCGAGGTTGGGGACCGGGTGAAAACGGCCCTGGAGAAAGCGGGAGCTGCAGCGTCCCTTAAGGCTGCCTGAGCCCTCCCTGGGAGGGCTACCCATAGCTTGAGTTTGTTGGCGAGAGCTTGTATGATGATATCTAGGAGGAACCTATGGTCAACGTCCTGGCAATCAATGGCAGTCCCAGAAAATCCGCAGGGAATACTGCTTTTGTGTTGGCTCCCTTTCTGGAAGGTGTATCTGAAATGGGGGCGGAGGTCGAGCTGATCTATGCCAGTAAGCTTAAGTTAAAACCATGCTCTTGCGGGACCATGCACTGTTGGTACAACAGTCCTGGAGTATGTTGTATCGACGATGAAATGGGGCAAATCTATCCAAAACTGAAGGAAGCCGACATCCTCATCCTGGCTACACCAGTATACATCCCACTTCCTGGCGCGATGCAAAATGTGCTCAACCGCCTCTGCCCATTGGTTGAACCAGATCTAGAATTTCGCGAGGCACGCACAAGGGCCCATTTCCGGGAAGATGTGAAAATCAAGAAGATCATATTGGTATCGACAGGCGGCTGGTGGGAAAAGGAAAATATGGGCACAGTGGTTAGAATTGTCAAAGAATTGGCCGAGGATGCCAGTGTGGAATTTGGGGGAGCGATCCTTAGACCTCATGCGTTTATGATGAAGCAGAATGGCCAATTGACCGAAGATGGGAAGGATATCATTGAGGAACTCAGGGTGATCGGCAAGGAATTGATCCAAACAGGTGAAATGGATCCCGGATCGATCAAGAACATCGGGCGACCGCTGGTCTCTGAAGAGGATCTCAGGCAGTGGTATAACCAAGCCATCTAGGATTGGCTGGAGGTGGCGAGTCGCAAGCTGCACGGGGGGATTTCATATTCAACAGCTAAACCATGAACTTGACTGCCAGAGTATCTTGCAGATTCCTGCACCCTGTTAGGGAAGACCCCGCCACTGCTTTAAGTAGTCGGATGGACTGGCTGCTGGGATTGAAATGATACAGGATTTCATATGAGTAGATTATGTTATATCAATGGAGAGATCCTGCCAGCCAGCAAAGCGGTGATCGGTATCTCGGACCTTGCTCTGCAGCGTGGATACGGCGTCTTTGACTTTGCGCGCACAAATCATCGCAGGCTCTTTCACTTCGATGATCACCTCCAGCGCCTGCGGCTTTCAGCCTCAGAGCTGCATCTGAAGCTGCCCTTTCCTGAGGAGGAGATCACATCCATCGCCGAGCATCTGATCCAGGAGAGTGATCTCGATAATCCTGCGATCCGCTTGATCCTGACTGGCGGCTATTCCAGCGCTCCTGTTTACCAGAATCCGAACTTTATCATCATCCTTGAAGAACTTTCGACCTATCCGGCAGCGATATATGCGGAGGGTGTCGAATTGATCACAGTGGAATATCAGCGGGAATTGCCTCATGTCAAATCGCTTAATTACCTGAATTCTATTCGCCTTGCCCCCCTAATTAGGGAGAAAGATGCATTCGATATCCTCTATCACTCTGAATGCGGCATCACTGAGTGCCCCAGATCCAATTTCTTTGTGTTCCAGGATAATCGGTTGGTAACCCCGTCTGACTATATATTGTCAGGAATCACTCGAAAGATCGTCCTGGAATTTGCTTCTGCTCACTTCCCGGTCGAAGTTAGACAGATCGATCCCGGGGAGCTCACTGCAATTGATGAGGCATTCGTCACTTCTACCAGTAAGGGTGTGCTTCCGGTCACAGCAATCGATGCTCAACCAGTGGGCAGCGGTAGGGTGGGGGATCGCACTATGACAATTATGCGCCTTTTTAATGAATATACCGCTTCTTATAAGTAGGTAAAGCGTGATCTGTACGCCGGTCTAATTCGATCCAGAAAGCCCCTGATTTCCCGTGTGCTGTAAGTTATGGGCTGGTTGTTTATCCCGAGGATGCAATTGCCCACACAGCTGAGTCCCTCGGCTGACAGATTCTTGTTGTCCGTAAAATTGGGCGGGCACCCTGTTTTTTTGGTGCTACTATTAAGCTACGCTTTACAGAAAGGAGGTTGATATGCAGGAACGATCCTGGAAGTTCATGCCAGCGACCAAGCCTGGCGGCTGGTCCGTGGGGTTGATCGTCCTGATGCCGATCTTGTTTGCGATCGGCACATCGTTTGCAGGCTCCATTTATAGGTCAGTCTTGGCTGGCCAAACCATCCTGGCGGACGTGGCTGCCAGACCGGCATTGGCCCTTACCATGCTGGCTGGAATGGGGGCTGGCATCGCGGGTTGTATCACGGGACTGGTAGCGATCTTCAAGCACAGGGAGAGAGCCTTCCTGGTCTATCTCTCGACCGTTATCGGGGGGCTTTTCATCGTGTATCTGATTGCCGAGCTGGCATTCCCTCACTGAGGTAGTTGCCAGACACTCTCTGCGTGGTGAGTCTGGGACAATAATCTGTTACTGGTGATCAGTAATCAGTGATCAGTAATTACTGGCTACTGACTACTGACTACTGACTACTGACTACTGCAAATAGATATATAATGAGTAG
>JBGCVQ010000007.1:26178-44683 GCA_045888315.1 Anaerolineales bacterium | reverse complement strand
CTGCGTGGTGAGTCTGGGACAATAATCTGTTAGCAGAAATCAGGCATCAGTGGTCGGTAATCAGTAATCAGTGACCAGTAACCAGAATCTATTGACTACTGATTACTGACTATTAGCCTACCCCATCGTCCTGCCGCTCACTTGAGGAAATAGTTATATAATGAGTAGATACTGATCATCTCTGGAGGTGCCAGTGTCCACTCATCAAAGAAAATTCATCCTCTGGATCGCATCGGTTGGCCTGGTCATCGCTTTGGCTACGGGGGGAATTCTGTGGCTGATATCCCGGGTGCCCTCCCTGAACGATCAGATCCCTCCCAATCAAAATCCCACCATTGTCCTGATCACATCACCGGAAAGAGGCAGCAGCTGGCCGGCAGATGCCTTCATCCCTGTCCGGGTGTCCGTGGAGAGCGAGGCTGCCATCACCCAGTTGGAACTCTGGGTGGATGGGGAGCTCCACCGCAGCCTTGATCTGGGTTCTTCCCAAAGATCCACGCTGTTAGAGACGATCAACTGGCTGCCGATAGCGACCGGCAAGCACCGCCTGGTTGCCTATGTCCAGGATGTATCCGGTCAAAGATCGGTCTCTAACATCGTCGACGTCACAGCTTCTGAGCCTGCCGGTTTTGGTGTGGTCGAGGCTGGGGCTTCCCCGGCTGAGAGCCTTGAGCCCCGCAGCATCCTCCCCCCGGGATCTTCGGATCAATACCCTCCCTCTTCGTTGCCCTCTCCGGCATCAGCGCCCCTGGCGATCTCCTACCAGCCGCCCAGCAGCTTTTCCGTCTGGCTGGCGGATCTCTTCAACGCCGATGTCCCCCTTCCAGAAGCTCCCGAATTGAGCTATGCCCTGGATGGCTGTACGGTCAATCTATTGGTCAAGGATCAGACTGAGTCCGAGCTGGGATATTTTATCTACCGCTCTTCCCCGGGTAGTTCGGCTTTTGAACGGATCGACGTGATCGGCAAGATCGATCAGGGCAACACAGCCCAACACAGCGATCCCGATCAAAAAGGGCCGCTGGATTATTACGTGGCAGCCTTCAACCAGGCCGGGGAATCTCCCAGTAATCCGGTCCATATCAAGTCAACCGCCCCGGGCTGCCAGGCCGATGGGATGCAAGATACCCGGGCGGACGGGTTCGATTTCACGCTGCCCCCAGATGTGACCCTGGCCTATGTCTACTACGCCTACAATGGTGGCGGCTATTCGCGCTACCCTTCAGATCCGGACTCCTTCCTGACTCCCATCAAGCACGCGGTCAGCTTGGATACCCTGATCGACAGCATCGTCAGCTGGGCGCCCTATCCAGTGTCGACGGTCGACCTGGTTCTGTGGGGCTGGGAAGGGGGGTCCCTGGTCAATCTGGGAGCGTTCCATACCCTGGTCGACCGTTCGGATCTGACCTTCTGCAATCTGGGTACCAACTGCACCGGAGACGTCGCTGGCAATTTCAAGACTACCCTGGGAACGGTGGCCTCCAATGCCGAGGACCAGGTGCACGAGTTCTACTGGATTTCCACCGCCCGCGGCACAACGGAGATCCTGTGGCAGATCGCCACCCAACCCTTCCTGGCTGGCTTTCAATCCCATCCAGCTGGCCTGGTGGCTGCTGGCTGCCAGAAGGGATCGAAGAACGGGTCCTTCCTGGTGGATTTCGCGGATCTGAACGCCTATCTGCCGGGACCCGCCGGTTGTGGTATGGCCAGCAGCGAATGGTCCCTGATGCCTGATTTCTCGATCGAAAACATCCTCTTTCAGCCAGAGAACACCACTTACTATGCGCGCTTCACACCGATGATGGGCAATCAGCCCGCTGGCGATCCTTCCAACACTGTGATCATTAATTATGGGCCCGGTGAGGACCTCATCGAGCCGGTGATCGAAGAGCATCTGCCCCTGATCTATCAGGTCGAAATCGTCGATTTCCAGCCCATCAAATTAGCGGATATGACCTACTGGGGATGTGTCTCGATTGTCAGCCTGGATTACCAAAGGATCTGGAATTCCTTCCGGGATTCATACCCATCGGTCATTACGGATAAATTTATCGATGCCCTTGCCGGGGACCTCTATGACGAGCTTAAAAAAGTACAGGACAACAACATGATCGTCTGCCCCACTGCTTATGAGGGAGGTGACGACTATTCTGTTATCGAGGAATGGAGCAGCAGCCTGAAAGAAGGTTTGACCGCTTTCTGGGAAGCCGTTCAGAGCGCTATTGAGGGCATCAAGAGTACCGCAGTCGATCTGGCAGCAGGTGCTCTTAACACCATTGGCATTCCCTGCGACGATACCTGCAAAGCTGGCTTGAAGTTCGGGATCGAAACAGGCCTGACCTATTTCACCGGGGTGCCTCCCACGCTGCCGGATTTTGACCAGCTGGTCGATGAAGGCATCAACTATGCCATCCAGCTGGCTGCCGCGGAAGCCGGGATTCCCTGCCCTGAAGCGTGCCAGGACGCCCTGCGGAGCGGCTTGGAGGAAGTAGCCGATCTGGTGAAGCAGACCAGCAGCCAGCCTGCCTGCGTGGATGCCGATTGGGCTAATTTGCTGGGAAAGAACGCCTTTTGTTTGCCGGATGGCGTGGAAACCGATCCTGTGCCCGAAGGCCTGCACGAACCCGCTGGTGTTGTCGTCAAGATCACTCGCCCCTCAAGCACTTCTGGCATTCCCACGCCAGATTACGACTACTTCGATATGCCGTCCTATGTGCTGCGCGTCAGGGTATTCGAATCCAATCCGGAAGCAGCTGGGAGGACCTATACCTACGATTATTATTATTCCGCACCCGGATGGGACGGCCTAGATTTCGATGACTTGTTAGGTGGAACGGTGGTGGCTGAACAGAATGATGTTGTGGAAGCAGACCCCACAAATTATCAAACGGACTCTAAGTACTTCACTCTTACCGTGACACCTGCAGAAGTGGCCGGCCAAACCTTCCTCCCCCAGAGTATCCCGGTTCCGCCTTTGGCGCCGGGCGAAGAGTTCACGATACCGATGTCTTTAGGCCAGGACTCCTATTATTTTGATGAACATGTCGCCGCGCTTTTCAACGCCCTGAGTGCCAGGAACCTCACCTTAGATGAAGTTGGCAGCCGAGATGGTTTCATGGGCCTGGGCGGTTCTCAGGGCAAGTATTTCGATTGGAACTGCCTGTATAACGGAGGAACCGTCAAGGTCGAAGCAGAGATCTACTGCTTGAGCGTTCCGACTGGTTTGAGCGGAACCACGGGGCCCACAGAGAACTCGTATCTTGTCCCTTGCGGAGCGAAAGCTGAGCCCTTCTTCCGCCAGATCGAGACGCCCCTCTGCCAGCCGAAATAGGTTCATATGTCCAAGTGCAAGGATCTGGATGGCTATCATGAATAAAATCAGCCCTGTTCTACTAACTCTCATACTGCTGGTACTGGCGGTGGGATGCGGTCCCAATCAGGATGCAACAATCGGCGGCAGCCTGCAAGCCTGGATCGACGCCCCGCTGGATGAGTCCGTTCTGCCCCTTGAGCCCTACGAGATCGTAGCCCATGCCAGCGATCCCCAGGCTATCTCCAGCTTGGAGATCCAGGTCAATGGTGAAGAGCTTGCCAGCCTATCCAATCCTGACGCCGAAGAGCTGTTGGCGCTCTTCGAGCAGGTGTGGGTGCCGCCGGGACCGGGAGAGTATCAGATCGATGTCAAGGCTCAGAATGCGGCTGGGGAGTGGAGTGATACCGCTTCCGTCACGGTCCGGGTCGAGGTCCAGCCGGAGGAGGCTGCCATCATGGAACCGGAGGCAGAGGAAGCGCCTGAGCCTGCCACCTGCGATCCGTCCCTGACCGCTGCTGAGAATGCCACCTGCCGCACAGGTCCGTCCAGCTACCATGAACCGGTCGGCTATCTGCTGGCGGGAGAGACTGTGCCCATCAGCGGCCGCAACCAGGATTGGACCTGGTGGTCCGTTCTGCTGCCCGATCAGGAGAATCCCTGCTGGATCTCGGATTCCACGGCAGAGGCGGCCTGCGTCCCCGAGGACCTGGCTTACCTGGAATCTCCTCCCTATATCACCCGGATCGGTAAATCATCCTCGGAGTTCTATTGGGGAGACAACCCCAACCAGACCATCACCATCCAGGCCATGGCCGGAGGCGAAAGCTCCCTGGACCAGCTGCGAGTGGTCTACCATATCCAGGGCCGTGACAACTGGACCTCCTCGCTGATGATGAACACTTCTGGAGATCTCTGGGAAGGGGTACTGAGTGCCAGGAATCTGAAGGGTTTTGAGAATTATGATTCTGCGATAGTGGAATACTACCTGGAAGCAGTTTCCCAGAACGGCCTGATCACCAAAAGCCAGATGCTGGCGGACATCAAACTGAAGAAAGTGCCTTAATAAACTGAAGTGGACCTGTGAACCAGTCAACGGTAATCAGTTAGCCGGAAGCTGAAATCAGTTGTCAGTAATCAATCACCGGTGATGAGTAAAAACTGGCCACTGATTACTGCAAGATAGTAGCAGTGGCTATATCTCTAGCTGGAGTTCCCCGAAGATTTGTCGCAGGCTGAGATCAGCGGCTGTACTATAATGGATAGGGTGATTCATATGACAATTAAACCGCTTCACATAATCTACCCCCTGGTGATGGTTGCCGTGATCATAAGTCTGGATCTGCTCTTCTTCAGGCAGCGATTTCATTTCTGGGAACGGTTGATGGCGAACGTCGGGATCGTCCTGGTGTTTACTGCCTTCTATTTGCGGTTCTTGAAGGGCTAGGAAGCCACACGCTGTGCTCAAGGCTGCCGGCGATACGCATCGGCTGGAAGGCTGCGAAGAGTGCTCAAATCGAGAGAGCTTGGTTCCAGGGAAGGCGTTCCTGATCACTTTTTATCATTCAGATTTCATTAACAGAACCAGTAAATGAAAATCACTATCTTAACCTATGGTTCCCAAGGCGATGTGGAGCCTTTTGCAGCGCTTGCCCAGGGTTTATTGCAGGCTGGTTTCCAGGTGAAACTGGCTGCCCCCGAGTATTACAGATCCCGTTTTGATGTTCAGGGGCTGGAATTCGTCGGCTTACCTGGGGAACCTGCTCACCTTGTCCAAGAGCTGGTGGATAGAGCGGGAATGAACGGATTGCGGATGGTCCGGGAAATGGGGAGATTTGTGCTCCCTTTGGCAGATCAGGTGTTGATACAATCTCGAGCAGCTTGCGCGGATGCAGACGGGATCATCCACTCGTTTTTGTTTACTTCGACCGGCTTGAGTCTGGGGGAGGAATTGGGGATCCCTACCTTTTCTGCTCAGCTTTTCCCAGTCTTCTCCCCCACATCAGAATTTACAGCACCGACTTTTCCTGATCTGCCGCTAGGCGGAGGTTATCGAGTGCTGACACATAAGGCGGTCTCCCTGATTTTCAAGGGGGGGAGCCGGATGCTCTATGCTTGGCTCAGGATGAAGAATCCCCACCTTCCCAGGCTGCCTCGTTGGATCCCCGATGAACGCCGAGGGGGATCGACCCCGATTTTGTATGGTTTTAGTTCCCAAGTTGTGCCAAGACCCCAGGATTGGCCAGATCAAGCCCGGATCACTGGGTACTGGCTTCTTGACGAGCGGGATGAGAGGGCTCCCGGGAAAGAGATAGAGGATTTTCTCCGATCAGGTCCCCCGCCGATCACGATCGCTTTCGGCAGTACTGTGACCAGGAAGTCGCAGACCATCTATCAAACGATCCTGAAAGCTTTGGATGCCTGCAACCAGCGCGGAATTATCGTGGCAGATAAGATTCACCTGCCCCATGCTTCCCAAGATGTGCTTCAGGTCGATTACGCTCCCTACCGGTGGTTGTTCAATCGCTCGGCTGCCGTAATTCACCATGGAGGCGCCGGCACTACGGGCAGAGGTTTGATGGCTGGTGTCCCAAACATCATCCTGCCCTTTACAAGCGACCAGCCCTTTTGGGGGAATCGTGTCTACCAACTAGGCCTTGGCCCAAGACCAATTCCAGTAAAAAAACTCTCCCTGGATCGACTTAGCGAGGCTGTTCTAACTGTGATCCAGGATGCAGGGATGAGAGATCGAGCCCAGGCAATCGGTGAGAAACTACGGGAGGAGGATGGGGTTTCACAAGCCGTTGCCTTCATCCAAGAATCCCTCCAAAACCAGATAGGCTGATTTCACCTCTGGGGGTTACCGACAATGATCAGGTCCAACAGTCTCACCGGGGGAACGAATGAGTACCCTCTACGTCTCCAAATCACAAATTGGCCCAGTTTCAGATAGAATTAAACTAGTTAAGGCAATCGATTGGAAAATAATCCAAAGGAGAGGAGCATGGAATTTGTCGAAGTCTTAGATACTTCCCAACTGCCGGAAGGCCAGATGACCAAGGTGACTGTTCATGGAAAAGACCTTCTGTTGGCCCATGTCGATGGTGCATATTACGCCATTGCCAATAAGTGCACCCACTTAGGCGGATCCTTGTCCAATGGTGAGCTGGACGGCAGTATCGTGACCTGTCCCAGGCATGGGGCGCGCTTTGATGTTAAAACCGGCGAGTCCGTCCGGAATGCCAAGATCGCCATGATCAAGATGCAGGTCAAGGACGAAGAGAGTTTTCCAGTGAAAGTTGAGGGAAACAAGATTTTAGTGGGAGCACCTGCGGATCAGTAAGTCAGCAGCTAATGCCCAGTGATCAGTGACCAGTGTTCAGTTGTCAGTTTTCTTTTTTCGTGAATCGCTCTCTATCATACTGAATACTGGCTACTGAACACTGACGACTGGATCCTGATGACTGATACCTTTTACGAACACACCACTATCCAGGGGTAGACCATGGGACTCTTTCAAGAGCTTGAACTCATTAATGAACGGCCTGAGCCGTTTGAATTCTATACCGCAGAAGATCTTTGGACCGACCAGCACACCTCAGAGCGCATGCTTGCCTTCCACCTCGACGAGAACAGCGATCTTTCTTCACGGAAAGCGGACTTCATCGACCGCTCGGCAGCCTGGATTGTTGAGCATTTCAAGGTCAGCCAGGATACACGGATCATTGACTTTGGCTGCGGGCCGGGATTGTACACAACCCGCCTGGCCCAACGCGGAGCTCAGGTGACCGGGATCGATTTCTCAGCCAGCTCCATCGAGTATGCCCGGGAAACCGCTGCCCGGGAAGGGCTGGACATCCGCTACTTGAAGCAGAACTACCTGGTTTTTGATCCTGAAGACACCTACGATCTGATCCTGATGATCTACTGCGATTTCTGTGCTCTCAGCCCCATCCAGCGCGCAAGTATCCTCAGTGTCTACCGGGAGATCCTGGCACCGGACGGCGCGATCCTGCTGGATGTCTATTCTCTGGCTGCTTTCGATGATAGGGAAGAGCTGGCAATATACCAGCTGGATCAGCTCGATGGGTTCTGGTCGCCAAACAGGTACTACGGATTCCTGAATGCCTTTAAATACGAGGCTGAGAAAGTCTCGCTGGATAAGTACACGATAATCGAAAGGAACCGCATCAGGACCGTGTACAACTGGCTCCAGCATTTCACTCCCAGGGATCTAGAGGGCGAGTTCAACGACGCGGGTTTATCATTCTCGGAATGCTATTCTGATGTCTCCGGAGCTCCATACGATCCGAAATCGCCTGAGTTTGCAGTGGTTGCCCGCAGGCTTTAAACCAGTGGAGAACAGAGGAGGGTCGGCAGGTGAACATAAGATCGGAACGGCAAAAGATGCTGGCAGGGGAAATCTACAACTGCCTGGATGGCGACCTCAAGGAGGAGCGGGTGGGTGTAAGGCGCTTGCTTCGCGAGTTCAACCTGGCAGTGGACGAGGCGGAGAGGCAGCGTCTGCTCACTGGGCTGCTGGGCTCTCACGGCTCCAACCTGATCATTGAGTCCCCATTCCACTGCGTCTATGGAAAGAACATTCATATCGGAGACCAGGTGTATCTGAACTTCCAGTGCACTATCCTGGACTGCGGGGAAGTGCGTCTCGGTGACTATGTCTTGGTCGGCCCTGCGGTCCAGATCTACACCGCTGCCCATCTCCTCCAGGCCCAAGGCCGCAGCCAGGGGTTGGAGGTTGCCAAGCCGGTGACCATCGGGGACAACGTTTGGATCGGGGGCGGGGCAATTATCCTGCCGGGTGTGACTGTAGGCGATAACGCTGTCATTGGCGCTGGCGCGGTGGTTCCCCGTGATGTTGCGCCCAATACGGTGGTGGTTGGAAATCCTGCCCGGGTAGTTCGCGAGATCGATCAAACACAGCGGCTGTGAGATCGCACATCCCGTCAACCGGTCTCGCTGGAATTTGAATAGCCGGATCCCAGCTAGGAATGAATGATGGCATACATCGCAAGCACAGCCAATCAGGAGGAATTCAATGAGCATTCATATTGGCGCTGAGAAAGGACAGATCGCCCCCACCGTCCTGATGCCTGGCGATCCGCTGCGGGCGAAGTTTTTCGCGGAAACACTTCTGGAGGATCCAGTGTGCTTCAACGAGGTGCGGGGGATGTTGGGTTATACCGGCCTTTACCGGGGCAAGCGGGTCTCGGTCATGGGCAGCGGGATGGGTATTCCCACCCTGGCTATTTACGCCACTGAGCTGATCTCAGAATATGATGTCAAGACACTGATCCGCGTGGGAACTTGCGGATCTTTCCAGTCCGACTTGAAGGTAGGTGATATCGTGCTGGCGATGACTGCCTCGACGGATTCCCAAACCAACAAACTGCGCTTTAACGGAATGGATTTCGCCCCATCTGCCAGTTTCCAGCTGTTATTGAAGGCATATCAGGAGTCCAAGCAGCGCGGCCTCGATGTCCGGGTAGGCAGCGTGCTCTCATCGGATACTTTCTACTATGATGATCCGGCCTGGTGGAGGATCTGGGCTGATTACGGCACCCTGGCTGTTGAGATGGAAACCAGCGGCCTGTACTCCCTGGCTGCCAAGTTTGAAGTGGATGCCCTGGCTATCCTGACCGTGAGCGATAATCTGGTCTCCAAAGAAGAGGCAACTGCTGCACAGCGGGAAAAGGATTTCTCGCTGATGGCTGAAATTGCCCTGGAAATTGCCCCTTGATCAGACTAGATTGAGGCTTTACAGTCCTCGGTGACAGGTCAGATAACTGTACCATCATACAAGTACTATTCTATGTTGGAAATCAGCTTATATAATATGGTTATTCCTGTTTGGTAGATGAAATTGAATGCAGGGATTGTTGTTGTAACCCACTTGCTGTGATCCGGAGAATCATGAAAATGTCCAGGTTTCAATTCCTCCATCTACTCTTCCAGGTAGTACTTATCTGCTCACTGGCGGGATGTGGACCTGGATCCCAGCAATCCTGCCTGGAGGCCGGGGAGCCAATCCCGCCGCCGGGTCCGGGGGAGGAGTATGTTACCCTGACCCTGGAGAACGATTCCTGCATGAGCGTCTGCGTGCTGCTGGTCTCGCCTAACCATTGTGAATACCTGGGTGGGGAGAACTGGGTCGAGGATCATCCCCTGCGCAGCGGGGAATCGGTCACCCGCCAGCTTCCACCCGGAAAGTATACGGTCTGGTCGGAATTGTGCACGGAGGAATATATCGCTGAGGAAAACATCAGGGTATTCTCTGATACTGTCCATCCCATCACCGACAGCAAACCTGGGAGCTCACCGCCCTGCGGGACCTCGCTGACCGTCATCAACAATGCCGAAGTTCCCATCTGCAACCTGCGGATCGGGATCGGGGAGAGTGTTTACACCGGTTGGAATTGGGTGGGATCAGAGCATATTCAGCCTGGCGATTCATTGACTATCGCTCTTCGCCCGGATACCTATTTCCTTCGAGCAGAGGACTGTGATGCAGGCTGGCTGCGATCCGAGGTGGATGTGAGGATCACGGGTCAGCAGACTTGGACAGTGCCGTGAAGGATCATCTGCTAGCGTTCCAGAGAGTATAGCAGGATTGTTTTCGGACCAGCCGGTACTGGAATGAAGACTGATCACTGAAAACTGAAAACAGATTCATTGTGATCCCTGTTGAATCTTCGTCCGGAGATAACATGCCTAGGAGGATATATGGACCACAGGAGAGTTTCCTGCCTTATTCTGGTTATTGGGCTGCTGCTGGGCCTGATTACCATAACAGCGGATGATGTCAAAGCCGATGTAGGCGTTCCCCCGGCTCAGCCGGCTTCCTCCCTTTCCCCGGGCGAGATCGATACAGAGGTGCAGATGGTCTCCGAGGATGTGGAGATCGTCATCCACGAAGAAACCAGTGATGCCTCGGTGACAGCGGATTTCCAGATGCGAAACAATGGGGAGGAAGATGAAGCCATTGAGGTCTGGTTCCCGTTTGGGGAGCGCTTGACTTACAGCAAAGGTCCCAGCCAGATCGCTGTCCATGACTTCCAGGCCTGGGTGGACGGCGAAAAGCAGGAAATCGCCATTGAGAACAGCGATGAGTTCCAGATCTTCTGGGCTCACTGGCCGGTGGCTTTTCCAGCCGGGGACCAGGTGAATATCAAGGTTTCCTACACCGTAGATGTCGACCGCCAGAGTGGTCCCGGATGGTTCGACCATTATTCCTATATCCTGGAAACCGGTGCTGGCTGGCAGGGTGCCATTGGGGAAGCGTTGATCACCATTCAAGCTCCCTATCCATTGCGAGAGTTAGATGATTATCTTGGAGCTCCTGCCTTCTTCGCGTCTCCTGCTGGATATGTGGTCAGCGGTTCTTCGGTCCAATGGGATCTACTTGATCTGGAACCGACTGCGGCCGATAATATTGATTTCCGTATTTTCAAAGCCGATCGTTGGTTTGCGATTCGGGACGGGATCGACGCTTCGGAAGATAATCTTGAGGATTGGAAGACATCATATGATCTGGCCGCTGCCCTGCACATCTGGATTCTTGCCCAGCAGGCCGCGGAGCAAGCTGGGCTGAAAGTTCCCTCGCGCCCAAACGCTGAATTGCATGAACAGGCGGCCCAGGCTTACTGGATGGCTTGCGAGCTTGCCCCTATGGACTCATCACCGTATATCGGGGCGATTCAGTACTTTCGCTGGTATCCCGACCTGATCGACTCCCGGGACCTGCAAGAGATCTATTATTGGGCTGCCGAGCGTTTCCCCGACAATCAGCAGATCCAGGAGTATTATCAGGAAGCGTTGGAGGACGGCTTGATCGGGGAAGGGCCACCCCCCAGCGCTACTCCGCTGCCGCCGACCATCACCCCTACGATGCCCCCTCCGACGCTAACGGTGGTCCCCATCGCGCCCGCTGGATCAGGGGGGTCCTTGATATTCCCTCTCTTGGCTGGTGTATCCTTCTTGGGTGGGGCAGCTCTCCTGATCGTCTGCGCGATCAGGAGCAGGAGAACAAACAGGGACGGCTCTGATCAAACCCCTTGATCGATTGCCTTCAACCAGGGGGGGCATTGCCCTCCGGCCAGCTACCTTCAAGTATTCAGAATCCTTCCCCCAGGGTGTTTTCCAGGTAGATTTCCGGGTTTCTTCAGGGGGCAATCGGGTACAATAGCTGTGAAATAATGGAAGAATCGGTTATCAGAGTGACTTATGATCAGAAACCAATGGTATGTCGTGCTGGAATCCAAAGAAGTGAAGGATAAGCCTGTCGGTGTAACTCGCATGGGCGAGAAGCTGGTCTTCTGGCGGGATGAGACGGGAGCCGTTCGCTGTGCGGTCGATCGCTGTCCCCACCGGGGCGTGCAGCTCAGCCTGGGCAAGATTGAGGACCACCACCTGCAGTGTCCTTTTCACGGTTTCGAATACGACGCATCCGGCCGCTGCGTTCATGTCCCTGCCAACGGCAGGGGAGGGCGCATCCCGGCTTCCCTCCAGCTGACAAGTTATCCAACCCATGAGGAGGGGGATTTCATCTGGATCTGGTGGGGGGAGAACCCGCCCGGAAACCTGGCGCCCCCACGTTTCTTTGGAAATCTGGATGAGAGCTTCATTTACGGCTCGAAACCCGATCACTGGAATGCCCATTACTCACGGGCGATCGAGAACCAGCTGGATGTGGTCCACCTGCCTTTTGTGCATTACAACACCATCGGCCGCGGCGGCCGCACTGTGGTCGACGGCCCGGTGGTGAGCTGGGAAGGGGAAACGATGCTCTGCACCTATGTCTTCAACCGGGTGGATGACGGAATCCCGCCCCGCAAACCAGCTGAGCTGGAGGTCAGGGACTCCCAGAGTGTGCACCTGGAGTTCATCTTCCCTAACCTGTGGCAGAACTTCATCAGCGAGGATGTCCGGGTGCTGGCAGCCTTCACTCCAGTCGATGAGGAGAACACCATCCTTTACCTGCGCTTCTACCAGCGCTTCCTGACCCTACCTGTGCTTGGGAAACTGGTTGCCCAGCTTTCCATGCCCGCCAATGTCTACATCGCCCACCAGGACCGTCGGGTCGTGGTCACCCACCAGCCCCAACCCAGCTCTTACAGGATGGACGAGAAGCTCATCCAGGGCGACCTGCCCATCATCGAGTACCGCAAAAAGCGGGAGGAACTGAAGGAAAAGGCGGCAGTGAGTGAGCAGTAGCTGATATCCAGGCTGCAGTGAATCCAGTTTGGCATAGAGTACTATATCAAGGTGATCGCTTCAGGACCTGCAACTGGATTGACCCTATTCCTCTGATGACTGACAACTGACCACTTCCCTCGGACCCATATGTGTGAACTCTTAGGATTGAATTTCAAACACCCAGTTTCGGCTTCCTTTTCCTTCCGGGGCTTCCGCCACCGCAGTGCCGCGAATCCCCACGGTTGGGGCATCGCCCGCTATGAGGGTCGGGCCTGCCAGGTATTCAAGGAACCCATCAAGGCAGATGACAGTCAGCTGGCTGATTTCATCAAGGATTATCAGCACTTTCAGAGCCGGATCTTCATCGGTCATGTCCGCGATGCGACCCAGGGAGAACATGAGCTGGCGAACACCCATCCCTTTACTCGCGTTTTCAGGGGCCGTGAGCTGGTCCTGGCTCATAATGGGACTCTTAAGAAGCTTCCTTTGTCCTCCAAGGACCTGCGCTACACTCCAATAGGAGAGACCGATTCCGAAGCCATCCTCTGCGCCCTGCTGACAGTCCTGGAGCGGGAGGAGATCGGGCTGGACGATCATGCCGCCCTGGAAAGTGTCCTGAATGGCTTTAACCAGCTGGGCACGATGAATCTGCTTTTTGCGGATGGCGAAACCCTCTACTGCTACAAGGACCGCGGCGGCCACAATGGATTGAATCTGGTGGAGCGCTCGGCACCCTTCAAATCCGCCAGTCTCAAAGACGAGGATTGGAAGGTCGATTTCCACGAGGAAAAGGAGCCCGATCAGCGGGGATTCGTGATCGCTTCCCACCCTTTGACAGCGGACGAGGACTGGATCGATCTCCCGCGGGGCGCCCTGCTGGCGTTCCGGGAGGGGGAGATCGCTTATGGCCGTTTGGCAAATTGATTGCAGGTGATTGGAGAAAGTCACCCAGTGATCAGTATTCAGTCGTCAGTCTCAGTATGGTCCAGGCTGACTATAGAGGGTCACTGGAGACTGACTCACTGGTCCACTTATGACAATTTGGCCGCATCCTTTATGAAATCGAGAAATCTTACTCTCAGCTTAATCATTCTCATCCTGCTCCTTTCCGCCTGTTTCCTCCCATATTCAGGCGCGCAGGCTGCTCCATCCCTCCAGGGGGGCGGACATACGCCCCAGGACATGATCAACGCTGTCAATCAACTGCGGCTGGAGAACAGCCTTAATGCGCTCTCGACCCATCCGGCCTTGATGGAAGCAGCCCAGTGGGAGGCGGATGCCATTGCGGGCGGTGCCCCCGGGCACACCCATCCCCCGGGGTTGACCCTGGGAGCCTGGCTGATCTCTCTGGGATATCCCCTGGGAGGCAACATAGCGCTGGACGGCTATCGTTCTGAGAACTGGGCTGCCGGGTCTGAGTTGACCGTCGAGGAGACCATCCAGCTCTGGTTGGGCGATGCGCCCCATACCAACACCATGCTCTCAGCCCAGCGCAGCGATATCGGCGCCGGGGTGGCTACTGGAAAAGACCCCTGGGGCAACACAGTTTACTATTATGTGATCGAGACCGCACTCCAGACCAGCTCCGGTGATCAGCAGTACGAGGCTATGCTCCTCCTGACCAGCATCCCGGAGACCATGACCGCTCTCTACCCGGATGGGACCCAGGCCGCGATCGCCGCCTCGGTATCCCAGTACATCGTTCCTATCTCTGTTGCGACCGCTCGTCCTGATGGGGATGTCATCCATGAGGTCAAGAACGGCCAGTCGCTCTGGGCCATTGCCATCGAATACGGGGTCAAGATCAACGATATCAAGCTGCTCAATAACCTGGACTCCAACGAGGTTTACACCGGAGAGCAACTGCTGGTCCAGAAAAGCGCCACGCAGCCGCTGGCGACAGAGACCGCAACGGAAACACCGGAACCCAGCGCCACGCCTACCCCGCTAACGCCCACCCCTTCCCGCACATCCAGCCCCTCCCCGCTGCCTACCCAGGCGGAGTCCGGGGGCGGTACCAATCCCACCTTGGTGATGTTCCTGGTGGTGGTCCTGGCTGTGGTTGGCCTGGTGGGTTGGCTGGTCTACGCCGAGATCCAGCGCTCCGCTGCTCCAGAGGATACGGATCAGGAGTATTGATCCCGGCTTTCAGACTGCTGGAGGACAGGACTCGCAGTCCAAACTGGATCATTAATAAATTTCCTGGGTAAATTTCCTCCCTGGTTGATTACCTTGTATTAAAATTCACTCAGAGAAAACCCCAGGAAAGCTGCCTGGCCAGGACCTTTGGTCGAACAATGCACCTGGTTTGGCGGATCATGGAATTGAATTGGAGGTAGATATGGCAAAGAGAACACCCAGGACCTTCATTGGACGGTTCTTACAGCTGGAAGCTTCTGGCGGGATCCTGCTGATGATCGCGGCGGTAATCGCCCTGATCTTGGCTAATACACCATTCCAGCCTTTTTACGCTCTGTTGATCGATACCCCGGTGGAGATCCGGGTCGGTCCTCTGGAGCTTGCCAAGCCGCTGCTGCTGTGGATCAACGATGGTTTGATGGCCGTGTTCTTTTTTCTGGTCGGTCTCGAACTGAAGCGGGAACTCCTGGAAGGGGAACTCTCCGAACGCAGCAAGATCATCCTTCCCGCGGTAGGCGCAGTAGGGGGTATGGCCTTGCCAGCCTTGATCTACGTGCTGATCAACACCGGCGATCCGATTGCTATGAAGGGCTGGGCTATTCCAGCGGCAACGGATATCGCTTTTGCGCTGGGAATCCTGTCCCTGCTGGGGTCCCGCGTGCCGCGCAGCATTAAGGTCTTCCTGACCTCGCTGGCTATCTTCGATGATATTGGAGCTATCCTGATCATCGCCATCTTCTACACGGATAAGATCGTCCTCAGCGCCCTATTGGTAGTAGCCCTGTGTATCGCTCTGCTGTTCTACATTAACAGCCGGCGTGTGGAATCCCGCACGACTTACATCCTGGTGGGAGTGGTCATGTGGGTGGCGATGCTCAAATCTGGGGTGCATGCTACTCTCTCAGGCGTCATCCTGGCCATGTTCATCCCCATGCGCTCCTGGGTCAAGGAGGACTATTCTCCCCTCAGGAATATCGAACACGACCTGCATGCGGCTGTGGCCTATATCATCCTGCCCATCTTTGCTTTTGCAAATGCCGGGATCAAGTTTGCAGGTGTGGGCTTGGAGGAACTGCTCAACAGCGTGCCTCTTGGCATCGCTGTGGGTTTATTTGCAGGGAAGCAGCTGGGTATTTTCGCCCTGGTCTGGCTGGCGGTCCAGCTCAAATTGACCCGGCTGCCGGAAGACATCTCTTGGGGCTCCCTGTATGGCGCGGCAGCTCTCTGCGGGGTGGGCTTTACCATGAGCCTGTTCATTGGCTCGCTGGCTTTTGAGGAGACCGGTGTCAACCTGCTGTTTGACGAGCGCCTGGGCATCATCCTCGGGTCTCTGGCATCGGGTCTGCTAGGGTATCTGATTCTCAACTTTGCCCTGCCGCCTGCCGAACGATCTGAATGATCGATTATTGGAGGAATTCATTCGGATAACCGGGTTTTGAGAATTGTAAAGGAGATTGAATTCAATGACAGATCGCCATACTCGCTACCAGGGCTTGATCATGCGAGATCAGCAAATTCTCCTCATCCAGCATGGCGCACACGATGGGGCCTGGTCCCACTGGGTCATCCCTGGAGGAGGAATGGAACCCGGCGAGACTCCGGAAGAGTGTGTTGTCAGGGAAATGAAAGAAGAGACCAACCTTGATGTAGCGGTTGAAAAACTGCTTGTCGACGAACCGGATCACCCTGACAGCGCCTACCAGAGGCGCAAGACTTACCTCTGCCGGGCGCTCGGGGGAAAGGCAGCTCCTGGCTTCGAGCCGGAGCTGGAAGCTTCTTCGGTCTATGCCATCTCCGCCGTGCGCTGGCTGGACCTGGCTGATGAAGGATCCTGGGGGCCAGAAATCCAGGAGGATATCTATATCTATCCCCAGCTGATCCACTTCCAGCAGCTGCTGGGGATACACTGAAGGAAAAGAGGTCAGGTGAACTTTTCAAATCACTGGGAGTATCAATTATCGGTTGACAGCGGAGGAAGGTGAGCATGGAGATCAATCAAGAGCGCATCCAGAAAGCCCAGGCCCTGATGCGGGAGCAGGGCATGGTCGGGATCATGATCATGACCCGGGACGATTACCGCTACTTTTTCGGGGAGACGCGCGTCCAGCCCCGGGCCATCATCCCTGCCTTCGGGGAGCCGGTCTTGATCTGTTTTCAAGGGGAGGAAGCGGAGATCCGCGAGGCCCTGGGTGACCAGCCGGTGCGTTTTTTCTCCCACGTCGGCGAGCAGATGGTGGGTGTCAGCCAGACCTTCCGCAAGCTGGCTGAGGAATTCCCGGGAAAGATGCCCTCCGCTGAGGGTGGAAAATTGAAAGTGGGCATGCAGATGTGGTTCCAGACCCCGGCCTTCCTGGTCGACCTCTTCCGCAAACTCAATCCCCAGGTGGAGCTGGTGCCTTCCGATCCAGTCATGGATGAGCTGCGCATGGTCAAGGACCAGGAGGAGGTCGATCTGCTGGCGAGGGCCCAGAAGATCGCCGGGTTGGGGATGGATGTCCTCCGCAACCTGCTTGAACCAGGGATCAGCGGGCGGGAGATCGCTGCCGAGGTGATCTGCTCCCTGCTCAAAGCTGGCGCCTCTGGCACCAGCACACCGCTCCATATCAACATCGGGATCCGCAGCTGCTGGATCCACGGCAAGGTCGATGACAGCGTGATCCAGGAAGGCGACCTGGTGGTGGCTGACCTGACGCCCATGGTCCAGGGCTACTGCGCCAACCTGGCGCGCACCTTCGTGATCGGCCAGCCGGATCAGCGCCAACAAAACCTGATCGACACCTACCAGGAATTGATCGCTGCCACCCGGGAAGCACTCCAGCCGGGGGTCACCGTGGGCCGCCTGGACCGCATTGGCCAGGAGATCTGCGCTCGCAACGGCCTGGCAGATTACCACCTGAAAGGGATCTCCCACGGTATCGGCCTGCGCTTCGAAGAAACACCCGCTTCCACCATCCTGCCCACCCACAGCACGGTCAAGCTGCGGGAGAACATGGTGATGACCATTGGGCATACCATCCTGGCCATCCCTGGCATGGGAGGTGTGCGCTTCGAGGACCTCTACCGGGTCACCCCCCAGGGCGGGGAGATCTTGTTCGAGTATCCAATGGAGTACCAAGTCCCAGTAGGATAGTGAGCAGTCAGTCAGTGATCAGTAAGTCAGATATCAGTTGGTCAGTCACCCCCGAACATTGAATACTTAACACTGAATACTGAGGACTGAACACTCCCAACAGCCAATCGAGGTTACCCATGGAACATCCCAGCTCTGACATAAAATGGCTCCGCCGCTCATTCCAAGCAGCTTTACGGGCCAGGTCGAACGGCAATCATCCCTTCGGCGCCGTGCTGGTAGGGCCTGATGGCGAGCTGCTCCTGGAGGCGGAGAACAGCGTGGTGACTTCCGGCGACGTCACCGCTCATGCTGAGACCAACCTGGTTCGGGAAGCTTCCCAATCATTTTCCCCCGAATTCCTGGCGGGCTGTACTCTATATGCCAGCACCGAACCCTGTCCTATGTGCTCCGGAGCGATCTTCTGGAGCGGCATTCAGCGGGTGGTCTACGGGGTCAGCGAAGCTGGATTGTACCGCCTAGTAGGGGAGGACGCAGAAGATGTGCTGCAGCTTTCCTGCCGGGACGTGCTGGCCCACGGCCAGCGGGATGTGGAAGTGATCGGTCCTCTGCTTGAAGATGAGGGATTGATAGTCCACGAAGGATTCTGGGATGGGGGAGTGATCAGTTAGTCTGTGTTCAATCATCGTAAATAGTACACTTCTGAACACTGAACACTGAATACTGAATACTGAATACTGAATACTGAATACTGAATACTGAATACTGAA
>JBGCVQ010000007.1:0-26078 GCA_045888315.1 Anaerolineales bacterium | reverse complement strand
ACTGAATACTGAATACTGAATACTGAATACTGAATACTGAATACTGAATACTGAATCACTACTTACTGCTTACTGAGAATTTCCCGGGCTGTCTCCAACCGCTCCAGCACGGTCTGTCGGCCCAGGATAGGGATGATGTCAAAGATCGGCGGACTGACCTGCTGCCCGGTGAGCGCCTCCCGCAGCAGGCCAAATACTTGGCCGGCTTTCAACCCCAGCTCCGCGGCCAGCTCCCGCAGCGGCCCTTCCGCGTTCTCCTGATCGATAGGGTCCAATCCCTGGAATAGCTCCAGGATCCGGCCGGCCGCCTGGGCGGCTTGGGCAGCGGACATCTTTGAGGTGACGATCCGGTCCAGGGCCAGGCCGATCTCATCCCGGAAGAAGAAACCCCCCATATCCACCACTTCGGTCAGCTTGGGTGTCCGTGTCTGCAGGGTTGCTGCCACCTTGACCAGCCGGTCGTCATCCGGATGGAAGCCAGCCTTTTCAAACCAGGGCTTGATGCGCTGGGCAAAATCCTCTACCGCCAGTTCTCGAATGTGCAGGCCATTGAAGTGGTCCAGCTTGCTGAAATTGATGGCAGCCGGAGAGGGATTGAGCTTTTCCACGCTGAATTTACTGACCAGGTCATCCAGGGTGAAGAACTCGGTCTTGTCGTCATAGCTCCAGCCCATGAGCGCGATCCAGTTGGTGACCGCTTCGGGAATATAGCCCATCTCTTCCATATCCTTCATAAAGATCGGGAAGCCCTGCTCGCGGGCCAGCTCGGTATCGCGTTTGCTCATCTTGCCTTTTCCGTCTGGCTTGAGCAGGACGGAGAGGTGGACCCAGATCGGTTCCTGCCATCCCAGGGCCCGGTAGATCAGGACATGGATGGGGAAGGTGGGCAGCCACTCCGAACCCCGGAAAACGTGTGTGATGCCCATCAGGTGGTCATCCACCATGGCAGCCAGGTGGTAGACTGCCAATCCGCTGGACTTGATGAGGATGATATCGTCCAGGGTGCTGTTTTCCACCGTGATCTCGCCCCGTAAGGCGTCCACTGCCGTGGTTTGGCCGCCCCGGGGAGCCTTGAAGCGGATCACATGGGGTTCTCCCGCTGCCGCTCGCCTGGCGGACTCCTCCAGGTCCAGGTCCCGGCAGGTCCCGTCATAATGAGGGGTTTGATGGTTCTTCTGCTGCTCCTGGCGGACCTTTTCCAAGCGCTCGGGTGTGCAGAAGCAGTAGAAAGCATGGCCGCTTTGGATCAATTTTTCCGCTTCAGCCCGATAGATCTCCTTGCGGAGGGACTGCCGGTAGGGCGCATGGGGTCCGCCGGTATAGGGCCCTTCATCAGGCGGGATGCCCAGCCAGTCCAGGGCGTCCTTGATGTCTTCCTCGGTGCCTTCCTGGTAGCGTTTCTGATCCGTGTCCTCGAAGCGGAGGATGAAGCTGCCCCCGGTATTGCGGGCTAATAAATAATCATACAGCGCGGTTCTGGCGCCGCCGATGTGCAGGTAGCCGGTTGGCGAGGGGGCGAAGCGTACACGGGCAGGTTGGGTGTGCTTAGTCATCAGATATGTTGCTTCCTTGTGTCTAGAATTCCAGGTCGCGGTGGCGCAGCACCACGCTTTCAACGAGCCCGATAGCGATGAATAGGGTCATCAAAGAAGACCCCCCGTAGCTCACAAATGGCAGTGTCAGACCGGTCACAGGCAGCAGGTTGAGATTCATACCCACGTTGACAATGGTTTGGAACGAGATCAGCGTGGCTGCCCCGTAGGAGATCAGAGCACCGAAAGTATCGGAGGATATGCGTGCTGCCCGCAGGCAGCGGAGGATGATGAAAGCCAGGGTGGCGATGACCAGGAAGGCGCCCACGAAGCCAAATTCCTCGGAGAGGGCGCTGAAGATGAAATCCGAATGGCGGACTTTCAGGAAGCGCAGCTGTACCTGGGAGCCGCTTCCGTAGCCTTGGCCGAACCAGCCGCCGTCCCCGATGCTGATCAGGGCTTGCTGGACATTGTAGATGGCACCGAAACTGGCATTAGGATCGGGGAACAGGAAGTTGATGATGCGCTCCAGCTGGTAGGGTTTGATGAGAGCATCCGTGTTGGCCGGGTCGTAGTTCAGCAGTAGCAGGGGCAGGCCGACTGCCATAGCCAGTGCACCTGCTCCGCCAGCGATCAGCAGCAGCTTGACATCCAGGCCGGCTGCCCAAAGCAGAGCGAACCACAGCACCAGGATAACGATCGAGGTGCTCAGGTCGGGCTGAAGGATGATCCAGCCCACGATACCCAGGGTCAGGATCAGGCTCTGGACCACCACCCGGGGATTCTTGATATCCTCGACATGCTGGGCGAAGAAATTTCCCAGGATGAGAATGATGGTGATCTTGGCAAATTCGGAAGGTTGGACCAGGATCGGACCCACCGCGAACCAGCGCGAGGAGCCGAACAGGGCTCCTCCTACCAGGTAGAGCACTCCCAGGGCCCCGAAGGTTCCGATGAACAGGATCGTGCTCAGAGCGCCCCAATAACGGTAATCGACCATGGCGACGATGATCATGATCACGAAACCGATGCCGGCGAAGATGATCTGTTTGGTGACAGTGTTGGCTTCGACCAGCTCGATATTGCCCGCAATGGCAGAGCGGATCATCGTGACGCCGAAGATGGTCAGAAAGGCCACAGCGCCAAGCAGCCAGAAATCAAAATGGCGCCAGGAAATCGTACTCATAGGATTAGTATTTGCGGCTGATCGGTCCTGCGATGGGGATGTCAGCGATCAAGCGCTGCTGACGCCCATCCTGGGTGATATCGATCTTGACGGAATCAGGATCGATCTTGATATAGCGGGAGAGGACTTCCAGCAGGTCGTCTTTGAGGGCTTCCATCCCTGATGCGGTGAGGTCGGTGCGATCATTGATCAATACCAGCCGCAAGCGGTCCTTGGCTTGATCTGCGCTGCTCGGTTCTCGGGATAGGATCTTCTGAAGGAAGTTAGCCATGCGATTTATCTCCTGATCCGAATACGCTGGAAATCCGGCCGAACAATCCGCTGCCTTTGTCGAAATCCAGCAAGGGCACCTCTTCTCCCATGATCCTGCGAGCGATGTTCCGGTAGGCTTGGCCAGCCAGGCTTTTCCCATCCAGGGCGATCGGGGTGCCTTTGTTGGTGCTGATGATCACGTTCTTGTCTTCCGGGACGATACCCAGGAGATGGATGGCCAGGAGATCGACCACATCATCCGCGGAGAGCATGTTGTTCTGGCGCACCATTTCTGGATTCAAGCGGTTGATCAGCAATTTTGGCGAGCCTTTCTCCTCCGCCTCCACGATGCCTATGATGCGGTCCGCGTCGCGGACTGCGGAGACTTCCGGGTTGGTGATGACGATCACCTGGTCTGCCGGGGCAATGGCGTTCTTGAACCCGCGTTCGATACCTGCCGGGGAATCGATCAGGATGAAATCCAGATCCGGCCGCAGTTCGTCGCACAAGCGGATCATGTCCGAGGGGGACACGGCGGTCTTATCACGGGTTTGGGCGGATGGGATCAAATACAATTCCGGGATGTGTTTGTCCTTGATCATGGCTTGATTGAGCCGGCAGCGGCCTTCCACAGCGTCTACCAGGTCGTACACAATCCGGTTCTCAAGACCCAGGACCACATCCAGGTTCCTCAGCCCGATATCGGCATCGATGCAGGCGACCCGCTGGCCGGTGCTGGCAAGGGCGGCGCCAAGATTGGCAGTGGCGGTTGTTTTACCAACCCCTCCTTTTCCGGATGTGATAGTGATGACTTTCGCGCTCATAGAATATACCTATCTCCTGGTGGTTAATCCTTGTTCCAGTCCCGTGCTAACACCTGGCCGTCTTCCAGGTAAGCGATCTCCGGTCGGGTTTTCCCTTTCCGGGGTGGGGAGACGCTGATCGTGTCCGCAATGCGCAGCTGGGTGGGGGAAAGATCCAGGGCGCAAACCACAGCCTCGGGATCGCCCCCGGCTCCAGCATGCACCACGCCCCGGAGCCTGCCGTAGACGATGATGTTGCCCCCGGCGATCAGCTCCGCGCCCGGGTTGACATCACCCAGGACGACGATATGACCGTGATAGCTGATCTTGTGGCCGGAGCGCAGGGTGCGCTGCAGGAATACCGCTTCCTCCCCATCCAATTCCGTGTTGATGGGAGTCTTTTCTGGCAGATGGGAGGATTGGTCGATCTTGATCTCCAATCCCAGGTCCTGGGACGCCCGTTCTGTGGCTTCGGATGTGCTCAAGATCGCCTTGAGCTTGATCTCCCGATCTGAGAGGGCATTGCGCAGGGAGGACAGCTGTTCGGATCTCAGGTCCCGCTGGCCCACATCCAGAACCAGTTTGGCCCCTTTGAAAAAGGACTGATTCTCATCGATGTGACTCAGCAGGCTGTCCTCACATTCCTGCCAATCACTATCTGTCAATTCGATCAAAAGCCCGTTCTTGATGCCTTTGACCTCAATTTTCACTGCCTCCATGGGCAAAACTCCAGCGTTAAAGCCGAACGATCCAGCTTTCACCGATCCCTAAAATTATAGCATGAGAACTCAGGGTAGGTTCGCCAGGGTGTCGATAGTCTTGAGTTCGAAGTAGGCTTCCAGAGTGCGGCGGACGATAGGGCCAGCTACACTGGCACCTTCACCGCCGTTGTAAGCGAAAGCCACCACGGCGATCTCGGGGTTGTCATACGGGGCATAGGCGATCGTCCAGGCATGGGAAGGCCAGCTGCCCGGGATGCACAGGCCTTTTTCATTGGCAAAGGTATCGCAGTATTCGGCGGTTCCTGTTTTTCCGGCTACCGCAATGCCGATGTTTTCCATGGCGTCTTTGAGCGTTCCCTGGGTCACTGCGGCGCGCATGCCTTCCTGGATCTTCTCGATCACCCAGGGTTCGACCGTCTTGGTCTCCCCGGTGAGTTTGGCCTCGCAGCCTCCAGCGCTGGTGGGATCGGAATAGACGTCGATGACCGGGTCCACGGTCATATCCCACTTCACGACTGGCTCGAAGGGAACGATCACTTCCCCTTCTGCGTCCGTGATGGTGGAGATGATGGTGGGCTTGATCAGTTTTCCGTTATTGGCGATGGTGGCCGCTGAGGTCAGGATCTGCAGCGGGGTAGCGGTCACGAACCCCTGTCCGACGCTGGTGATGTAGGTGTCTCCCGTGGACCAGTTCTCGCCGTGGGCGATGCGCTTCCACTTGGGATCGGGGATGATGCCGTCCGCTTCGTCGGGCAGCTCAACACCCAGGTAGTCGCCGTAACCCAGGGCTCGGGCATAAGTGCCCAGGCGGCAGATGCCCAGCCCTTGGGGGACTTCGTTAGGAACGCCGGTGCCCAGTTCTTCGGCATCCCCGCCGCCCAGCTGATAGAAATAAACGTTGCTGGAATTGGAGATACCTCCAATGAAGTCCAGCTGGCCAAAACCATTCTCGTTCCAGTCCACGTAGGTCTTGCTGTTGCCGGGGTCGTTTGGGGTGTATTTATTTGCCAGCTGGATCTCGGGCGGTGTAGTGATCACCTGGTCAGGGGTGACCACACCTTCGTTGAGGGCTCCCAGGGCAGTGCTGATCTTGAAGACCGAACCGGCTGGCAGCTCCGCGCCCACAGCCTGGTTGAGCAGGGGGTTGCGGACATCGGCATTCAGCTGCTGGTAGTAATAAGCTGGGATAATGCGGGCCATGCGGTTGTTTTCGTAGGTAGGGTAGTTGACCATTGCCAGGATCTCACCCGTCTTGGGGTTCATGGCGATCACCACGCCGCTGGTGATGCGCAGCTCTCCAAAATAGGCGTTCCAATCCCCGATCTCGTCCAGCAAGATGGACTCCGCGGCCTGCTGGAGGCGGGTGTCGATGGTGGTGTAGATATTCTGGCCCGCCAGGGCAGGGATGACCGGCACGGCATCGCGGATGATCTGTCCGCCGACGTCCACTTCCACTACCCTTTTGCCCGGTTTACCCGACAATATAGACTCGAAGTAGCGCTCCAGGCCGGCATAGCCGATCTTGTCCCGGTTGGTCACATATCCCCTCTCTGTGTAGTAATCTTCCTCCACGCTGGAGATCGGGCCCAGGAAGCCGATGATGCTGGCAGTCAGGGAACCAGTAGGGTAGTCGCGGACAGTTTCGATCTCCAGGGAGATCCCCGGCCAGTCCATGGTCTTCTCCTGGATGATGCGGGCCTGGTTCTCGGGGATATTGCAGGCGACTTTGACTGCCTGGTAGGGGGCGCTTTGTTCCCCGTACAGGAAAATCTGGCTGATGCCGTGGTCCGATACACAGGGCACGAAGGGATTTTCTGGCGTGATCTCGCTTCTGGAAATCGGCACATCGATATATTCTGACAGGGCTCGAATGATGTTCTGGATCGAGCCTTCATCATCTGGCAGGTCCGCAGCTGTCACCACCACGTTATAAGAAGCTACGTTGCGGGCCAGGACAATGCCGTTGCGGTCAAAGATCACACCCCGGGTAGGGGCCAGGCTGATCTCCCGCAGGCGGTTTTCCAGGGCCTGGGCTGCATAGACCTCCCCATTGATGATCTGATAGGAGAAGAGGCGAATGATGAAGACCAGGAAGACCAATCCTACCACTGCGGCGAAGGACAGGATCCTGCCGTTGTGAATTTTGTTGTGAGAAGAAACTGGGGCGTTAAGCATTGTATTCCTGTGGGATAAACCCTTCTAAGACATCCCTGGTGAGGATGAAGATGGGCAGAGAGAGCATGAAGTTGAGGACGATGCTGGGCAGCGTGATCACCCGCAGCACGCTGGCGATCTCCAGAGTGCTGCCCTGTAAGAACAATACCAGGTAAGCAAGTCCGTGAGTGACTGCGGTGCCAACCAGCACCAGCAGCAGCTGCATCAAGAAAGAGAACCGCCAGATCCTTTCCCGCAGCACAACAGCCAGGGCTGTCACCAGCAGGTAGCTGAAGGTGAAGATCCCAAAGGGCAGTCCCGAGATGAAATCTGTCAGCAAGCCGCCCACAATGCTCCACTGCCAGGACGCTGTCACTCCTTTCTGGAGGGCGATCGCCGCCAACAGGACCAGCATCAGGTCTGCGGTGCCGTTATTGAGCGGCAGCCTGCTGACCACAGCGGACTGCAGGACGGCTATCAAACCAAGAAAGGGGATGCTTATCAGTACAGACATGGGTTGTGGACGATTTCTTACGGTGCAGCTGACTCTGGGAGCAGGGGACTGAGGTCCACCGGCTCAAAGTTGGTGATGACCAGCACAATGGAAAGGTCCGAGAAATCCGTCACCGGCTGGACCGAAGCGCTCTGGAAAAGGGCGTTCTCCCGGCTGCGCACACTGGTCACCTGGCCGACGATGATGTTGGCCGGATAGGTTCCGCCCAGACCGGAGGTCAGGATCAGGTTGCCAGGTTGGACATCCGCGTCCTGGGGGATCTGCTCCAGGGTGATATCTCCCGTGATCGAGCCGGCCAGGACGGCGGCGCTGCGGGATGGTTCAACGCGGACATTGATGCTGGTGACCGGGTCTGTGATCAAACTGACGCGGGCCCCGCTGGCAGTCACCTGGACAACTCTGCCAGCCAGGCCGTTCTGAGACACTACCGGCATACCCCGCCTCAGGCCATCATCTGAGCCGCGGTTGATGATGATGTAGTTCAGGAAGGGGCTGGGATCGCGGCCGATCACCGAGGCGCCGATATATTGATGCTCCGGGTTAGCCCGGGCGAATTCCAGCAGGGCGGAAAGGATCTTGAATTCGACCAGCTGCTGCTGGAGCTCAACGATCTGAGCTTGCATGCGGGCATTCTCGGCTTCCAGTTCGGTGTTCTGCTGACGGATGTCCCGGATGTCCTGGGAGGCTGATAGGAAGGTCTCTATTCCCAGGTACTGATTTGATACCCAGGTCTGCACCGTGGTCAGAGGTTTGGTGACCCAGCGTGAGATAGCGCTGAAGGTGCCGCTGAGGGCAAGCGCCAGGATACCGATGGCGGCCAGGCTGATTGCGATGGTGCGGTAGGACTTGGGGAATTGTTTGTTCATAGAGGTTGGGATGGTGCACACCCTGCCCCCCGTAGCGAGAAGATCTTAATGGCCGTAGTGTGTGGCTGGCGGGGGAAAGAGGGAGCCGGTATTGGTCTGGCCTATTCTCTGGGCGCGCTTTTGCGCTCCAAGCCCACAAAGAGGCCTGACCATTTATCCATGTGCTCCAGGGCGACTCCAGCTCCCCGGGCAACACAGCTGATGGGATCTTCTGCCAGCCAGGCGTTGATCTGCAGTTCTTCTGTCAGGCGTTTGTCCAGGCCTTGCAGCTGTGACCCGCCGCCAGCCAGGCAAACGCCATTATCCATCAGGTCAGATAGGATTTCAGGAGGTGTCTCATCCAGGGCGTCCCGGATCGTGTCAATGATGGTTTGGACTGAATCCGAGGTAGCGTCCCTCAGTTCAATGGATGAGATCTCGATCGAGTCAGGAAGTCCGGTGACCAGGTTCCGGCCCCGCAGGGTCATGGTCTTCTCCTCAGGAAGCGGGAAAGCTGATCCCAGAGTGATCTTGGCTTCTTCGGCCAGGCGTTGTCCGATGAGGATGTTGTACTTGTTGCGAATATACTGGATGATGTCCTCGTCCAGTTCATCCCCTGCCACGCGCAGGGAGCGGGAGGATACCACGCCGCCCATGGTCATGATCGCAACCTCGGAGGTGCCGCCGCCGATATCGACGATCATGCTGCCTTGGACCTCATCGATGGGAAGGCCGGCACCGAGGGCAGCGGCTACAGGTTCTTCGATCAAGTAGGTGGTGCGGGCTCCGGCAGCCATGGAAGCGTCGTATACAGCCCGTTTTTCGACCTCAGTCACGCCGGCAGGGATGCCGATCACGACCCGGGGTCGGGGAACCGGCACGATGCTCTGCTGGTGGGCTTTGGCGATGAAATATTCCAGCATCGCCTGAGTGATCTCGAACTCAGAGATCACGCCGTCCCGCAGAGGCCGGATGGTGATGATGTCCGCCGGTGTGCGGCCGATCATCTCCTTGGCCGCCGCACCGATGGCTATGGGTTCTCGGGTGCGTTTATGGATGGCTACCCAGGAAGGCTCTTGGATGACGATCCCTTTACCCTTAACATTAACCAGGGTGTTTGCTGTGCCTAAGTCGATTCCGATATCCAGTGAGAAATATCCCAACAGCCAATCGAAGGGAGAAAATGCCACTTCCTGCTCCTTTTCGCTAACAGCTAGATTATACCAGCTTTAGGTCCTTCTGTTGCCATCTGCAAAGGGCTTAGATTACCATGTCCGCGAGGCCATTTCAAGGGTATTTTTCACTCCAGAAGGGCTATTTTGAGGGAAATTTCCTACCCTCTTGCTTTCCGCCTGGGCCCATTGTATAGTCAGGTGAGGACCCGGGGTCAGCGACCGAATTTCTGTCCTTGGCCTGGGGACTCAAGGGGGAGAAAGATGGGGGTTTTAGGGGTGAAGTGGAAGGTTGCGGCGGCGATCCTGGGATGTTTTCTGGCAGGAGGGGTGCTCTGGGTGGTGGGGGAGAGACTGCCCCGCGAGATTTCGATCTGCGAACTCCAGGGAACCAGCCTGTCTTCCCCTTTCCAGGATGATGAGGTGTTCATTCGCGGGCTGGTTAGCTACGTGAGCCCGGAAGGTGGGGAAATAACGCTCCTCGATATCAGCTGCCCGGAAATAGGCCAAGGCTCCAGAGGTGTGCTGGTCTCTCTGGGGCCGGACATTTATCCTGTGCAGGTTGGGGATGAGCTCCAGGTCCGGGGAACAGTCCGCGAGATCGAGGGAGAGACTCGGGTGGAAGCTGAAATGGAGGCGCTGGAGATCCTCAGCCTGGATAATGCCCTGCCAGAGCCGGCAGATCCTTCCTCTGCCCTCCAGGAATCTCTCAGGATCTCTCTGGAAGATTGGGAGGGACAGCTGGTATCCCTTTCCAGGGCAGTGATCCGGAAAGAATCTGGCTTGGGGGGCGCAACAGTCATCATCCCCGAGCTGGCACCGGACCCTTCCCTGGGATTGATCTGTTTTCAAGGAGATCAGATCGAGTTGAGGCTGGCAGGAGGTGATCCTGGCTTGTATATCAGAGTGGATGGATCCACTATCGAGGGACTGGTCGGTCTGGTGCGGGAAGACCAGGCTGGCTATTATCTTCAGCTGATCGAGGAACCGTTCCTTCCCATGGTTTACGGCCAGCAGTCCGCTGGAGGAACTCATTCCGTGGGGCAGGGGATTGGAACTGCAGCGGGTGAGATCGTGGAGATATCCCTCCTGACAGGCACGATCACGGTCAGCCCTACGCCCAGCTGTACCCCCAGCCTCACGGTCATACCTTCCCCGACCTTTTATCCTATATCATTGCTGATCAGCGAAATCCTGCCCAACCCGGTTGGCGAGGAACCCGGGGGTGAGTGGATCGAGATCTACAACCCTGGTGGGGGAAAACTTCCCCTGGATGGCATCAAGCTCGGGGATGAGACTTCCCCTGCCGGGAAGGAAGGGATGCTGCGCTTTCCGGATGGCTACCGAATCGACAGCGGAGAGGTGATGGTGGTCGCCAATCAAGCCCGGGTATTTTCGGCGCGCTATGGCTTTCGGCCGGATTTCGAGCTATCTGACAGCGATCCCCGGGTCCCGGACCTGCTGCCGTATCCGGAGTGGGGCCGCAGCGCCGTTCAGCTCAGCAACAGCACCGACGAAGTTTTGCTGATCAGTCCCTGGGACCAGGTCCTGGACCTGATTCAGTATGGTGCCGGGGAGAACGACCAAGTGGTTGAAGCACCCAAGGAAGGACACAGCCTGGAACGCTATCCCCCAGAGCAGGACAGGGATCTGGCCGGGGATTGGCGGGAAAGCGATCTGCCTTCCCCTGGGCTCCTGAACCGGACTCCCGCCAGCGACACCCCCAGTGCCACACTGCCAGCGTCATCCACGGTGGAAGCCACCCCTTCTCAGGCACTCACCGAAACCCCTGATTGGACCCCGTCGCTGACGGAAACACCGCTGATACCCTCCCCAACACGGACTTGCACCAACGCGCCGCTGCCAAGTTCGAGTCCGATACCCTCCCCCATTCCTTCCCTGACAGCCCCTGGCAGCGAGACTCCTTCACCGCTGGCAACCGCTACTCCTCTGCCGTCCCAGACTGCCACTCCGCTGCCCCAGGCTAGTCCCACTTTTAATGCACCTTCCGTCACCCCGACACCTGGAGAGACGGTGGGGACCTGTACTCCGTCCTGTACTTTGAGTAAGTCCTTGACCCCAACTCCATCTCCGTCAGCACTGGTTACCCATTCTCCTAGTCCATCTGCTTACCCTCTCACGCCATCCTCATCGCTGAGCCCCTCGCCTGCTGCGACACTCCCACCGACTGTCCCATCTGTTACAACTACGGCTGATCTCACGGCGACGGAAACGATGACCGGGACTCCGCTGCTGACCGGAGACCCTCCATCCACACCAACACTTACCGGCAGTCCATTTCCAGTATTGCAGATCAATGAGATCCACGCTGATCCCGATCCGCTCTCGGGAGACAGTAATGGGGATGGCGTGGTGGATGCGGATGATGATGAGTTCTTGGAGCTGGTCAATCTCAGCGGGTTCGATCTCATCCTGGATGGTTGGGAAATTCATGACGGGGTTCGCCTGCGCTACACCTTCCCGGAAGGAACGGAGTTGAAGGCAAGCTGCGGAGTGGTGGTGTTCGGAGGAGGGATCCCGGAAGGGGACTTTGGAGGCAGCCTGGTCTTCACAGCCGGCAGCCTGGGGTTGAACAACAGCGGCGACAGTCTGGCGGTGATGGACCCGGATGGTGAGCTGATCACCAGCTGCAGCTATGGAGAGGAGGGGGGTCAGGATCAGTCGCTCACCCGCTGGCCTGAGCTGTTCGGGGAGCTGCCGCTTGTGCTGCACTCGCTGGTACCTGCTGCCCAGGGAAGACTGTTCTCTCCAGGTGTCCAGGCTGATGGCATGCCTTTTGGGCCCTGCCCTTGAGGGATTAAAAGAAAGAGCCGCTGCTTGGCAGGAGCGGCTCTAGATGAGGAGGGCGAAGCGTTCCCTCGTTATCCCAAAGGTAACTACATCTGGCGGATGACCAGCACGACACTTCCCTGGACCTCGATATCGGAGGATCGGTCAATATAGATGGGGTCCATGGTGGGGTTGGCAGGCTGGAGGCGGACCCGGTCTCCTTCGTGGTAAAAGTGCTTCAAGGTGGTCTCGTTCTGGTCCTTGATGCGCACCGCGACCATCTCGCCGTTGCGGGCTTCCCGCGTAGGCCTCATAATGATCACATCACCGTCGTTGACCATGGCGTCGATCATCGAATCCCCGGAAACCTCCAGGGCAAAGAGATTCTCTTTCTGCATGTTGAAAGGGATCAGGGACTCCGGGACCTCGATATTCGATTCGGCATCGAAGAGGCTGAAGTCCGTTTCAGGGATGGGTACAGGTTCGCTGGCCACGATCCGGCCCACTACGGGGATGGTCAGCGAGCGGCTGATCTCATCCACTGCCTGGCGGACGTTGCCCAGCACTTTGTCGACCTTCTCCCGGGCTGTTCCTTTGATGGTCAGGCTCCTGGAGATGTTCTCACTGCGCTCGATATAACCCATTTCCTCCAATTGTTCCAGATAGTAGTTGACCATGGAGGTCGAGGTGATATCCGTCCTGGCGCAGATCTCCCGATAGGAAGGAGCGTAGCCGTGCTTGGCCGTATATTCCTGGATCACGTCCAGGACCTGCTTATGGCGTTCTTTTAACTTCGATTGGGCTTTCGGAGCCATAGAATGACCTCCCGGGCCTTGCCTGTCTAAACTAGAATATTTGTGCTAGTCGTGATTATACACGAACATCTGTTCTGTGTCAAGCGGCCCCAGCGCTTCTTGGCTGTCTTCGATCATATGGATTATCTCTATGGACGGATCTAGTTGATTTGTCCCTGGGATGGTTATAAGATATAATTTTTTCTTACAGTCAGGAGAGCATCAATCGAGCATCCTGACCTGATTTGATCATTTGTGGAGCTAGTGCGGGAGGGAGAATTGAGCAATCAAGCGTCTGCAGGGAATCAAGGTCCTGATATCCGTTCCGATTGTTTTGTTTCCCTGGAATTGAAGAAGAAAGGGGGGCTGCAGGTCCAGCTGGACAGCAAAGTCGATGCTCTATATAAGAACTCCATCCAGGATTTGGCTCACCAAATCCTGGGTTTTTTTGGTGTCGAACATGCCAGTTTGGAGATCATTGACAAAGGCGCACTGCCCTTTGTGCTGGCAGCCCGCATCGAGGCCGCGGTCAAAGGCTGCCTGGACAGCGAGGAGCAGTTCCTGCTGGATATCATCCCTGAGAACCGCTATCAGACAGCCAAGGATCGCACTCGGCGCTCTAGACTGTACCTGCCTGGCAATACGCCTAAACTGATGTTGAATGCCGGGATCCACCAGCCGGATGGGATCATCCTTGACCTGGAGGATTCGGTTGCTCCTGACAAGAAGGCTGAAGCCCGCTTGGTGGTCCGCAATGCCCTCCGCGGAGTGAACTTCTACGGAGCTGAGCGCATGGTGCGGATCAACCAGCTTCCCTTGGGTTTGGAGGACCTGGAGTATGTGGTGCCCCACAATCTGAACCTGGTCCTCCTTCCCAAGTGTGAGGGCGCCGACCAGGTCCAGGAGGTGGATCGGGTGATCAGCCAGGTCCTGGCTGAGAGCGGCCAGGACTATCCGGTGTATATCATGCCCATCATCGAGAGCGCCCTGGGAGTGGTGAACGCCTATTCGATCGCCTCCGCGTCGGACCGGGTGGCTGCCCTTGCGATCGGGCTGGAGGATTATACAGCTGATCTGGGCGCTCCCCGCACAACAGAAGGGCGGGAGAGTTTCTATGCCCGCTGTCAGTTGGTCAACGCTGCCAAAGCGGCCAGGATCCAGGCGATCGATTCCGTCTTCTCCGATGTGGGGGATATGGACGCCCTGCGCAAGGTCGTCCTGGAATCCAAGTCCCTGGGATTCGACGGCATGGGCTGCATTCACCCCCGCCAGATCGCGGTCATCCATGAGGCTTTTGCGCCTACGCAAGCCGAGATCGATAAAGCCAAGAAGATCGTTCTGGCGTTCGACGACGCCACCGCCAAAGGATTGGGTGTGGTCTCGCTGGGGACAAAGATGATCGACCCACCTGTTGTCAAGCGGTCCCTGAAAACCATCCAGCTAGCCCTGGAAGCAGGTTTGCTGGCGGAGGACTGGAAAGAAGCCCAGGGCTAGGAAGGGTATCTTCCGGCAAAGCGAGAGGAGAAGATATGGCAACCAAGTTTCAAAAGAACGCTGTCGGCAGGCTGATACCGGACCAGATCAACGGTAAACCGGTGATCCCTTTCCAGGGCGTGGATCAGTACATCACTGATGGTAAACGCTATGCCCCGCCGCTGGCTTCCTGCGCAAATTATCCCAGGAACGGAGATAAGCGCGTTGAGGATCTCAAGACCGCGCTAGTGAATGCCGGCATCCAGGATGGGATGACCATCTCCACTCACCATCATTTCCGGAATGGGGACCTGGTGGCGAATCAGATTTTCAAGGCAGCCTCAGAACTGGGCTTAAAGGACCTGGTCTGGTTTCCTTCCGCTTCCTTCCCCTGCCATGAGCCGCTTATTGAATATCTCAAGGACGGCACCATCCACCATATCGAGGGCAGCATGAACGGCCCCCTGGGGCGCTTTGCCTCCCTGGGCGGCATGAAGGGCGCCGGAGTGCTGCGCTCCCACGGCGGCCGCTACCAGGCCGTGCAGGATGGAGAGGTGGTGATCGATATCGCTGTCATCGCTGCCCCGACCGCAGATCCCTTTGGCAACGCCAACGGTCTGACCGGGGAATCCGCCTGTGGTTTGCTGGGATTTGCGCTGGCAGACTCGCAGTACGCCCACAAAGTGATCGTGGTCACCGATAACCTGGTTCCCTTCCCCTGTATTCCCTGGCAGATCCAGGGTAATTATGTGGACTACGTAGTGGAAGTGGACCACATCGGCATCCCGGAGCAGATCGTATCCGGCACTACCAAGGTCACCCGCAGCCCGGACAGGCTCTACATTGCCGAACTGACTGCCAGGTTCTGCGACGAGGTTGGGATCATCCAGGATGGTTTCTCCTTCCAGGCTGGTGCTGGGGGCACATCCCTGGCGATTGGCAATTATTTTGGGGAGATCATGCGCCAAAAAGGCATCAAAGCCCGCTTTGCGCGAGGTGGGAGCAACCAGTACCTGGTCGATATGCTGGAAGAGGGCCTGGTAGATTATATCCTGGACGGCCAGACCTTTGACCTGGCGGGCGTGCGCTCCATGCGCGAGAACCCCAACCATGTCAATACCAGCCCCTTTACCAGCTACAACTACCATGGCAAGGGAAACTTCGCGGGGATAGTTGATGTGGTCATCCTGGGTGCCACCGAGGTGGATGTCAATTTCAACGGCAACGTGGTGACCCACTCCGACGGCTATCTGTTACATGGTATCGGCGGCTGGCAGAACTGCTTGTTCAGCAAGAATGTCATTCTGCCCATCCCACTCTTCCGGGACCGGATCCCGATCATCCGCGATGAGGTCACTACCATCTGCGGCCCGGGTGAATTGATTGATGTCATCGTAACCGAGCGCGGCATCGCCATCAATCCCCGCCGCGAGGATCTGATCGAGATGACCGCCCATTCCAAGCTGCCGATCCGCACCATCGAGGACCTCAAGGCGGAAGCTGAAAGCATTTGCGGCGTGCCAGAACCCGTCGAGCTGGGGGAGCGGGTGATCGCTGCCATCAAGTGGGTGGACGGCACCGTGATCGATGTGGTCAGGCAGGTCATTGAATAAGGAAGGAACCATGGATATCAAAGAACTCTGGCCGGAACTGGGTTGGATCGAGGATCTTGAACTGCGAAAGGCAGCCACCAGGACCTGGGAGCTGGCGCTGGAAAAGAGTGTCCTGACGCCCGAGGACTTGCTGCGGATCCCCTTCACTCTGCTGGCAGGACCAGATCTGCAGGTAAGCTTTATGGCCCACAAGCGCTGTGTGGTCCACGTCGCCAGGGAGAGCGCGATCAAAATGCGGGAATTCTTTGGCGAGGATCTGCCCATCGACCTCGATGTGGTCATCGCCGGCGCGATCCTGGCCGATGTCGGTAAGCTCCTTGAGTATGAGCTGGACAAGGACGGCAAATCCATCCAGGGAAAGTACGGCAAGTACCTGCGCCATCCCTTCTCAGGTGTCTCCCTGGCAGAAAGCTGCGGTGTACCGCCGGAGGTCTGCCATATCATCGCCGCTCATGCAGGAGAGGGCAACCTGATCAAGCGCTCCACCGAAGCCTATATCGTCCACCATGCTGATTTCATGACTTTTGAACCCTTCAAGAGCCGCCTGGAAGTCTGACAGGCGGTTGATCCATTTGGATAGGAAAGGGAATAGGAGAGCTATGCCCCAGACATTTGCAGAAAAAATACTGGCTAAGAAAGCCGGGTTGGACCGTACCGTGCCGGGTCAGATCGTTGAGGTCGCTCCGGATGTGATGCTGTCCCATGATAATGCGGCTCCCATCTACGGACTGTTCCAGGAGATGGGCGGTAAGCGGGTCTTCGACCCCGACCGGGTCGCGATCATCCTTGACCATGCCACGCCGGCTCCCAGCACCAAGCACGCAGAGAACCACCGGATCATCCGCGAATTTGTAAAAGAGCAGGGCATCGTGAACTTCTATGATGTCGGACGAGGGATCTGCCACCAGATCCTGGTGGAATCCGGTTTGGCTCTGCCTGGAGAGCTGGTGGTGGGTTCGGATTCCCATACACCCCATGCGGGCGTCATGGGCGCTTTTGCGGCCGGGATCGGCCGAACTGAAATGGCCTCTGTGTGGGCCATCGGCGACCTCTGGCTGCGAGTCCCGGAAAGCCTCAAGATCACAGTCACAGGCCAGCTGAGGGATGGGGTGACTTCCAAGGACCTGGCCCTGGCCGTGATCGGGGATCTCAAAGCCGATGCTGCCATATATATGTCGGTTGAGTGGCATGGAGAAGCCATCGAAGCTCTGCCCCTCAGCCAGCGGGCGACATTGACTAATCTGATGGCTGAGATGGGAGCTAAGAACAGCTACATACCTCCCGATCAGAAAACCTTTGATTTCCTCAAGGATCGGGCCCGCCGGGCCTATGAACCGATCTATCCGGATCCGGATGCCGAGTATCAACAGGAAGTGACCTACCGGGGCGAGGAGATCGAGCCAATGGTAGCTTGTCCTCATACTGTTGACAATGTCAAGCCGCTGTCCGAGGTCCGGGGAACCCATATCGACCAGGCTTTCCTGGGGACCTGCACCAACGGCCGATTGGATGACCTGGCTGCTGCGGCTGCCGTGCTGGATGGCCGGCACATCGCTGACGGGCGGAGGATGATCGTCATCCCAGCTTCGCAAGCTGTCTACCTGGCTGCACTCCAGGCTGGTTACCTGGAAACATTCCTGAAAGCCGGGGCAGTCGTGGAAAGCCCGGGCTGCGGACCCTGCATGGGCAACCACCTCGGTGTGCCCGCGGTGGGAGAGGTCTCCATCAGCACTGCCAACCGGAATTTCCGGGGCAGGATGGGAACCAAGGATAGCGAGATCTACCTGGCCAGTCCGGCCGTGGTGGCCGCCTCAGCTGTTGCAGGTGCGATTGAAAGCCCAGACAACTTATAGATCGGGAGAGTATTATGGCAACAATCCAAGGCCGGGCCTGGAAGTACGGCGACAATATTAACACCGACGTGATTTTCCCTGGAAAATATACTTACACGGTCAGCGAGCCGGCAGACATGCCCCAGTACGCCCTGGAGGACCTCGACCCCAAGTTCGCTGGTACTGTCAAGCCAGGCGACGTGATCGTGGGCGGCACGAATTGGGGCTGCGGATCCTCCCGCGAGCAGGCGGTGGTCTGTTTAAGTGAAGCCAACCTGGGGGCGATCATCGCTAAATCATTCGCACGCATCTACTACCGGAACTGTCTCAACAACGCCCTGCCAGCTATCGTCTGCCCCCAGGCGGTCGACGCCATCCAAGATGGTGAGCAAATTTCGGTTGACCTAGAAAATGGAAAAATCATCTGCCAGGCGGGGGAGTTCAGTTTTCCACCCCTGCCCGCTGCAGTGATGGAGATCTTCAATGCCGGGGGTTTGATCCCTTATACTCAAAAACGCCTGGCGGAAAAAGCTAACAAGGGCTAGGTAGCATACTATCAATTAGGAGAGAAATGGATTATGGCTAAGTATCGAATTGCCTGGATGCCGGGGGATGGGATCGGCGTGGATGTCATGGATGCCGCCCGCATTGTGCTTGACAAGCTTAACCTGGATGCCGAATACCCCCAGGGTGATATCGGCTGGGAGTTCTGGAGAACAGAAGGGGATGCCCTGCCTCAGCGCACCCTGGACCTGCTTCATTCCGTGGACTGCGGGCTGTTTGGAGCGATCACATCCAAGCCCAAGGATGAGGCTCAGGCCGAGCTGATCCCAGATCTGCAGGGAAAGGGATTGACCTACCGGAGCCCGATCGTCCGCCTGCGCCAGGCTTTGAACCTTTACTATAATCTCCGCCCTTGTAAGGCCTATCCTGGGAACCCGCTCAACTACCGCGATGATATCGACCTGGTGATCTTTCGCGAGAATACCGAGGGAGAGTACAGTGGTGTCGAATACCATCCGGTCGCGGATGAGCTGCGGGAGATGATGAAAAAGCACTCAGCGGCCCTGGGGAATTTTGATGATGTGCCTGGCGACGAGATGGCCATGACTGTGCGTGTGGTCACCCGGCGGGGTGCTGAACGGGTCATCCGCCGGGCCTTTGAGTATGCCAAGACTCGTGGATATCCCACGGTCACCATCGTTGAAAAACCCAATGTGCTGCGGGAGACCAGCGGTATGATGGTCCGTATCGCCCGGGAGATTGCCGGGGAATATCCTGATATCGAGCTCTGGGAAACCAATATCGATGCCCAGGTGATGTGGCTGGTGAAAAACCCCCAGAATTATGGTGTGCTTGTCACTGGCAACCTGTTTGGCGATATCGTTTCCGACCTCTCAGCCCAACTGGTAGGTGGATTGGGGTTCGCTTCCAGCGGGAATATCGGTGATGATCTGGCGGTCTTCGAGCCCACCCACGGCTCAGCTCCCAAATATGCCGGGAAGTATGTTTCCAATCCCAATGCCATGCTGCTGACCACGAAGATGATGTTGGATTGGCTGGGTGAAACCGACATGGCCAAAGCCCTGGAGGACGCCATTGCCGGGGTGATCCTGGACGGAAAGGTCCGCACTTATGACATGGGCGGGGACAGCTCCACCCTCGACGTGGCCAACGCTGTAGCCGAGAGGCTCTAAGTGGGAAGACCTGTAAGAGGAGAGATGATGAGCTCACTAAGCGGGAAATTGGCCCAGTTTACGCTCGATTTGAAATTTGAGGATATACCAAAGGAAGATGTTTGGGAAGCCAAGCGCTTCCTGCTGGACAGCATGGGCTGTGCCCTGGCAGCGGTCAACAATGAAGACATGGAGCACATGTACCGCTTTACAGAGAAATTGGGTGGTGTCCCGGAAGCCAGCATGGTCGGTCGGGAGGAGAAAACCAATGCGCCGAATGCGGCTTTGATGAACTGCCTGCTGACGCGGGCCATGGATTATAACGATATCTATTGGGAAGAGGACCCTGCCCATCCTTCGGATATCATTGGCGCGGCCTTGGCAGCGGCCGAAGCGAACAACAAGAGCGGCAGGGATGCCCTGGTTGCGATCCTGATCGCCTATGAGCTGACCCTGCGCTGGTGCCATGCAGCCCATCCCGGTGTGCGGGAGGTCGGCTGGCACCATGCTTCCCTGATTCAGTTTGTCAGTCCCTTTGTGGCTGGAAAACTATATGATCTGGACCTCGACCAGATGATCGCTGCCGCGGGGATCAGCGCCAGCAGCCACTTTACACTGGGTGGTGTGGTAGCTGGTCACTTGACCAATATGAAAAATACCGCCGCACCTCTAGCGGCCCAAGCAGGCGTGGTTGCCGCCCTGATGGCCAGGGAAGGCTATACCGGACCGGTTGAGGTCTTTGAAGGCAAGGAGGGAGTCTTCGAGGTCATCACGGGTGTTGAGTGGCGGCCGGAGTGGCCGCTCAAGGACCTGGGGCAGGAGTTCATGATCCGGCAGTGTGCCTACAAGGCTTTCCCCACCGAAGCGCTGACCCACCAGCCCATCAGCGCCGCTCTCCAGGTCTGCCAGGAGCATGATCTGAGCGCGGAGGATGTGGCTGAGATCCTGGTGGAGACCACCGTCCGCGGAGCCGATATCCTCTCTGATGCCAGCAAGTACAAACCCACAACCAAAGAGACTGCTGATCACAGCCTGCCCTATGTGATCGCCGCTGCGGTGGCTGACGGCAATGTGCTGCCGTCCTCCTTCAGTGCTGAAAAGCTTAAGGATCCCCGCATCTGGGATCTGCTGGGCAAGATCAAGGTGGTGGCGGATCCTGAAATCGATGCTATGTTCCCGGGTGTCAAGCGGGCGAGGGTGACGATCACCACCCAGTCGGGAGAATCCCACACCGCCCAGGTGGACCATGCCAAGGGATCTCCCCAGAACCGGATGAGCGATGAGGAATTGGTCTCCAAGTTCAGGGCCAATGCCTCGGAGATCCTGGATAAGGGTCAGCAGGACCGGGTCATCGACCTGACCTGGCATTTCGAGGATGTTGAGGATGTGGGGGAATATTTGAGTCTGCTGCGATGAACATCGACCTCCGAGGTCCGCAGGACCTCGGAGGTCTTTTCTTTAAATCACGAAGTTCCCGTTCTTATAGAGTAGGTCTCCATCCACCCGGATCTCGCTGTCTTGCCGGATATCGCAGATGAAGTCCCAATGGATGGCGGATTCGTTCAGGCCGCCGATCTCCTGGAAGCCCAGGCCAACAGCCAGGTGGAACGAGCCGCCGATCTTTTCGTCGTAGAGGATACTGCCAGTGAACTGCTGGATGCTGTAATTGGTACCAATGGCGAATTCGCCAATGGTGCGGGCTCCTTCATCGGTATCCAGGATGGCCTGCAGGAATTCCTGGTTCTTCTCGGCTGTCGCGGATACCACCCGCCCGCCCTCGAGCTCAAAGCGGGCTCCCAGCACCTCGCGGCCGAAGTTGATCGCTGGATAGGTAAATTTCACCCAACCTCGGGCTGTGTCCTCTACAGGGCTGGTATAGACCTCACCGCTGGGCATATTGTAGGTCCCATCGGCATTGATGAAATCCCGGCCTTCGATGGACAGGGTCAGGTCCGCGTTGGGACTTTTCACAGTGACCTGTTTTCTGCCCTTCAGCCAATCGACCACCTGCTGCTGTTGGTCGTGGACCCTCTTCCAAGCCCCCAGGGGGTCGTCCTGATCGGCAAAGGTAGCCCGGAAGATGAAATCCTCGTAATCCTTCAAGCTCATATTGGCGTCCTGGGCATAGGCAGGGCAGGGATATTGGGTCAGCACCCAGCGAAAATCACCAGCAGCGGTCCTATCTGTCAGGATCTTCAGCAGTTGGCCCTGGCTTTCAGCTCGCTTTTGTTGTATTTCGGGATCGAGGCTGCTCAGGTAGCGGGTGTTCTCGGATGCCATGAGGACGATGCCGACATCGGCGTCTTCATAGGCCATCTTTTCCAGGGGAGAGAGCCAGGCCAGCTGCTGGTCGGATCCGTAGCGGTGGAGAGTCTCGTTCAAAAGTTCGGAATCCACCAGACTGGTGGGGTTGCCGCCGGCTTGCAGTACGGCCCGGTAGACCTCCCCGGCTAGCCCCTCCGCCAGGGGATGATAATAGACCTGGACCCACTCTCCAGGCTTGACAGCAGTGGAATAATCCACCAGCACGTCGGCCAGCTTGGTCAGTCGGGGGTCAGACATCGCACTCTCCTTTGTAGAAGGACCCGGTCCCTTAAAGGGACCGGGTCCCTCAGTTATCCTCTCATCAAGGATACCTGATTTTTTGGTCATATCCACTCAATTTTCCCGAAAACGGTGCCAGGGAAGCGGTTCGACCTCGTCTGAACCGATGAGGTCCCTGTTTCCCATGTCAAAGTCCGTCCAATTTTGTTAGAATACTGGTGGTCAGCAGTCTATTTGTGACGAGAGGAGACCTTGTATGAAGCGAACATTCCTGATTGCCACCGTGGTCTTGACTGCGGCGATCCTGCTCTCATCCTGCGCAGCACAAGGCAGTGAGACTGGTGAACCTGCCCCACTGCCATCAGCTACGGCTGCCCCGGGGGAGACGGCACTACCCACGCCAGTGGTGGTGATCACAACCCAAACAGCAGCTCCCCAGCCTACCGAGCCTCCCGCACCCACCCTGCCTGAAAATCTGCAGCTGATCACCTACCGCACTTTCGTCTCCCTGGAAGAATTAGCCAGCCTGCCGTACGCGGATGTGATCGACCTGGATTTCTCACCCGATCACCGCTACCTGCGTCTCCGCCAGGCGCTGACCGAGGACACCCATCGCGATACCTTCCTCGATCTGGAGACCGGGGAGGAGGTCTTCAACCTCGAAGGTGGACAGCGGGTCTATTTCAGTCCTGCCAGCGTCTCAATTGCTGCTCTGGATGGGGGGTCCTTGACCGTGTATGATCTGGGGACAGGCGAGATCAAATTGCAGTACAACAGCAGGAATGATATCGCCGCCTTATCCCCCGACGGCAAGACGATCATCGAGATCGAGGCAGTGGAGGAGGGTTCCGGGACCACTTTCCGGGTCCTTGATCTGACTACGGAAGAGGAAGTATACCGGATCTTCATCAACGGCGAACTGGATCCGGCCAGCCTGCAGTTTGATGAGGATGGGAAGCTCCTTTCAGCGACCTCCTTTGCCCCGCCCAATACCTATATCTCGGCTGTGTGGGATCTGCGCAGCGGAAGATTGACCCACACGACTTACGGCTACAAGGAGATCGCCATCCATCCCTTTGGTTCGGAGATCGCCGTTTCCAATGCCAAACAGAGTTTCATCTCCCTGGTCAGCACTGTTACTTGGGAACAGAAGGTCTACCTCGGGCCTGCCGTAGATGGTCCCTCGTTCCACGATGTCGCTTACAGCAGCCGGGGGAGGCTGATCTATGCCCTGATCGATGGGGAGGATGGAACATCGCAAGCCTGGTTCTGGTATCCTCCATCCGGGGAACAGCTGCCCTTCCCGGAGGAACGCGACACGCTGGCGGTAGCGGTCAGCCCGGACCTCCAACTGATCGCATCCTCCCAGAAGGATGGATCCGTGGTCCTGTGGGGGATCCCGAAGTGATCTTGCTGTTCGATATTAAATGCCAAGGGCTGGAGAGGTCTCTCCAGCCCTTTTGATACCCATGCTCTTCCGGATCCAAGAAGCCGATCAGTCGCTGACCAGCTGGGGCTGGATGATCTGGAAGCTGCTGCAGCCATCTGCCGTTTTCACCAGGGCGTATACGTCATTTGTCGGGTCATAGGCTACCGCCCAGGCCAGGTCCTCGCTGATGAAGCTGAATTGGCCGTCCCAGTTGACCGATTTGACCAGGTCCCACTCCACACCGCTGTCCGTGGAGCGGTAGATCTCCCGGTCCGTCAGGTAGAGGACCTGGTCTGAGATCCGGTGCAGATCCCCTTCGGGCACGTATTGGATATCCCAGGAAGCCCCTCCGTCGCTGGTCTGGTAGAGGAAGTTCTTGGTCAGCTGTGTGTCTCCCGGGTAGCATTTACAGGTCAAGCGGACGCTTCCGCTTTGTTCGCTGTCGAGTGCTGGGTCATACAGGCCACATGCGCAAGTTGAAAAGGCATCTGAAGCGCTGGGTGGGGCGGGCATGTTTTCCTGCTGCCAGGTCTGACCGCCGTCCTGGGTGATGTCCAGGTAGACGTAGACTGCCACGCCGCGGAAGTCCCGGGTAAGCCAGCCGAATTGAGGATCTATGAAGGCTGTTCCGGTTTTGTCGAATCCCTGGATGGCCGAATCGCTGTAGGGGTCGAGGATGGTTTCCCAGCTCTGGCCCCCATCTTCTGTCCTGGAAATGGCCGTATAGACCTTCTGCATTCCTGCATCCAGGAACTGGAACAGCCAGGCGTGATCATTGTCAAGTATGCTAAAAAGGCCTCCAGCCATGGTTTGATACATGACAGGGCCGGGCTGCCAGCTGGCTCCCCCGTCGGAGGTGGTCCAGATGATCTCAGAGCCGGTATAGTTGACGAAGGCGGTATCCTGATCCAGAAAACCAGCGGTCGCTTTCAAGGGCATGCCAGAATCGTTGAGCGGCTGCGGGGGCGTGACATCCTGCCAGGTATTGCCACCGGTCTCCGTGGTCAGAATGTGATCTGCGTCAGGATCTTCCCGGGTGATAGCCCAGCCGGCCTGGCTGGTGATCATCTGGATCTGGTGGATGGTCAGGTCCTGGCTGGCTGCCAGGTGGGAAATGGCGGGTCCGGACAACAATTCGCTGAGATCGATCGTCGGTGTAGGCGGCAGGGTGGGTTCGGCGGCGGTTGCAGACGGCTCGCTGGTAGGCGGGTTCTCAGTTGAGGTTGGGGGTGGGGGAGGTGTGATGGTCGATGATTGGGTATCCGCGGCAGTGGGGGATGCCGCGAGCTGCGGCTGCCCACAGCCGCTTAATGTCAGCAGGATGGAGATCAACAGTAGGGCGAAGATTTTCTTGGACATGAATTCCTCCCCAGGGCGCTTGTGTTCCAACTTCAGCCCTGTCAGGTATGGTGTATTGTACAGGATAATTGGCTGGAATGTCAGCGCGGTGGGGCTGATTCGGGATTGGAAAAGAGAGTTCTCCGGAAGGCAGCCCAGACTGTCAGTCCCAGAACTACCGCAAACCACAGGGTGGCAAAGCGGATCAAGATCGTCGCCGCAGCCGCCGTGTCTCTGGCCAGACCGAGCAGTATGGCCAGCATCCCGGCGATGGAGGCTTCGGCTGCTCCCAGACCGCCGGGCAGGGCGGACACGGCCCCGATCACCGTGCTGAAAGCCAGCACAAAGACTGCGATGGATAGGGTATTCCAGCCCCCCGGGACATCCAACCCTCTTAAGACGTAATACAGCCCGATTCCCTCGCCGAGCCAGGAGATTGTTCCAATACCTACCGCTATCAGGGTGGCTTTAGGCCTAAAGAGGGCATAACTCCCTTCGTAAAACTCCCGCAAGCCTTCCGTTATGCGTTTCAACACAGGCAGCTTAGAAGCCAGTTCTAAAAGCCACAGGGCAGCAGGGCGGATCTGGATGAGGACGATCAAGGTGATCAAGCCTCCCAGGACGATCGCGAACGCCGGCCAGTACCTGGGATAAGCGATCACGCCCAGAGTGCTCAGTGCCAACACCCCCAACCCGTCGCTGATCCGTTCAGCCAGCACGACCGAGATGCCTTTGGAGACCGGCAGGCCAGTCTCCCGCTCCAGCCAGACACCCTTCAAGGCCTCGCCAACTTTCCCAGGAGTGACTGCCAGGGGAAAGCCGGCCAGGAACAGCCGGGCACTGTCCAGCAGGGGGAAATCCTTCACTCCCACCTGGCCCAGATAGAAATGCCACTTGAAGAAGCGCAGGATGTAGTTGAAGAGGGTCAGGGCCAGCACCAGGGGAAAATACACCCAGCGGAAATTCAGCACCTGGGCGCTAACCTGGCGGATATCGCCCACCAGGACCAGGCCCAGGAAAACCAGGAAGCCAAAGATCAATCCGGGGATCAGCCGGCGGATGATGAGCGTGTATTTCTCTGGCATCAGCTTAGAGGACAGCGATCAGCAGGGCAGCCAATAGGGCAGCGCCTACCACCACGGCAACCAGGGCCTGGATCACGGTCTTGCGCTCCATGCCCGGCATGACCACTTCACCGTTTCCATACTGCTTGAAGAGCTTGCCCCATTTGGTCTTCAAAGCCTCTTCCACCCGTTTGTGACCCACGAAGGGGTACCAATAGACATTGTGGTAGAAGTTGCTGGCGAAATACGACCAGGGTACCAGCGGGCTCTGGAGCAGGATCTTCTCGAAAGGTTTCAGCCAGCCGTGGTAGATCATGTGCTGGCCCTTGCTGGCGAAGGTGTCTT
>JBGCVQ010000006.1:0-6998 GCA_045888315.1 Anaerolineales bacterium | reverse complement strand
TGATCGCCAATCCGGGAGGGGAATTGGGATCGGGAGCGGCAGGATGTAGGGGGAGTGGAATGGAGGAAAGAGTAAGGAGTAAGGAGTAAGCAGTAGTCAAGGGCTAGTTTTCAGTGATTTGACCCGATTTAAATGGCAAATCGATCCGGGCAATCGCAGTGTACCTTTTAGGTTTTATGGACATACTCAACTCTGGACCTGGGTCTGTTGCCTGCTGGCAGGGTACCTGAGTTTACTACCGCCTGTGGTCCTTCAGCGGCGGACGATGCCCTGCTGCCAGGCATACACCGCGGCCTGGGTGCGGTCCGCCAGATGGAGCTTGCTGAGGATGTTGCTGACATGCCCTTTGACGGTGTTGACGCTGATCACCAGGCTGTCAGCGATCTCGCTGTTGGACTGGCCCTTGGCGATCAGTTTCAGCACTTCCATCTCGCGCTCGGTGAGCTCGGTGTAGGGATTGAGCTCCTCCCGGTTGGCACCGTGCAGCTCTTGAATGACCCGGGAAGCGACTCGGGGATGCAGGGTGGCTTCACCCTGGGACGCGCGGCGGAGGGCGTCAGCAAGTTCGTCCATTTTCACATCCTTGAGAATGTAGGAGATCGCACCTGCCTGCAGGGCAGGGAAGATGTACTCGTCCTGGTGGTAGGAGGTCAGCACCACGATCTTGGTGCGCGGGCTGACGGTCTTGACCTGTCGGGTAGCTTCCACGCCGTCCATCTTGGCCATCACCAGGTCCATCAGCACCACGTCGGGCACGGTCTTCTGAACCAGGTTGACCGCCTCGATACCGGATTTGGCTTCTCCAACCACTTCGAAATCAGGCTGGGAGGCCAGGAAGGCGCTGACACCGCTGCGGACCACTTCGTGGTCGTCTACCAGCAATACTGTGATGGGCGTGGACATAGTTGTACCTCCCTCAAATGAGAGAATTGATGGGCGCTCGGATGATCAGCTGGGTGCCTTTCCCGGGCTGGCTGATGATTTCCATGATGCCGTTGATCAGATCTGCCCGCTCTTGTATGGATTTTAACCCGATTCCGTAAGACTGCTCGGCCGGTTGGAAGCCGATCCCGTCATCAATGATCGACAGCTGGATCTCATGCTTGCTGTAGGAGAGAACGATATCCACGCTGCGGGCAAAGCTGTGGCGGGCAATGTTGCTGAGCGCGCCCTGCATGATGCGGTAGAGGGTCTGCTCCACATCGAGTGGGATGGTCCGTTCCCCTGTGACCCGGACATGAACCGGGATGCTGAGCATGTTTTCGGTTTCCTCCGCTAATTGGCGGGTCGCCTTGACCAGTCCCTCACCCTTGAGGGCGGCCGGACGGAGCTCGTGGATCAGGTCGGTTAGCTCGCGCCGGACATCGTCCACCAGCCGTTCTGCCTCGCTCAGGTTGGCAATGGACTGATTGGGATCGCTGTTGTGCAGGGAATGGGCTGCAGCCAGCTGGGCAGATGCCGCGAAAGCCTGCTGCTTGACGCTGTCATGCAGTTCGCGGGCCAGGCGGTTGCGCTCTTCCATGATGGAGATCTCCTGGCGCTCATCGAGCAGATTGTCCATTTGGACCGCCATGTTGTTCAGCGTATGGCCCAGCTCAGACAGCTCATCCCGGTTGGGATCGTCTACCAGCACAGTGAAGTTGCCCTGGCTCCAAGCCCGAGCCGAAGTGGTGACCTTGTCGAGGCGGGAAGTGAGCATCTTGGCTGTCAGGAAACCGAATATGATCCCGAACAAACCGGATAAACCGGTGGTAGCAGCCAGGACGACCGCGATCTGGCGGGAGATCTGCTCCCACTGCAGGATCTCCGTGATGCGGGATTTATGCTGGAAAGCTAGGAATCCCACGGTCATCAGCGGGTTATCCTCGTCGGGAATGGGCACAACACCCACGATGACATTCTCTTCCATGGGCTGCACCAGGCTGTCATAATTCTTGGAGCCATACAAAGCAGCCTGGAGGGGCCCAGCCAGGCCGGGGATCTCAGAAGTGTCGATGATCTCACCCTGCTTGGTCCGTTCCAGTAAGCGGTGGGGGATGGAATCGATCAATTTCCCCTGGGTGTCGAGGTAGACGATGGAAAGGATGTTGGTATTGCTGGCGTTGATGATGAAATTCCCGATCTCGATCGGTTTGATGTCGACCACGGTCTGGGAAAATCCGCCCATGAATTGGGCTAAGCCCTGGTTGTCAGGGGGCGAGCTGGAAAGGAAATGGCTGCCGATTGTGACATACTCGCCCAAGGAGATATCCAGGCGGTCGATGTTGAGCTTTTCCGCCAAACGCTGTTCATCAAAGAACAGAGTCTGCGAGGTGGTCAGCTGGTCGATGATCTCCTGCTTGGATACCCGGGCTTCCTGGACAACCCAGATCGAGATTCCCACGATACCGATCAGTTCAGCCATCAGCAGCGCAAAGATGGTCACGCTGAAATAACTCAGGGTTAATTTCCAGCGCAGCCTGCTGAATTGATCCAGGAACGTCGACCAGAATTTGACCATATCTATACTATACGTCACTTGCCCTGGGAGGGCAAGCTAGGCGGGATGTGGTCTTTATCATAGCGTATCAGCCGACTTCGGACAATCTCAGCGGGTGTTGTCTTGACCCATACTTGAGAATGGGGTCAAGATCATCCGCAGGGGGCTGTGGGTGTGAGGGACTATCTGCTATGATACATGTAGAAAAGGGACGACTTGATCTTTTCTTCTTCTTCCTGAGATGAGATGGGCTGAATGCGATCGGCCCATCTCATTTTTCTTTTCCCGCCTGGTATTTCAGAGCAAGTATCCTTCCGCGATCAGACCCGATTCCGCAGAAAGGGAATCACGACGTCAGCGGATGCCCCGCATCACGGACGAGTTCATCCTTACCTGGAAAGAAATCACCCCGGCTGCTGCCGGGGTGAAGTTAGAAGAAGGGTACAGTTCTGGGCAGAACCTTAGCGCCTTCTTGGGATTAAGTATACCTTTTTTCCGCTTCAAAATCCGCCCAATTTTCCTGCTGGTATTTCGCAAGAGACAATCCAGGAAGACCAGCAGCCCTCACCCCGCATCACCATCTCGACCGTGATGAATATCCTTTCCGCCCGTTTCCTTAAGGTTCTGAAGCGTTGAAAACCAGGCTGTTTATTGGGGCAGATTGTACTCCTGCGGTTACAAAGCTGTTATTTGCACAGCTGCCTGGGCTGGTTTGATTAAGGTTTCTGTTAGGTAGGCTTGAATCAGGGATTGAATGAGAGTGAAGCGAGTATAATTTAATGGACATCAATACCCAGCGGATATGAGCTGCGTAATAAGAAGGAGGTTTTCCTTCCCGCCGCTCCCATACCACAGGGCGAGAAGCGTACATGTTAGAATACAGGCAAGCAGTGCTGTAATTCATTTTATTAGCCTGAATGACCAGCTGCTCGTGGTGGCAACAATTGGAAATCATGAGCTGCTATCCTCGTCTCAGGCGAATGCGTACTTATCAGGAGAATCATCGGTGGTTCAGTATTCAGTTCTCATTGCGGACGGAGACCCAGATTACATCCAATACCTGGCCGGCACGCTGAAAGCGAATGGTTTTGATTCCACGGGCACTTCCTCCGGAGCCAATGCCCTCCAGATCTATAAAAAGGAAAATCCCGATCTGGTGATCGCCGACCTGGCTGTCTCTGAGCTGAACGGCCTGGATCTGCTCCAGCAGCTGAGGGAATTCAATCCGAAAGCCAAGGTGATCCTGACCGCCAGTTCGGCGACCAAGGAGCTCATCGCCAGGGCATTCCGGATGGGCGCCCTGGATGTGTTGGAAAAACCGATCGATATCGAATTCATGACCAATAAGGTCCGGGAACTGCTCAGCCGCGAGGACCGCGCCCTGGAAGGAAATCTGAAGATGATGAGCCTGGCGAGCATTATCCAGATCAACTGCGAGGAGCGCAACCAGGCCCAGCTGATCCTCCATTACCAGGGGCGGGAAGGCGCGATCTATTTCAAAGGTGGTGAGATGATCCACGCCGAAGTCGGGGATCTCTCCGGCGAGGAGGCTGTCTATTCCCTGCTGACCTGGAATGAGGGCGCCTTCCAGCTCAAGATGGGAGCAGAACCCAGCCTGCGGACAATTGATAAACCCTGGTCGGGAATCCTCTTGGAAGGCATGCGCCGCATTGATGAAACCACCGCTGGGTGGAGCCCGGATTGGGACGATGAAGACGAGCTCCCACCCCAGGAACCAGAGAATGATCTGGCTCAAAGGATCATCAAATCGGTCGCCAATATCCGTGATGTCGGCGGAGCCCTGATCTGCGACCTGGACGGCACGGTCCTTGCCAGGGAAATGTCAGGAGATGTAGAAGGTGAAAGATCCCTGGCTGTCTTTATCAAAGATAAAGGGGACTTGATCGGGGGTTTCCTGGACGGGGGTAGGTTGGAACGGGTTGTTTTGTCCGGCGCCAAGGAACGCATCTACTTGCAGCTACGCGGCGATCACTTGCTGATGCTCGACCTCGCTGCCAAAGCATCCGCAGAAACAGTATATGAATCGGTAGAGATGATCTACAAGCGCTATCAATAAAAGGGCATATTAGCAAGGAAGGCGATGATGATATTTCCAAAACGCGAGGCGGTCTATCAAAATCTGAACACCTCCTTTACCAATTTTGGGGAACTATTGGTCGACCTGAAAGAGAACAGTTTGACTGGCGTGGTCCAGGTCAGCTTCTGGGAGTACGAAGGCGTACTTCTGCTAGATAGCGGGAATATCATCAACGCGGTCCAGGATGTCAGCGGCGATTTGATTACCGGCCAGGACGCAGTGAAATTGGTCACGGAAAAGGCCAAGGAGAAGGACGGCTCGATCAACGTTTACCTCCAGACCGGAGAAATGGTCACCATGCTGGCCAGTGTGACTAAAAGCAAAGCGGTCTATGAGAACCTGAGCACTGAGTTCACCAGCCTGGAGGCACTCATCAGTAAGCTGCAGGCTGAGGAGCACACCGGGTATATTGAGGTCAAAATGAATGACGGCCGCCAGACAGGATATATCTTCCTGTTGACGGGACGAGTGATCGATGTCCTGCTCTCCGCGGGCGGGGAGGAGATCTCCGGCCTCAAGGTCTTGAACCGCATCCTGGAGCAGATCACATCGGTTGGTGCGGTCTTTAACGTCTACAGATCCGCTGTTGAGGAAGCTTTATCGGACAGCGAGGTCATCAAGATCAGCTACAATCTCCCCCAACTGCTGGAAGTCTGGGGTGTGGTGATCGGAACAGTAGAGTCCACGGCGGATTCACTGCTCAAGAAAGGCGAGTTCTTGAACACTTTCAAGGACAACTTGATCTCCAACGCGGATGAATACCCCTTCCTGGATCCCTTTGCCGCTAAATTCAAGTACAAGGACGGCGAAGTCATTTTTACTGGCGAGGTAAAAAAGGAATTCAGCCGGGCGATTGCCAAATGCCTGTGGGACACAGTGGAAGATCTGGCGGTCAATGCTGCCCTGGGCGATAAGGACCTCTTTGATCCGATCCGGGTCGCACTGCGTGACGCCACTGCGGATTACCAGGAAATGATCCAGCGCTTTAATATCAACGGCTTACTGCCCGAGCTGCTCTAAACACATAGGGTGACCATGAAAGCAGGTTTGCAGGAAATAAATGAGACAGTGGGTGTCTGGGGCAGTCTGCTCTGCACCAACCAGGGCGAGATCATTGAAAACCTCTCTCCGCCCACTCTCACGAAGCCTACCCTGGAAAACATAGCCAGGCATGTGGTTGAACTTCTATCAGGCACTGCAGAACGCCTGGCCGATCTGGAAGAGGCTGTATTCCATTACCAGGACAGGAAGGTGCTGGTGATCGATCTGCAGCAGGTGGTGCTGATCGTGATCTGCACTCCCAGTGTGGATATCCCCCTGCTGCGGATGAGCGTTAATGTGGTGGTATCCCGCTGGAAGAGCGATCCTGCGGTTCAGAAGGATTTCAAGAAGAATTTTGTGGAAAGAATTTGATCGATCAAGGACGCATCGATCATTATTAGTTAGGTCAATATAAGGCATTCAGGAGAATAACATGGCTGAAGTTTTAAGAGGAAACCTCGCACAACTCTCATTGCTGGACATCCTGCGCATGCTCAGTTCTGGGAGCCGGACTGGCAGATTGGATGTGCGCCAGGGCGCCAAGACCGGGGAGGTCTATTTGCAGCGGGGCATTATCGTCCATGCAGTGACAGGAACCCAGATGGGTGAGAAGGGAGTCTATACGCTGATGGGGTGGCTGGAAGGTGAATTCAGCTTCACTCCGGATGTGGAAGCCCCCGAGCGCTCCATCGAAACGACCACCGAACAGCTCATGCTGGAAGCCTCCCGCCAAGCCGAGCAGTGGGAGGACATCAAGGATGTGATCTCCTCGACTGAGGCGGTCTTCAATATCAATCCTTCAGGATCCACCAGCACCGTGAGTTTGAAGCCGATCGAGTGGCAGGTGCTGGCCCAGGTCAATGGAGAGAAGTCGGTGGCGGAAATTGCCGAGATCCTCAGCCTGAACGAGTTCGAGGTCGCCCGCATCGTCTTCAGCCTGACCACCGCGGGATTACTGCATGAGGTGACTGGCGCAAAAAGGACGTTCAAGGAAATCGTAGATGAAGCTTTCTTCGAGCAGCTGACCAACCACTTCACCGAGGTGATGGGCCCAATCGGACCCGTGATCATCGAAGATGAGATCAAGCTGATGGGGGAAGCCCGGGACGCTTTTCCGCAGTCCAAGGCAGCCGAACTGGTCGAACGGGCCAGCTTGGAGATCGCTGATGGCTCGAAGCGAGCGGATTTTCAGAAGAAAATGGTTCAAGTATTAAAAGGGAGCTAGGATTCCCATAGAGTCCAGTCCTGTAAACTGGTAATCATTCTGCAGGAGGATATCGATGCAACTATCAACTTTTAGGAGATCAATTTTATTGGGCGGCGTAATGGTGATGATCCTGGTATTCACATCCATATTCACCGCGACCAACCTGAACAGGT
>JBGCVQ010000005.1:0-3911 GCA_045888315.1 Anaerolineales bacterium | reverse complement strand
TTTCTTATTTTTCCTCTTGACAAACTTAATTTTTTTGATATACTGTAATCAATAATCAAGAAATGAGTAAGGAGAACACCATGTTTACGACAGATTTAGCTAACTACCGGGTCCACAGTCAAGAACTCATCCGCCGCGCGGACCACTACCGGCTGGTGAAGTCAGTAGCGAGGACCAATTCCCTTTCTGCCCGCATCACCAACGCCCTCGGGCAGCTGATGGTGCACCTGGGACAGCAGCTGGTCGGATACGCCCAGCCCAGCCACTAACGAAAATAGAGACCGCGCAAGCGGATCAAGGAGAACTGAACATGTACACCAATAAATTACAGGAATCGAAAATGCGGCAGGCTGAGCTGATCAGGGAAGCAGACCACTACCGGTTGATCAAGTCCCTGCGGAAGAACCAGACCAGCAAAGCCAAGGCTTCCCGGATCATCCGCAGCCTGGCTGCCCAGCTGTCCCTCCGCTGAACTGACTCAGACCTGTCCTAAACATGTCAAGACCCCGGAAGCCCTGACCGGCTCCGGGGTCTGGTATTTAAAGCGAAGGACCCGGTCCCTTAAAGGGACCGGGTCCTTTATGAAAATCAATCGATCTCGTGCGACATCATGTCCAGCTCCACCCGCTTGGTCCAGCCCAGGCTTTCCCAGAACTTGATGCCGTCCGCGTTGTCCTCGTAGACGAACAGGTGGCACTTCTGGATCCCGATCCGGGTCAGGGCGAACATGCAGCGGCTGACCAGGGAATGGCCGATGCCCTGGCGGCGGTAATCGGGATGGACCATCAGGTGGTGGATGTAGCCCCGCCGGCCGTCGTGGCCGCACAGCACTGCGCCCACCATTTTTCCTTCCTTCCAGGCCGTGAAGCTCATACCCGGGTTGCGCTCCAGGAAGAGGCGGATGCTGTGCTCGGAATCCGCGCTGCTGAGTCCGATCTCATCGCTCATCTCCCACAGCTGGTAGACCTGGGGATAATCCTCGATACTCATCTCATGGATATTGACCGTCATCAGTCCTCCTCATCCCAGTGGGATCGATCCCCTGGAACCCTTCCCCCAGCTCAATCGTACGTATAGAATCCCCGGCCGGTCTTCCGACCCAGGTGGCCGGCGGCGACCATTTTCTTCAGCAGGTAAGCCGGGCGGTACTTGTCCTCGCCCAAGTCCTCCTGGAGCACTTCCATGACCGACAGCACCACGTCCAGGCCGATCAGGTCCGCCAGGGTCAGCGGGCCCATGGGATGGTTCATGCCCAATTTCATGACCTCATCGATGGCCTCTGGGGTGCCCACTCCCTCCTGGAGGGCGAAGACCGCCTCGTTGATCATCGGGCATAGGATGCGGTTGGAGATGAAGCCCGGGGAATCGGCCGACTCCACGGCCACCTTGCCCATGGCCTCCGCCGCTTCCACCACCGCCTGGGTGGTCTCATCCGAGGTATCCAGCCCGCGGATGACCTCCACCAGCTTCATCAGCGGCACCGGGTTCATGAAATGCATCCCGATCACCTTCTCCGGCCTCCCGGTGGCGGCTGCCAGCCGGGTCAGGCTGATGGAGGAGGTATTGGAAGCCAGGATGGCTTTAGCGGGCGCTTTGTGGTCCATCTCCCGGAAGATCTTCTCCTTCAAAGGGTAGTTCTCGGTCGCTGCTTCGATCACCAGGTCGGCGTCCTCGATCCCCTCGTAGGTCAGCGTGGTCTGGATCCCCAGGGCCTGGTCCCTGCCCTCCTGGCTGATGCGCTCCTTCTGGAACAGCTTCTCAACGGATCTGGCAATGACCTCGCGGGCCTTTTCGATCTGACCCGCATCCACGTCCATCATCACCACATCGTAGCCTGCCACCGCGGCAGTCTGGGCGATGCCGTTGCCCATCGTGCCCGCTCCCACCACAAAGATCTTCTTGATCACATTTGCCTTCCTTTAGATGATTTCGATGGCCATGGCGACCGCTTCTGCGCCTCCCAGGCACAGGGAAGCGATCCCCCGTTTCAGCCCCCGGTCCTTGAGAGCGTAGATCAGGGTGGTCAGCACCCGGGCCCCGCTGGCTCCGATGGGATGGCCGAGGGCGATGGCCCCGCCGTGGGGATTGACCTTGTTCCAATCCCAGCCCAGCTCGGCCATGGCCTTGCCGTCCGCCAGCACCTGGGCCGCGAAGGCTTCGTTGAGTTCGATCAGGTCGACATCCTCCAGGGTCCAGCCCACCTTCTCCAGCAGCAGCGGGGTGGCCACAGCCGGGGCATAAAAAAGGTATTTAGGCTCCACCGCGGCATAGGCGTAATCGACCACCCGCGCCAGCGGTTCTGCTCCCAGCTCCTGGGCCTTCTCCTCGCTGGCAACCACCACCGCGGACGCTCCATCGTTCAAGCCTGGGGCGTTGCCGGCGGTCACCTTGCCGTCCGCCACAAAGGCCGGTCGGAGCTTGGCCAGGATCTCCAGGGAGGTGTCCCGCCGGGGCGTCTCATCGGTATCAAAGACCGTGGCCGCGCCTTTTCGGCCCTGGATCTCCACCGGGACGATCTCGGCTTTGAATTTGCCGCTGTCAATGGCCTGGATGGCCTTCTGATGGGATTGATAAGCGAATTGGTCCATCTCCTCCCGGGAGATGTCATACTCCTCGGCAATGAACTCGGCCGCGTTGCCCATGCCCCAGTCCTCGAAGGGGTCCCACAGGCCGTCATTCAGCAGGGCATCCACCAGCTCGGTATGACCGAAACGCAGCTCCCCGGAACGGCCCCGGATCAGGAAGGGAGCCCGGCTCATGGATTCCATGCCGCCGCTGACGAACAGCTCAGCGTCACCAGCCCGAATGCTCTGGGCGGCCAGCATGACCGCCTTCAAGCCTGAGCCGCAGACCTTGTTGACCGTGAAGGCACCCACCGATGCCGGAAGCCCAGACCCAATGGCGGCCTGGCGGGCCGGGTTCTGGCCCAGGCCGGCTGAGACCACGTTGCCCATGATCACCTCGTGGATCTGCGCTGGATCGGGGATGCCTGCCCGGCGGACAGCCTCTTTGACAACCAGGGCGCCCAGCTGGGGCGCGGTGAAGGAGCTTAACGAGCCCTGGAAGGCGCCCGAGGGCGTCCGCACGGCACTGAGGATGAGAGGAACTTGGCGAGTCATGGAACGCGAACCTCCTCGAACTGCGTTGTAGGATGATGGATGGCGCAATCTTCAGGCAAACCGCTCAGCACCGCTAAAGTGAGCAGGGGGCCTTACCAGGCTCCCTTGATCTTCTGGAATGTGTCCTCCAGCAGTTCTGGCAGGACCCGCACGCCGCCGATGGCGGTCATGTAGTTGGTATCCCCCGACCAGCGGGGCACGATATGCCAATGCAGGTGCTTGGGGATGCCTGCCCCGGCCGCCCCTCCCATATTCAGCCCGACGTTGAAACCTTCCGGCTGGTAGACCGCCCTGATCACTTGCATGGCGTGGGTGATGAGCTCCATCATCTCCGCCCTGGTGGCGGGATCCAGCTCCGAGAGCTTCTCGCGGTGCTCCAGGGGCAGAACCAGCAGATGGCCGGTGGTATAGGGGTAGCGGTTGAGGATCACAAAGGCCTTTTCCCCCACATGGACCACGTAAGCGTCTTCTCGGGAAGGACCCTCCAGGGCCAGACAGAACGGGCATTCGTCCGGGTGGGACCCATTCTCAAGATATGTCATGCGCCAGGGAGACCAAATTTGATCCATGCCATTCAGCTCGATGTGTGAAAGATACCATTTATTTTAACAGAATTTGCTATACTGGGGTCTTGACAAAATAGAACATTTGTTCTATATTCAGAACTGTAAAGCTAAAACAAGCCAACCTGCTCTATAATCAGGAGGTACACCATGGCAGCCAATAGCATTCCTTTCATCCCCGAGAAGGTCCAGATCAAGCGCGGTGTGGTCTTCGGACTGCTGATCATCA
>JBGCVQ010000004.1:0-9854 GCA_045888315.1 Anaerolineales bacterium | reverse complement strand
GTCAAAAGCATCCAGGTCAAAGGAAAAACCATTCTCCTCCAGCAGGGGAACCGGGACCGGGATCCCTCCCGCCACCTGGATCATGGCTTTGTAGGAGGGAAAACCAGGATCAGGGTAGATGACCTCATCGCCCTCCTCGACCACTGCCAGGGTGGGAAAGAACAGGTTGGGCTTGGCGCCAGGGCTGACGACCACCTGCCCGGGATCGAACGTCAGACCCCGCTGCCGTCCAGCAGACTCCGCGATCACCTCTCGTAAGGAGGGCATACCCGCTGGTGGCGTGTACCGGGTATATCCTTCCTCGATAGCCCGGATGCCAGCCTGGCTGATATTCTCAAAAGTCGGGAAATCAGGCTGGCCGATCTCAAGGTGGATGATCTCCCGACCTTCTTTTTCCAGGGCCTGGGCCTTGGCCAGCACCTGGTAAGCGCCTTCAGATTTTAAGTCCTTAGTTCTAGTGGCTGTATACATAGATTTCTCCTATCACGTACGGATTATACTAATGTTTACAATGAGGAGATATGTGATTTGTCCTGACATGACGTGAGGCAAAATAGCAAGTAAGATGAAGGACTCTCTTTTCATCTAAAAAGCAGATAACACCCTTATATTCACTATGGCGGGGTTGACAGCAGGCGAGATTTAATTACAATATGTATCAATATATTCATAATAATGGGGTTTGTTTATGATTTACCACTGCTCCTGTATACAGCGGGGGTCGTAAATCTGCTTTCAGCCAGATACTGATCAGGGAGTGCTGAGAGCCAGGACGATTTCCGCAGTCATCCTTCGAGAAGCTTTCAGTTCCACTCCGATCAGTATTATTATTTAAGCCTAAGGCGGAAGCAGTATGCAGGATTTCATACCCTATGTAAAGCACAGAGCGCTTGATGAAGGCATGCCCTCATTGGTGGGCAACACGCCTTTGCTTCCTCTGGTCACGCTCACCGACCGGGGGCAGACCCGGGCCCAGGTGTACGCCAAAGCAGAATGGTTCAATCCCAGCGGATCGGTCAAAGACCGTCCTGCCTGGGGCATCATCCAGAATGCACTCCATCAGGGGCTGATCCTGCCCGGGATGCATCTGCTGGATTCGACCTCCGGAAATATGGGTATTGCCTACGCCACATTCGGCGCCGCTCTCGGGATCCCCATCACCTTGGCCATGCCCTCCAATGCCAGCCCGGAGCGCATCAAGATCATGCAGGCTTTAGGCGCTGAATTGGTCCTGACCGACCCTTTGGAAGGGTCCGATGGAGCCATCCGCGTTGCCCAGGCTATGGCTGCTGATAACCCGGGGAAATACTACTACGCCAACCAATATGACAACCCTGAGAACTGGAAAGCCCACTACCGGAGCACCGGACCGGAGCTGATCGAACAAACCCAGGGAAAGATCACCCATTTTGTAGCTGGAATGGGCACTACCGGGACCTTAACTGGCGTTTCTCGCTATTTCGCTGACCAGGGGCTGGACATCGAGGTCATCGGAGTCCAGCCTGACTCGCCCTTCAACGGCCTGGAAGGTCTGAAACACCTCCCAACCGCCATCAAGCCCGGGATCTACGACCCGGAAGCGGCCGACCGGATCATTGAGGTCAAGACCGAAGAAGCCTATGACATGGTGCGCTGCCTGGCCCATGAAGAGGGTTATTTCATCGGCATCTCCTCGGGAGCAGCTGCCGTCGCTGCCCGCCAGGTCGCTAACCAGATCCAGGACGGCGTGGTCGTAACTGTGTTCCCTGATGCAGGGTTCAAGTATTTAAGTGACGAACGACTATGGCAGGAATCATGAAGATAACCATACCCAAGAACATTCTCAAGCAGATCCATCGCCACGGCGAAAGTGCCTATCCTGAAGAAGGCGCGGGGCTGATGCTGGGCACGACAGATAATGGGGGTCGGGAGGTCAAGCAGCTGCTCTTCCTGGATAATGCCCGCGAGGACGGCGCCCGCCATAATCGCTACTTGATCACCGCGGAGGACATGCTTCGGGGTGAGAGGGAAGCCGAGCGGTCAGCTCTATCCATTGTTGGGATCTTCCATTCCCATCCCGATCATCCCAATATCCCTTCAGACTTTGATCGTGAATACGCCATCCCCTGGTATTCCTATCTGATCACCAGCGTGAAAGATGGCAAAGCCGTCGAGTCCAGATCCTGGCGCCTCAAGGAGGACCGCTCCGGTTTTGACCCAGAAGAATTGCAAACTATCCCTGCCCCCTGAGAGGGGAGCAGGTTTTAGGCCGGGTTGTTGTGTACAATCATGGAAAGGAAGATCGATTATGCCTGAATTAAAGATACCCACACCACTGCGCCCGTATGCTGGCGGTGAAAGCACCCTCGCACTGGAAGGCGATAACATCGCCGAGGTGCTGGCTGGTGCCGTTGAGAAGCATCCAGAGCTGAAGAAACACTTGTTTGATGAGAAGGGTCAGCTGCGCCCATTCGTGAACCTGTTCCTGGGCGAGGAGAATATCAACCAGCTGGATGGGCTGCAGACGGAAGTAAACGAAAATGATACGCTGCTGATCATCCCTTCGATTGCCGGAGGGTAAACCCAACACTGGAGGGATCATGCTCCCTGAATTAAGCCACGAGGAGATCCACCGATATTCCCGCCACCTGCTCATCCCTGACGTCGGATTAGACGGACAGCGGAAGCTCAAAGCTGCCTCCGTGCTGATCGTTGGCACTGGCGGCCTGGGCTCTCCGGTTTCCCTCTACCTCGCAGCCGCAGGCGTGGGCCGGATTGGACTCGTCGATTACGATGTGGTTGATTTTTCCAATCTGCAGAGACAGATCGTTCACGGTGAATCCCGCCTGGGCGATCTGAAAGTCGAATCTGCCCGCGACCGGCTGTTGGATCTCAATCCGGAAATCCAGATCGACACCTACAACACCTTCCTCTCCTCGGATAACGCCTTTGAGATTGCCGAGCCCTACGATATCATCGTTGATGGCACCGATAATTTTCCAACCCGCTATCTGGTGAATGACCTGTGCGTGCTGACTGGCAAAGCCAATGTCTATGGATCCATCTTCCGCTTTGATGGCCAGGCCAGCGTCTTCGACGCCCGGGTGGGTCCCTGCTACCGCTGCCTGTTTCCGGAACCACCACCCCCGGGGTTGGTACCATCCTGTGCCGAAGGTGGGGTGTTAGGGGTCCTGCCCGGGACAATTGGCAGCATTCAAGCCACAGAAGCACTCAAGCTCATCCTGGGAATCGGTGAACCGTTGATAGGACGGCTGCTGCTCTACGACGCACTGGACCTGTCATTCCAGACGGTGAAACTCCACAAGAACCCCGACTGCAAGGTCTGCGGCAAGAATCCCGAAGTCACAGAATTAATCGATTACGAAGACTTCTGCGGCATACCTGCCCATGATCATGATGAGGGGTCTGCAGGAGCAGAGTGGGATATCACCGCCCCCGAATTGGCGGAGAAGTTGAAGAACGGGGAAGACCTGCGCCTGATCGATGTCAGAGAACCGCACGAACTGGAGATCTCTCACCTGGAGGGGGCTGAACTGATCCCACTGGGGGAGTTTGCCAGCCATCTATCTGACCTGGACAGCTCCCAGGAGATCGTCCTTTTCTGCAAGTCGGGCACGCGCTCGACCCGGGCCCTGGAGATCCTGGCCAGCGCTGGCTTCAAGAAGGTCAAGAATCTCAAAGGCGGGATCAACGCTTGGGCTGAGGAAGTCGACCCTAGTATGCCCATCTATTGATCAAAACTCACCATGAAATCGATCCAAGAACAGCCTCCCCAATGGGAGGCTGTTGCGTATCCCTATTTAATTTAATAATAATATAAACTGACCATCATTGAGAGGTTGTGATGTTAATGTTACAGTATAGAGAACAAGCCCACTCCACTGCTCTCTTTAGAAGTTCATGCCACACATTAATATTACACTGTATGGCGACATCGCCAGCCATGGCGGCGGCAAGCATATCGCGTCTCTGGATCTGGAGCTTTCCCCGGGCGCGGTGATCGGCACGCTGCTCGAGGAAATCTCCCTGCCACCCGAGGAGCGGGGATATCTCTTCATTAACTCGGTCCTACATGACGTTCCCGGTCTGTACGCCTCGGTAAACGACGAACTGCAGGACGGGGACCATGTGGGGATATTCTCCATCCGGCATATGTGGCCCTACCAGTACCGCCAGGGCATTCACATGTCCCCTGCCCTCGAGGCTGCCATGACTGAAAGCGGGGCCATGAAGAACACCTACAGGAAGACCGACAGCACCTGAGATTAGGAATCGTATTTCCAAAGGAGGGAATATGGCGAGGAAGATCTTGAGAATCGATATGGGTGATCTCTCATATCACTATGAGGATGTCCCCAAAAAGTGGGCCAGATGGGCCGGACGGGCGCTGACCTCGGCGATCATATCCGACGAAGTCGAACCAACCTGCCATCCTCTGGGTCCCAGCAACAAGCTGGTGATCGCCCCTGGGTGGGTTTCCGGTACCCCTGCTGCACCCAGCAGTGGGCGGACCTCGTTCGGCGGAAAGAGCCCTCTTACCGGCGGCATCAAGGAATCCAATGCCGGGGGATTAAGCTCCCAGAAGATCGCCAAACTTGGCCTGGCAGCTATCATTCTGGAAGGCATGCCGAAAGACAACAATTGGTACACGCTGGTGATCACCAAAGATGGCGTGCAGTTTGAGGAAGCGGGCGGCTTGCTGGGTAAGGGTATGTATGAGGTAGATGAGATCCTCTGGAAGAAATACCCCAACGAACCGGCTGTGATCGGCATTGGCCCAGTGGGTGAGAAGATGCTTTCCAATGCCGGGATCAGTGTCAATGACCCGGAGAACAAACCCGGCCGCTACGCAGGCAGGGGCGGTCTGGGTGCCGTGATGGGCACCCGGGGTATCAAGGCCATCGTCATTGATGACACTGGAGGGCCTGGCGTAGAGATCGCCAACGAGGAGCTTTTCAAGACTGGGCGAAAGAAACTGGCAGATGCCATTACGGCCCACGACCTTACCAAACCCGGCGGTGCATTGAACTCCTACGGCACGAACGTGCTGATGAACATCCTCAACGAAGCTGGCGGACTGCCAACCCGGAACTTCAGCGCTGGCCACTTTGACGGGGCTTCCAAGATCTCCGGGGAAATGATCGCGGAAGTTGTTGAAGAACGCGGCGGGGGCATGACCGGCCACGGCTGCCACCCCGGCTGCATCATCAAATGCTCCAACATTTATCCCAACGAGGACGGCAGCGCCCTGGTCTCCTGCGTAGAATATGAGACCGCCTGGGCCATGGGTACAAACTGCGGCATCGACGACCTGGATTACGTCGCCAAGATGACCTACCAGTGCAACGATCTCGGCCTGGATACCATTGAAACCGGCAACACGATCGCAGTCTACATGGACAGCGGCGCCCTGGAATTTGGCGATAAGGTCGGTGCGCTGAAGCTGTTCGACGAGATCAGGAAGATGTCCCCTCTGGGACGAATCCTGGGGCAGGGCGTAGAATCCACGGCAAAAGCCTTTGGCGTCCATCGGGTTCCAACTGTCAAAGGGCAGTCCATGCCCGCCTATGAACCCCGGGCCGTCAAAGGTATCGGGGTGACCTACGCGACCAGCCCTATGGGTGCGGATCACACAGCTGGTTATACGATCGCTCCGGAAATTGTCGGGGTAGGTGGTAAAGTGGATCCCCTTTCCGATGAAGGGAAATCAGAGCTCTCCCTGACCTTCCAGGCAGCCACTGCGTTCATCGACAGCACAGGCTACTGCCTATTCATTGCCTTCCCGATCCTGGATATCCCGGAGGGCTGGGCAGGCATGGCAGAATCGGTCGCTGGGGTGAGCGGCTTGGAGATCACCGGTGATGATGTGGTGTCGATCGGGAAGGAGATACTCAAGATCGAGCGTGAGTTCAACACCCGGGCTGGATTTACAGCCCAGGATGACCGACCCCCAGAATTCATGCGCTACGAGAAGCTCCCGCCCCATAATGAGGTCTGGACCATCACTGATGAGGCCCTCGATGAGGTCTACGCCTGGGTGAATGGAAAATAGACCCAGCCATGCAGGTTGAGGTCCGAGTATTTGCTACCCTGCGGCGCTACCTCCCCGATCTGGGCATCGGGGAAGCGAAGCACGTCCAGGTACCTGAAGGTACAACACTGGATGAGATCCGGAACAAGCTGGGGCTGCCAGCCGAGGAGGTCAAGCTGATCATGGTCAACCACCTCCAAGCTCAGCCCCAGGATCAGGCACAAGACGGGGACCGGATCACGTTCATCCCGGCTGTTGCGGGTGGTTGAGCGTAACAAGCACATGATCAACAGCTCTGAGTGAGCTTCCTCATTCAGAGCTGTTTTTGATTACAATACAGATCATGCCGCGATTTCAGCACCAACTCTGGGGTTTTCAGATAGATCTGCCGGATAACTGGCAGCACCTGTCATTCGGCGATAAAGACGGTTTTTCGATCGATCCCGAAGCCTTTCGCCCTGATTACCAGGGAGAGACTCTTGCCCAGCTGCTGATCAACGGAGAATGGAACAGCCTCAAACAACCCCTATTCGATCTCTGGCAGAAACATCTGGGGAAGGTCTCGCTCCTGCTGGGCGCAAAAAATCTAGCATCCGCTGAATGGGAAATGGCTGGCGCCCGGGGGTTTGAGGTGGAAATTGTCCTTCCCAAGAAGGACCGACACCGCCTGTGGACTGGGATCTTAGAGAATGGCATGCTGGTTCTGAGCTTTCTGGCCCTGCATTGGAAGGATAGCCAGCCAACTATGGAGCCAACTCTCTCCAGGATGATTTCCAGCCTTGAGTTCATCAAAGGAATCGACGGTCTGGTCTTGGATGAAGGGGGCTTTCCTGTGCCCCACCCAGTCCACAGAACCAATCCCTTGAAATTGATCCCGGATATCCCGGACCCAGAGAATTGGAAAGCTTATAGGACTGGGTTCACCACCGGTGGTTTGCAAGCCTTCTACTTACGCGAACTCCCCCGTCTGGGGTGGGAGTTGTCCCGCTTTGTGCCCTATCCCAATCACGGTGACTATCCGTTCGCCCGCATCATCATGGAAAAAGAGGGATCCGCATACTCGCTGGGGCTAGTTCCAGATCAAAACCAGCCTACCAGGGGAAATATCGTACTTAAAAAAGACGTGGGATAAAAGGTCCTTATCCAGGGTCAATCCGCCGCTGGAAATGCCTACCAAAGCTCTTCATGCTTCTTGTTCTTGATCTTGATCTTGTTCTCCCCGCTCTCCTCAGTGGCAGGTCCACTGACCCTGGCTAGCTCCAGGGGATACAACCAGACTATTTCCAGTTCTAGACCACAATTCGCACAAACCACCTGCTGGTTGATCTCAATGGGTTGGGAAATGTGAAGCATAGAATTGCACACAGGACATTTTTTCGACATTCTTCCACCTCATAAACCCAAAAACTAAATCGGTAAGATGAGTTTACTCATTCAAAGTGCAAGTGCTGTCCAAAAAATATGCCAATCCTGTCCAAAACGCCCTCATGGCGTAAGGAAAGCCTACCAGTTCAGATATTTTAAGGCAGAGGTCTTAGGGCTTTCCCCGGAAGGAATAACCGATCCCCGGGGCATTGATGATGTACTTGGGGTTATGGGGATCAGGCTCCATCTTGGTCCTCAGGCGCTGGATCAAACCCCTCACCAAATCCCGATTCCCTTCCCCGCTGTACCCCCAGACATATTCCACCAGTGTATCAGAAGGTATGATCTGGCCCGGATTGGTCAGCAGGGTATGCAGCAGCCGGAATTCCAGGTGGGTCAATCGAACGGGCTGTCCGTCGCCCACCACAACTGTCCGCTCCGAAGGATCAAGGGTTACTTCAGCCTGGGAAAGGCTGGGTTGATGGAACAGGGAGGTGCCTTGGGTTCGCCTGATCAGAGATCTGATCTTCGCCTGGAGTTCGCGGATCCCATAGGGTCTGTAGACCAGCAGATCAATTCCTGCATCCAGCATGTCAACCGCAAGAGTCTCTGGAAGAGGCTCACTGATCATTAAAAACGGTAGGGCAGAATGCTGCCGAAGAGTCTTGATCTCTGCCACCAGTTTTTCATTTACTTCCAGCATTGAGATCAGGATCAAATCCATCGGCTCTTCCGGCCAAGAACTTGCCAGATCGTCCAAACTCAAGGCCGTTTGCACCGAAAATCCCCCTTTTTGAAGCAGGAGCCGCAGGACGGAACCCTCATCGTCTCCTGGGGCAATCAGAAAAGCCTGCATAATCCCTCCCCTGCGTTTCTGTGAAATAAATCATACACATTCTACTTGATTTGAACCGGATTGATAATGGTTTGGAACCTCTTTCTCACATGAGTCAGCGATAATTAAAACACTATAAAAAGACAATTGTGCCCCATAGCCATGGCGGCTCAAGGAGCATTGACAGATGATCAAGAAAAGAACCAGGATTTATCCCATTGTTGTGGTGGTGTTGACAGCGATCGCTGCTCTGCTGGCAGTTACCTCACGCAGAAAAATCAGCCAATATGCGATTAACACTGACCTATAAATTTTAAGAATCAAAATTGATCACGGGACGGTCCTGTATCAAGAGAACCAAGCGGGTTTCCAGGGGGGCAACCCGGGGAGAATCAAATCATGAAAGTAACTAGAATGGCGTCTGAGAACCCCTTGATGATGCTGTTGGTCGGGGGCATCGCTCTGTCCTTGACCGCAGTCATCGTCATGGGTGTATTTTATGCTGGGACACAATGGGGGTCCAGTCATTCCCAATCCAACAACCCGCCGATAGTTGATGGGGCAACGCAAACCCAAAATGGGCAGCCAACTTCAACTTATACTGAGCTCGTCCCACCTACAGGGACTTTCCTGCCAACAGAAACCGCCCAGGGAGAGGCTTCCCAGACAACAATTCCGGCAACAGCCCTGCTAACATCGACTTCCGGACCCAGCCCAACCGTTGGACCGCAGTCTACCACCGCGCCCCTGCCAACTGCCACCAGCACCCAATCCAGCGGTGGCACCTCCTACTCCACTCCTGACGATTGGCTGAAACTGATCAGCTCAACGCCTGTAGATGGCGCGTATTTCGCCCCCAAAGAAACCTTCAAGAAGATCTGGACCATCAAGAACACCGGCACAACGACCTGGACCAAGGATTTTGACCTGGTCTATTACAGCGGCACCAGGATGACAGATAAAACCGTCATCCCCCTCACAACCTCTGTCAAACCAGGAAAGAGCATAGACCTGGCCATCAACCTGACAGCGTCCAAGACTCCAGGCACCTACCAGGGATTCTGGATGCTCCGCAACCAGTACGGTGAATTATTCGGGACAGGAGAAAACGCAGATCAACCGCTCAAAGTCAAGATCATCGTTCTCAACGTCGATCCCGCCAATTCTTACGACTTCCTGCTGGATTACTGTGACGCAGCTTGGTGGAACAGCAGCGGTGTGGAAATTCCCTGCTCTGGAGAGCCAAATCTAACCCGTGGATATGTGCTGATCTCAACCGATCCGACATTAGAAAGCGGATCGACCGATAAGCCGGTCCTCTGGGTCCACCCGGAGAATACCGTGGACGGCATCATCTCCGGGAAGTACCCGGCTTACACGATCCTGGATGGGGACCATTTTAAAACCAAAGTGGGATGCATGGGTGGATACTCGAAATGTAATATCACTTTCAAACTCCAATACCGTGTAGGCGGGACTAATTACTCCCTGGGATCCTGGCAGGAGCTTTATGGAGGTGGGATCACCACCATCGATATCGATCTCAGCTCTCTGGCTGGACAGAAGGTGGAATTCATCCTCCGTACTGTCTGCAGCAATAAATACCCCAGCAGCGCCCAGGGG
>JBGCVQ010000003.1:0-2531 GCA_045888315.1 Anaerolineales bacterium | reverse complement strand
CCACCGGTGTATGGGTGGTGAAGATATTGCCCACCCGCGTGGCGGCCAGCGCGACTTCAAAGGACTGGCCACTTTCCTCCATAAATGATCGCGCCCTTTCAATGACGGCCAGAGCGGCGTGGCCTTCGTTGAGCTGGCAGACGTGCGCTTCTATTCCCAGCTGGCGCAAAAGTTGCCATCCGCCGATGCCCAGCACGATCTCCTGCTGCAAACGCAGCTCCGGCCCGCCGCCATAAAGCTCGGCGGTAATACACTGGTCGGCAGGACTGTTGGCAGGATCGTTGCTGTCAAGAAGATAGAGCTTTACACGACCGACTTTGGCCTCCCATACCCGCAAGCGCACCTGCCGGCCGGGAAAGTCCAGGGCCATTCGCAGCCATTCTCCCTGCGGGTCGCGCACTGGCAACACCGGCAGCTGGCTGGGGTCGTTGTACGGGTAAAACTCCAGCTGATTCCCGCCGGTATCGATTGCCTGGCGAAAGTATCCCTGCTGATAGAGCAGACCGATGCCCACAACCGGCACGCCAAGATCGCTGGCGGTCTTGAGGTAGTCGCCTGCCAGGATTCCGAGTCCCCCGGAGTAAATCGGCAACGCCTCGCTTAGCCCGAACTCCATGCTGAAGTATGCGACGGTAAATGGTGCGACGGCGTGGGTCTCCGAGAACCAGCTGGGTTCTTCCAGATTTTTTCGATGCGCCATGACCTGTTCGTTTAGCTGTTTTCTGAAATCCGCATCGCCGGCCAAAGTTTCGAGCCGAGCGGAAGAAATCGACTGAAGAATAAGCCAGGGATTGCGGGTCAGATTCCAGAGTTCGGAGTCCAGTCGCTCCCAGAGCGGATCGGTTGCATGGCTCCAGGACCAGCGCAGGTCCAAACCCACCTCGGCCAGTCCCTCAAGTCCTTCAGGCAGCGGAGGAATGAGATAATATGCTGAAATGGTCATAGGGGTCTCCTTTTTTTACACCTGGCGCAGCAGCTACCCGAAGAACGATCATTACCCGTGAGTTCATTCGCCGGCGCTGCTTTTTGATTTTTCAATAAAATCCGCCACGTCCCCTTTGAGCTTTTTGAGAGAGGGCAGGTGAACGTAAATCTGATGGCCTGCGTCGTAAAAGCAAAGAGTGATATTGGCTCTCAGCGCCGGCAGCGGTCCCAGGTGATCAATATCATACTCAGTGGCAAAATAACCGATATCCAGATCATAATAACCCCTGGCGATAAAAACCTTGAAATATCCCAACCAGGTGATGAGGGCTCCGAGAGAATCCGTCACGCATGGGTAACCCTGCCTGGCCGAGCCGAAATTCCAGGACGAATTGGCCTCCGAAAAGAGAGGTAGGGCATGTCAATGTCATACTGGAGGTCCCGTTTATCCTGTCTGGTCGGAAACCAGCTCCAGGGCCTTAAGCAGCTGGGTATCCCGGCTCGCTTTGAGCTGTTGCAGCGTCATTCCCTGTTCCTCTTCCGGAAACAGGGGCGCAACGCCTTCGGAAAGCGAAACGACGAAATCAGGGGGGATACCCTTGTGCCAAATCTGGTTTCCGTTTGGTGTTAGCCATTCCTGCACCGCTAATAATAAGGCCGATCCGTCGGAGAGGGGAAACTGTTCCAGAACCGTGCCGGTGCCGAAAGTCGTGAGCCCCACCAGGCTCGCCCGCCCGTGGTCCTGGAGGGCTCCCACTACGATCTCTGCGGCACTGGCTGTTCCGTTGTTCATCAGGACCACCATGGGGATGGACCGGGCGAGGCCTCCCTTTTCTACCGCCAAAGATGTGATTTGGCCGTCAGCGTCCTTTTCCAGCAGCACTTTGCCTTCTGAAAGAAACTGGCTCGCCGTTGAAATAGCTTCATTGAGCAGGCCCCCCGGATTGTTCCGCAAGTCCAGAATGAGTCCATTGAGACCCTTCTTCAGGATGGCATCCAAGGCTTTCTTCAAGTCCCCGGTGACCCCTTTGCTGAAGGCGGCAATCCTCAGATGGGCAATACCTGTAGCGGACAGCCGGCGCCAGGTTACGTTGTTCATGGTGATAGCGGCCCTCACCAGGGACACTTCCCGTGTTAAGTCGGTTTTAGAATCAAATATCCGCAGGGTGACGCTGGTGCCGGTTGGTCCGGAGATTCGCTTGACGACCTGGAAAAGATTAAGGTCCGTGATGTCCTGCCCGTTGACAGCAAGGATAATCTGCCCTGGTTGAAGCCCCGCTTTCTGAGCCGGAGAACCGTCCAGGGGTGTCACGATAACCACGTGGCCTTCCTTCATCCGCACCTCGGCACCGATTCCTTGGTACTTGCCCGCGGTAAACTCTTCTTCCTCCTTGATCATCTCAGGGGAGAGGAACACGCTGTGACCCGTATCACCGAGGGCGGCCACCATCCCGCTGATAGCACCATAGGTGAGAGGGATCGGTTTGATGGATGCCCGGTCGACATAGTGGTCATGGATGGCATTCCAGGCTTGGGCCATTAAAGCGAAGTTGGCCTTTGCATCGAAGGGGATCCTATCCGACGGCGGGGAGACGCGCAGAACCTGA
>JBGCVQ010000002.1:15206-16445 GCA_045888315.1 Anaerolineales bacterium | reverse complement strand
CCTGGCGTTTCACATTTCACTGATCTCTTCCAGCGCCTCCCCCAACCGGTCGATCTCCTCCAGGGTGTTGTAATGAGCAGCCCCGATGCGCACCATGCCGCCTGAATCCTCCACCCCCAGGCGTTCGGTGACGTTGATAGCGTAGTAATTGCCATCCCAGACGTAGATGCCCCGCTCGTCCAGCAGTTCGGCCACCCGGTGAGGATGCATCCCCTCCAGGTTGACCGCGATGGTAGGAACCCGCTCCTGGATATCCCCAGGGTCATCCAACCCGTAAATCCGCAAGCCCGGGACGCCCTTCAAGGTTTCCAGCAGCTTGCGTGATAGGTCGTATTCGTAGTCCTGGACTGCAGCCAGGCCGGTTTTCAGCCGCAAAGGCCTGCCAGTGAACTTGGATTGGAACCGGTCCTGGAAACTCTCCCCGTACTCCTTCCCCAGCCACTCATAGTATTCCAGCGCGCCCAGCACACCGGCGATGCCCTCGAAGCTGGGCGTGCCGGTCTCCCATTTCCAGGGGACTTCGTCCGATGCCGGGCGGACTTTATAGGCCCTCAGCTCATCCAGCAGTTCATAGCGGCCATAGAGGACCCCGATATGAGGGCCGTAGAATTTATAGGCCGAACAGACCAGGAAATCCACCTCCAGATCCTGGACATCGATCGGGCCGTGCGGCGCGTACTGGACGGCATCCACGTAGATCAGCGCCCCGGCTTGATGGGCCTGGCGGACCAGCTCCTTGACCGGATTGATGGTGCCCAGGGCGTTGGAGGCATAGCCAACCGCCACCAGCTTGGGCTTGTGATCCAACGCAGCCTGAAAGGAATCCAGGTCCAGCCGGCCGTCCTCGACATCGAAATCGACCCAGGCCACCTGGCAGCCCCGATCGGCGGCGATCAGTGTCCAGGGAGAGACGTTGGCATCATGGTCCAGGCGAGTGACGGCGATGGTGTCGCCCGGCTCCAGGGTGCGGGCCAGGGAGCGGCTGAGGTGCAGGGTCAGGCTGGTCATGTTGGGGCCGTAAACGATCTCCTCCGGGCGGGAGGCGTTCAGGAAATCCGCGGTAGCCTGGCGGGCCTGATGCATCAGGGCGTCGGATTCCCGGCTGGTCGTGAAAGCCCCTTCGTGATTGGCGTTGGTGTGAACGAGGTAACCGCGGATGCGGTCCAGGGACCGGCGGGTGATCTGGGTCCCGGCCGGGTTATCGAGGAAGATCGCATCGCGCTCCAGGCCGGGGAACTC
>JBGCVQ010000002.1:0-15106 GCA_045888315.1 Anaerolineales bacterium | reverse complement strand
CCACCCAGGGCTGTTGACAGCAGGAGAACCCCAACGGCTGCAGCAATTCTCAGGCATCTCATCTCAAGCTGCTTTCAATCCTCTGGCTCTACCGAGAGGGGTTTTCGGTCCCACTTCCCTGGCTGCCATTTTATTCTGTGACCTCGATCGTCAGAGTGTAGGCGGCTGATTGTGACGAGACATCATAGACATCCAGATAGTAGCCCTGGGAGACCGTGATCGGCATCCTGTCAATGCCAGATGTCTTCACCACATAGCGCAGGTAGGGCACCCCATCCGACTTACCGCTCAGAGCCAGGCTGAGCCGGTCTAAGTCCTGGGACTGCAGCTGGACGTCCAGCGTCGTTCCCTCTTCCAGGTAGAGCAGGTAGCGCACCCGGGTCAGCGCATCCGGATAGAACGCTCCCAGCACATCGACATACCCATCTACACTCACCGGGCCAACACCCGCTGTGATCGTCAAGTCTGCCGGGATCTCCACTGAGAGGAAATACACATTATCGGTCGGGCTGGCCAGCGTGATCTGGTAGTCCTGGGTGGAAGGCAGCCGCAGGGTGGCCGAGGATGCCTGATCCGAAAAAGGTACCAGGACGGTCCCGTCGTCCAGCCCTTTGATCTCGAAATAGACGTCGACATCGTTGGATGAGACACCCGCGATCAGGGTTTGCCCGGAAGCCGCTCCAAAAGTCCATCTCAGCTGCTCTCCGGCAGCAATATCTCCCTTGAGATAGGCCAGGGTGCCGCCTCCCCGGAACTTGATCTCGGTCGGGGCGGAGGGCAGGTTCTCCGAGGACTGTGTGGGAGGGGGTGGGGTCTCACTGGGAATGGGAGTGGCGGTGGGCGCCGCTGTCGGGGCTGTGTCCCCTTCCTCCAGGGCTTGCTGGGTCAGGGTTGCCAGCAAGCTCAGGTCCTGGGCGGGCTGGGTATCCAGCCCCTTCGGTTCAGCAGTCGCCCTGGCGCCTGGCAGATTGCAGGATCCCATCAATAAAGCCAAAACCGCGGCCAGTGCAAGCACTCCTACTGGCATGCTAGAACTGTACCAATGTTGGTAATCAGATCCTTGATCGCCCCTCATAACAACCTCCCCGCCTGATTTCTTACAGTTGGATTGTATCACCCCTGATTTAGCGTGTCTTATAATGATAAGTAGGTAAATCTCCCCATCAATAATACACTGCGGGAGCTGAATATGAACGGGTCCAATCTGTTGTCGTGGCTGATCTTTGGATTTCCCCTTTTATCCGCCCTCTACCTGCTGCTCTTCAAACCCATCGATGTGAAAACTCAGCGCCGCTGGACAGCCCTGGGCTTGCTGGGGGCCGGACTGGCTTCCCTGGTTCGCTTTTTTCTCAGCGGAGAAGCGGCCTGCACGTTCCGCTCCGGACCAGAGGGCTGTCTGCAGGCAGGGCTGCTGGCCCTCTCGGTCCTGCTCCTCAACGGCCTGGCCCTCTATCTCAGCCTGGCGCGGAGGAGCAACCGGCTCCCGGATTACGAATTCTTGTCGCTGGTGAATGCCGCCTGGGCTGGGACCGCCCTGGTCGACAGCCTGGCGATCTCGCTGATCTCCTTTAGTCTACTCCTGGTCATCATCAGCCGCTGGGTCTGGAACCGGGGCGGCAGCGTGGGGATCTTCGCCGGCCGGGATGACTACAAGGACGATATCGGTCCCAAGAATTAAAAAGAAAAAGGGCTGAAAGCCTTTTATAGGCTTTCAGCCCTTACTATCAAAACTACTTCAAGCTGAAGGGGGGATATTCGTCAGTGACCAGCAGGGTGACATAAGCCTGGACCCGCAGTCCCCAGCGGAAGACGCCCACCACGTAGTTGAAGAGTCCTTCAGGATATTTCCCTGTGAACAGGATCGCGAACCAGGCGATGATGATCGCGAACATGGCGCCAATCCCCAGGAAGGCCAGGACGATATAGTGGGGGATTGCCAGGAGCCACTTCACTATCGGCAACCAGCGGTTCAAGCCGGTCTTGACATCCGGATAATCGATCTCGATATGCACGGACTGCTCCTCGACCACCGAGGGGTACTGGTCGGTCAGCAAGCAGAAATAGGCGCCCACCCGGGCCCCAAAGCGGGTCAGCTCGCGCGCAAAATCGAACCACCAGCGGGGGTAAGTCTGGGTGAAGATGATCATCAAGGCTGTAGCGGTCACCAGGCCAGTGGCCAGGCCCCCGGCGGTGTCCCGGGTTCTCTCGATCACCTGGCCGGCTTCGTTGAGGAAGACAGTGTTGGTCACCGTCTGACCGGCGTTCGAGACCAAACTGAAGATGATAGCAATCGGGATGATCCAGAAGATGCGCAGCAGGGTGGTGAGCCTGTCGAGCTGTTCTGGATAATCGATCTGCAAACGTGCGGCATACTGTTTTTCATCCATCTTGATAATTCCTCCTTGAGTGATTGATTCTATTTATTGTACGGATTTTCCAAAGGGAAAGTTGCAGCTCTTTGAATGGGGTGTAGGTTCTCAAACAACTTTCATCCCGCACTCCACTGATGATAGTATAGAGGATTCCCAACCGCCTGTCATACCACGAATGGGGTATTTATATAACGTTAAGGGTAGGGAAGGTACCAAGTTTCTTAAGAGACCTTGTACCTTAAAGAGACCAGGTCTCCTTTATCATTAAAACCCGACGGTATCAGCCAGGAATACCAAGTTCCTTAAGATACTTCGTCTCTTTAAGAGACAATGTACCTTTTCAGCACCCGCAGGACATCCAGGGTGATCCATTTGTTAGGCTTGCCAGGTTCGCCAAAATCCAGAGGGGGTTCCGGCCAGGCTTCGTCCAGCGGCCAGCGTCCATCCGGCAGCTGGCGGCTAAGCAAGTAATCCAGGCCCATCCGGATCCTGGGCTCTGCAGCAGACCATCCCAACCGACCCAAGGCATCCAAAGCGCTGAGGAGGCTGAACCCGAAATAAGGATACTTCAGGCTTTCCCAGGTGCCCCATTTCTCCCCCACATGGTAGCGGCTCATGCGCGTCTCCATGATCAGTTGGACCACCGCCTCCGCCCCCCGCCGGATCCCAGCATGGGAATCCATTCCCGGGATCAGCGCCGCCGCTCTCAGGACGTCGATCGTCGCCCTCAAACAGCCCCTGCCCTCCTCCCCCCGGCAGTGCCACATACCATCCTCGCGCTGGCGCCCCACCAACCATGCAAAGGCTCTCTTCACCCGGGGATCATCCCCATAGCCGAACTGGATCAGGAAGCGGACGATCCTGGCCTGGGTGCAGGGCGGGGTGTCCTCATCCCAGAGGATCCCCTGTTTGGGAATCCTCCGGCGGCGGCAGAAAGCGCCATTCTCCCGCTGCTGGGTAAACATAAAGTCGCACGCTCTCTGGATGTGATCGTTCTCCCTATTCAATCCCATATCCCCCAGTACTGTTAAGACCCAGAAAGTGCCCAAACTGGTCCGCGGCAGATAGAAATCGGGCTTGACCCAGTATCCATTGGGATGCTGGGAAGATAACAATGCGGCGAGGGGAGGATGTTCAGGGATCGCCTTTTGGGCCTCCTGAATCTCAATATCAAGAGCAGGACATTCAAATAAGTCACGGAGGGCTAAGAATCTGATAGCGGGGTTTCCTGGCTCCATCAGCCAGGGGGTAGGATCTGCAGTGAGGTTTTCTTGCCAGTGCTGCATAAATCGAGATTCCTTTCGGCTACAAGCTCCCGGTCACCGGTCATGAGCAAGGCGAATACCCGATCCCTGGTCGGGTGCGCGCAGAGCGAGCGCTTAACAATCACGGTACATAGGGCGGCAGGTCGAGGACCTTGAAATCCCCTCGCTGGTCTGCGGCTACGCGGACCGTGAACTCGGAAGTGGGGGGCATCTCGGTCTCATCCGCCCCGCAGCAGGGACCGAGGACGAAGACCTCCCCGTCATCTCTCAAGAACTGGACCGTGAAGGTATACTCCCCTTCCCCGGTTTTCTCAGCCGAGAGCACCTCCCCCATCCGCAGACAGGTGAAGCCGTTGAACTGGCAGCCCATGGCGAACAGCTCGGCGCCGTCCTCCGGGTCCAGGTCCGGGTTCATGGAGATCAGCGGTTCATAGTCGCCGTCATAGAGCAGGACCGCGGCTTCGTATGACCCCTCATGGAGGGCTTCAAAGAAATCGCGGGCGGCCTCCTCTGCCAGGTCCGCCTGATCCGCGGTTGGCGCCGCAGCCGGCTTTTCGGGAGCTCCCCCCAGGCAGCCAGCCAGCAGCAGGAGGATGAGAAGGATTCCGACAAGGAACCAACTGGTCGATCGATTGAGTAAGCGGGACATATCTTTCCGTTCTTCGGCCTCCCATGGAATATCTTTGATTTTAATTATAGACCTATCTAGGCACAAAACCTCGTCTCTTTAAGAGACAAGGTTTCTTAAGAGACTTTGTGTTAACATGGTTCCAGCAAGAATAAACAAAACAGGAGAGCGATATGCACTTTGGCGGCGGATGGCACAGTATGCTGCGTTCAGGTGACGAGAAACCCACGGTGACCCGGGAGCTGATCCGGCGGGTGCTGGGCTACGCCCGGCCCTACTGGAAGCTGATCAGCGGCATGCTGGTGACCATCCTCTTCAGCACAGGGCTGGCGCTGGTCTCGCCCTTGATCTTCCGGCAGTTGATCGACACCATCCTGCCCAACAAGGACCTGCGGGGGCTGACTCTTTACGCCGCAGCCCTGCTGCTGGTTCCCCTCCTGCAGGGCGGGGTCAGCGTGGTCCAGCGCCGGCTGAACGCCACCGTGGGCGAAGGCGTGATCTACGACTTGCGCGTGGCACTCTTTGCCCGCCTGCAGCGCATGTCCCTGCGCTTCTTCACCAACACCCGGGTCGGCGAGCTGATGTCCCGGCTCAACAATGACGTGGTGGGTGCCCAGAACGCCATCAGCAACACCATCGTGGGCATCGCCACCAATATCGTCCAGACCATCGCCATCCTGGCGGTCATGCTCACCCTGGAGTGGCGCCTGACGCTGGTCAGCATCCTGATCCTGCCCCTGTTCATCCTGGTCAGCCGCCGCTTGGGCAAGACCCTGCGGGACATCGCCCGGCGGGCCATGGACGCCAACGCCGCCATGAACGCCCACATGAACGAGACCCTCAATATCGGCGGCGCGCTGCTGATCAAGCTCTTCGGGCGCGGGACAGATGAAGTTGGGCGCTTCAGCCAGCGGGCCCGCCAGGTGCGCGAGATCGGCATCAACCGCGCCGTGGTGGGATCGAGCTTCTTCGTCTTCATCGGGCTGGTGGGCGCGATCGGGACCGCCCTGGTCTACGGCCTGGGCGGCTATTTCGTCATCAAAGATACCTTCACCATCGGCACCATCGTGGCTTTTGGCTCCTACCTGACCACACTCTACGGCGCCCTGCAGGGCCTGGCAGGAGCGCCGGTCGAGTTCAGCACCAGCATGGTCTCCTTCGAGCGAGTTTTCGAAGTCATCGACCTGCCCCGGGATATCCCCGAAAAGGAGAACCCGCTGATCCTGGAGAACGTGCGGGGCGACCTGGCCTTTGAGAACGTGACCTTCCGCTACCAGGTCGACGAGTCCCAGCTGCTGAAGGACGTCAGGCGCTACGGCAAGATGGAGGACGTCGGAGGAGTGCTTTCCGGCGCAGGATCCGAGCGTAAAAAAGAGGGCAGCCAGGGATTTGAATCCGGGGCAGCCGATGAAGAGGACGAGAGGCACAGCACCCAGGCTCGGGAGCTGGCCCTGGAAGGGATCGATTTCCTGGCCAAGGCCGGTCAGCTGGTAGCTCTGGTGGGACCTTCCGGCGCCGGCAAGACCACCCTGACCTACCTGATCCCGCGCCTGTATGACCCCACCGATGGCGTCATCCGCCTCGATGGACATGACCTGAAGGACCTCTCGCTGGATTCACTGTCCTCCGCTATCGGCATGGTGACCCAGGAGACCTATCTGTTTCACGACACTCTGCGGACCAACCTGACCTATGCCAGGCCGGATGCCACCCAGGCCGAGATCGAGGAGGCCGCCCGGGCGGCTCACATCCACGATTTCATCCTGGACCTGCCCGGCGGCTACGACACGGTGGCCGGCGAGCGGGGCTACCGCTTGAGCGGGGGTGAGAAGCAGCGGATAGCCCTGGCGCGGGTGATCCTCAAGGATCCCCGCATCCTGGTGCTGGATGAGGCTACCAGCCACCTGGACAGCGAGTCCGAGGCCCTGATCCAGGACGCCTTGAAAGAGGTTATGGCTGGGCGGACCAACATCGTCATCGCCCACCGCCTGAGCACCATCCTGGCGGCGGACCTGATCCTGGTCATGGACCGGGGACGGATCGTTGAGCGCGGCACCCACAAAGAACTGCTGGCCCAGGGCGGGCTTTACACCCAGCTCTACGAGACCCAGTTCCACAGGAATGAGTGAAAAGCGTTTCAGGACTAAGTCCCTTAAAGGGACTTAGTCCTTTATATATAGAGATCAAATCCTTTCGAAAGGAATTGATCTCTTGTATTCTTAGAACATTTGTTCTATAATATCCTTGTGGACAGACACATTCGCATCTTGCTGCTGGCGGACAGCCACCTGGGCTACGACCAGCCCCTCCACCCCCGGATCGAGCGCCGGCGGCGGGGTATTGACTTCTTCGCCAATTTTCAGCGGGTCCTGAAAACAGCCCGCCAGGAGAAGTACGACCTGGTGGTGCACGGGGGCGACCTGTTCTTCCGCTCCAAAGTGCCGCCAGCCGTGGTCGAGGCCGCCTACGGGGAGCTGCTGCGGGTCGCCACTGCTGGGATCCCGGTCCTGCTGGTTCCCGGCAACCACGAGCGCTCCCGGCTCCCCGAGCACCTGTGGCTGTCCCATGAGAATATCCTCGTCTTCGACAAGCCCCGGACCTTCAGCTTTGATATCAAAGGAAAGACCCTGGCCTTCTCCGGCTTTCCCTTTGCGCGGGATGTCAAGGCCCGCTTCCCGGCCTTGCTGGAGGGGACCGGCTGGCGGGAGGCTGAGAGTGACCTGCGCTACCTGGTGACCCACCAGACCTTCGAAGGCGCCCAGGTCGGACCGGTCGATTTCACCTTCCGGGAAGGCTCCGACAACCTCCCCGGGGAGTGGGTCCCAGAGGAGTTCCAGGCCGTGCTGGCCGGGCACATCCACCGGGCCCAGACCTTGCAGCGGACCCTGGACGGCCGGGACCTGGCAGTGCCCATCATCTACCCTGGCTCTATCGAGCGCGCTTCCTTCGCGGAGCGCTTCGAGGACAAGTTCTACGCTTCGATCACGGTCTATCTGGATGAGGGAGAGACCCGCCAGGAGATCGAATACCATAAACTGCCGGCCCGGCCCATGGTCAAACTGGAGATCCCGGTCGAGGACCGCACCCCCGACCAGGTCAGACTGCTGATCCGGGAGCGGCTGGCGCTGATCAAGCCCGACGCGGTGGTGCGGGTCGATCTCACCGGCAGGAACCGGGAGCGAACCCTGGAAGCCTTGACCGCGCCGGTCCTGCGGGCGCTGGCCCCGGAATCCATGAATATCTCTTTAGGGAGGGATTGGGCTTTTCAGAAGTAATCTACCAGCCCTGATCTTCCAGCGGCACTGTCAGTCTCCAATATCCGGCAGGGCCCAGATAGTGATCAACCCAGGGTCATCCGGCGAGTCGTATTTGCCGCTGCCGACGGCAATCGATCTCCCATCTGGCGACCAGGCGACACTCCACAAAGCGGAGGAGCCGGCCCTGGTCATTCCCAGCAGCTGTCCTGTTGCTGCGTCCCAAATACGAAGCAGGCCGTCATTCCCGCCTGAGGCGAGCAACCTCCCATCTGGCGACCAGGCTATTCCCCGCTCCCAGCCGCCGTGGCTCTGTATCGTTGTCAGCCGGGTGCTGTTCCCGGCATCCCAGAGGCGGACCCGCCCGTCCTGCTGGGCCGCCGCCAGAATGTGCCCGTCAGGCGACCAGGCCAGGCCGTTGACATCGCTTCTGGCTGTTGTTCCTTGCAGGAAACCGATTTCTTCCCCCCCAGCAGGGTCATACAGGATGATTTTCCCATTCCATTTCCCAGCAGCGATCAGGCTGCCGTCCGGCGACCAGTCCACGCTGATAATCAGTGTTGTTGCCTGCCATTTTTGAACCAGCTCTCCAGTTGCCGAGTCCCAAACCGCGACCCTGCCGACTGAAGTGCCTGTAACCAGCTGCGTCCCATCCGGCGACCAGTCCACGCAAAAAGCATCGCCGGCAGGCAGCGAGGCCAATTCCTGGTAGGATGCGCTGTCCCACAGACGCACTGTGCCGTCCCGGCTGGCTGACGCGAACATACTCCCATCGGGTGCCCAGGCAACACCCCAGACATAGGAGGTGTGTTCAGCAAGGGAAGCCAGTTCCGCTTGCGACTGGACATCCCAGATGATCACCAATTTGTATCCCGTGGAAGCCAGCCTGGTCCCATCTGGCGACCAGTCCAGGCTGTAGACCGGCCCCCTGGATACCTCCAGTTCCGCCTGCTTGACAAGGGGTTCCAGGGTTGGCAGGGCATGTGGTGTGGGTGTGGGCTCAATCTGGGTAGGTTCAAGCGAAGGCGGGGCTGTCTCGCTTTTCTGTTCCAGACCGCAGCCCGCAAGGGGGGTCAGAATCAGTGTAAGGAGTATCGCCTGCCAGGCCGGCTGCCGGATATTCATTTTGAACTCCTTAGGAGAGGAGAATTGAGGGGTGATTCAGATACAATGAGCATTATACGGCCTGCCCCTGCCGATCCGAAATCCTACGCTGGAATTGTTTTCCATCATCCTTTTGAGGTAGGCAGTTTGGGGTCTGCCTGCCTGCTCCGGGATCAAGAAACGAGGTTTCTTGAAGATACACCATATCCCTATCGCAGTATAATGAGGGGAACCTAATCAGGAGCTGACTCATGCCCGACATCACCAAGGACCAGCAGCGGGAAGCCGCCCAGGCAGCCCGCCAGGCCATCCCCGACGACCTGCGGCGGGAATGGAACCAGGCTATCTGCCAGCGCATCTCCGAGAATCCCCGGGTCCAAGAAGCCCGGATGGTCATGTCCTACATGGCTTTCGCTGGCGAGGTCGACCTGGCCGGGCTGCACAGGATCCTCGAGAACCGGGGAGTGGAGCTGTGCTTTCCCCTGTGCTGCGATGAAGGGGTGATCCAGGCCCTATTCCCTGCAAACGAGAGTGCCTGGGAATCCGGAAGATACGGCATCCAGGCTCCCAAGGCGGAACAATCCCGGGTCATCGAACCCTGCGATCTTGACCTGGTGCTGGTGCCCTGTGTGGCCTTTGATGAGAGCCGCCTGCGCCTGGGCTGGGGCGGCGGCTACTATGACCGCTTCCTGCCCCGCTGCCCCCAGGCTTTCAGCATCGCCGCCGCCTACGAAGTCCAGCGCGTGGACCAGGTGGTCTCCGACCACCCCTATGACGCCGTCCTGGACGCCGTGGCCACGGAGAAGCGCTGGTATTGATCTTACAAAGAGACTTCGTCTTTTAAAAAGACGAAGTCTCTCCTCCCTGCTTGACAAGCGCCGTTCCCGGGAGTATAAAATCTATATTCTATTGGTGTAACAAGACCATGTAAGGCATGGTACATTGCTGCAGGGCCCTTATTGGTGCGTTCCAGCGATCTCTCTGTCCTACACCGGACACACGAGCCCCCTAAATCCCAATTCAATCATTGAAGCGCGCCTCCCCGCACGTGGTGCACAGCCTGATTTTCCAGTCATCCTTGGCAAGAACCAGCCTGACCGGAGCGGGTCGTGGAGAAAAGGTTAAATTCAACCGATGTTCCCTATCCTAATCAGATAGAGCCAGACCGTGAAGAGGTGACCATGTTCCATTCAAAAGAACCAGCCAGACAGCGAGTATTCAGCCTGATCACCATCCTGGTGATCGTGGTCAGTTTGATCCCCTTCGATCAGGCTGCAGCCCAATCCGCCACTTTGAGCCTGAGTCCAACAACCGGGAACGCGCCAACGGTCCGGGGTTCGCTGCGCGGCAGCGGCTGGTGCACCCCAGCCTCCAGTGTGGTCGTATCCGGCAAGGGCGTCTCCGGATCGGCCTCCATCGGCCGGGACGGCACCCTGAGCGGCAACTTCTCGGTCACCGGCAAGCCAGGAGACAAGGTCAAGGTCAAGGTCTCAGCCACCTGCCGCTCGGAAGGCAGCAGCGCCAGTGCCAACTTCAAATTCAATAGCGCTCCCACTCCCGTCCCCAGCACGGACACCCCCACTCCGACCTTCACGCTGACCCCGACTGCGACCTTCACACCCACCTTCACTCCCACCTTCACTTACACGCCCACCCCGGCAGAGGGGGAAGGCCAGGAGCTCGTTCCCTACAGCGGGACCAATACCCTGACCCTGCTGGGATGTGACCCCCAGCCCCAGCAGCTGCAGCTGTCCTTCCGGCCTTACCTGGGACAGACCGGGATCCTCGGCCAGCCCATCCCGGTGCCGGTCGCGGCCGGCCCCAGTTTGGGCTTATTCGTCTTCGAGCCACCCCCGGCGGAGCCAGGAGATCTGTTCGAGATCAACCTGCGGGTCACCTCCCCCGACTGCCCCACCGAGGGGGAGGCTAACCTGGGCAGCTGGACACCGGGCGGATCAGTTCACGCCATCGTCCCGCCTCTGGTCGGCAGCACCCTGCTGGCTTCCTCGCTGGGCAAATACCCGCCCGGATCCACACAGCAGGAAATCACCTTGAAAGGGGTGTGGTCGGCAAATCTGGAATTCTCCACCACCCCACAAAATCACTTCCAGCTTTTCCAGTGGACCACCGATCCCCTCCAATACGACGGCGGGGTGCTTCAGGCCAGCATCCTGCCTTTCCCGGGCACTACAGAAGGAGACCTGCTCGATCCCCCCGGCCTGGTGGCTGAGTGGGAGGTGGACTGCAGCGACTGCCAGTTCACGGTCGATGTCTCCAGCCTGGCGTTCGATCCACCCCAGGATTCCCAAGCACCCGCCGTAAAAGTCACCTTGATCCAGCAGATATTCCAGGGGGTCAGCCAGACCTTCACCCAGGTCCTGAGCTGGATCTCAGGGATCTTCGGGAAGGCCGCCAGCACGCCCCCGGACATCCCACTCATGAAGAGCTCATCCCAGCAGCCAGACAGTCTGGTGGACCTGGTGGATTCCGGCAAGATCACCCCACCCTTGATCACCACCTTCTATTTCCGGGTCGTCCCCCTGTCCGGCAGCCAAGCCGCCGGACAGGCCAGCACCCCGGTGAAAATCCAGTGGTACGGCGTCAATCTGGCGGCTGAAGCTATAAAACAAGCCCAGGAATGCCAGCAGAACCCGGGCGCCCCTGGCTGCCCAACGCCCCTGCCGGCTCCCCAGAAACCCTATACCGTCGAGATCGTCGGCTATCATGGGATCGTCTCCCCCCAGGACGGCCACGTGGGCTGCTATCTGGTCACCAAGGACGCGACGGTGATGATCGGCGCATCCTATCTGAAGTACAAGGAAGGGCAGAAGCTCTGCCCGCCCGAACCCAAGAAAAAGACCTGGTACGAGGCAGCCATTGATATCGCCCTGGGCGTGATCGACTGGGCCAGCGCCGCCTACAGCGATCTCAAGGACACGCTGGTCAGCATCGTTTCCCAGTTCGTGCCCGACGCACTGTGCGGCAAGACCTGCCTGGGCACGCTGCTGGACGCGGGCTTGATGGCCCTCGGCATGCCGCCCAGCATCCCTAATTTCGACCAGCTCATGAACGAGGGCCTGGACTACCTGGCATCCCAGGCGGTGAGCCAGCTGGGTGTCCCCCAGGAGGTCTATGACAGCATCGACCCCGGGCTGGCCGGAACTGCCCTGCAGATCGCCATCAGCCAGGCGGAAGAGGCCTGGAAAGCGGAAGCCGAAGAGCAGATCAAGCAGGGCCTGAAGGAGGGGCTGGAAGCTGCCCAGTACGCCCTCTCGGAATCGGTCAGCTTCGTGCCGGACGGCGTGCCCATCAAGCCCGACCCCCTGGGGGACTACCAGCCCCCCACCCTGCTGCTCAAGGTCACCCGCGATCCCGCCATCCCCCTGGAAGCGGATATTTGCGGGGGCAAACCTGGGCTGAACGGCAGCCTGGGCATACTGACCACTGTGGCCGTCTCCCAGGCGCAGGCCGATCTCTTCAACCAGCAGATCACGACCAAGAACCAGACCATGAAGGGAGATTATCCCTACTTGCTGTACGAGACCAGGTATGTGCCGCTGCCCGAACTGGGGCTGGGGGAATCCCAGGTGATCCCGCTGGTGCTGCGTCCAACGATGTACCAGTACTGGGGAGCGCCCTGGACCTCATTCAACGATTCCCAGACCGCCTGGGGTATTTGGTACTGGAACGGGGCCATGGACCTGTCCGTCAGCAACCTCTGCTCCGTGGGAGACGGCATCCAGGGCAGCCCGGACCAGTCCTTCGGCCAGTAGTGAGATATGAAGAGGCGAAGTCTTTTAAAAAGACTTCGTCTCTTTATTACGCGGATTTAGCACCCCCCGTTTCCGATCCTCCGCAGCTGCGCGCAGCGCAGCTACTTCCCCCCTCCCGCCGCCTCCTTGTCTTCCAGTGCCTTCAACAAATTCTGGGAGGCGAAGACATACTCGATCAGCAGGTTCTTATAGCGCTCCCGGACCTTGCTCAGGGCCGGGTGACCCTCGATGCCCCGGGTGGGGAGCTTATAGGTCCACCGAGGCGTGCCGTCCGGTCCCAGTTCCCAATCGATGTTGTCCTCGATCTCGATCAACCCATATTTGTTCAGCAAAGCGCCCACCGGACCGATCAATTCCTTGATGGCGCCCTCGATGGCATTGTGGGAGCGCTTTTCGAACTGATAGGAGTAGGACAGGTCAGCCAGCTCATACTTGGGGATGGGGACGCGGTGGAGCCAGATATGGGGATCTTTCAGCCGCTCTTCGGCGGCAGCGGGAAAGGCCTCCAGGATGGCAGTGAATTCCTTTTTCAGGGCCTCTGACCGCTGGGGGGTGAGGCCCTGGGCGATATCCGGCCTTCTTTTCAAGTAGCCCTTAAGGAGCGCGATGGCCCAGTCCCGCAGAAAGACAGCCGTGGTGCGTTTCAACTCGGGAATGATCTTTTCGCTTTGTTCCTGGATGGACGCCAGGACCTTCTCTTCCTGGGCGATCACGCGCTCATAATCTGGGCTCATGGGATCTCAGGGTGGAACAGTGAATTGATTTTTCACCCTGTAGTGTACAGAACAATCCGGGGAGTGTCAAGCAGACTTAGTCGGTCTTCTGTCCCCTGATCTGCCGGACTGAAGTCCTCCCGTCTGGCTGGTGCCAGGTGTCCCTCTCCAGGGATACATTTCTATCATGCCTGAGCCAACAATTTTGTGAAGTAAGTGTAGGCTAGCGTCAGAGACTATCACCTACAATTTCTATAAAGATCTTCTCGCTTGATCACTATTAACTTGAGTGTGAGAAGATCATTCTCCCTGCCCTCAACCTATTGCCCTTGATCAAGGAGCAACTTCATGAAGGTACGCGTTTCCACATCCCTGTTCCTGGCAATCATCCTGCTCATCACATCGACCTCCTCTGTTTTTGCCAGCCCAGATTCCCAAGATCCACAAGATGCCATCCGTGAGGCGCTGAACGCGACTGCCCAGGAATTAGGGATGAGCCAAAGGGCAGAAAACATCAGCGAGGCTGGGGTCACAGGCTGGGCTCTCAATCCTCCCTTCGATCCTGGCCAAACCACGATCCTTGTATTGAATACGGATGTTTTTTTTCAAACCATGCTGGAATTAGCTGGGACCATCGGCGGATCCGCAACTCCCCAGAGTTTTCATGGCTACACTGCCTATAGTATTGCAGACATGTTTTTTGTCCATAATGTAAATGGATTCTATATAACAACAAGTGATTCCAGTGACACATTAGGGGGCGCGAAAAGAGTCGCAGAGGTCTTTTACCGCCATGCAGTCGCCAGCGGCCTCACAACCGGGAGCGCAGGAACGGCGCTTCCCGAATTAACCCCGACCCCTGAGGTCGGCACCCAGATAACCGTCCGGGCTTATGCGGAGAACTACGACCAGGTCGTCGATTTCATTGATAACAGCGATAACTTCGGTTCGGTAGATATCAGCGGTAGGGTAACGGACGCAGAGACAGGCGGGGCGATCCAGGGGGCGGTCATAGAGATCATCTCTGGCGCCGCCTCAAATTCCACCCTTTCCACGGCAGATGGAAGCTACTCCCTAACCGCGGCAGTGCCAGGCGGTGAGGACAGCGGGGGTATCCAGGATTTTGATTTTACGCTCCCCCTGAACGCTGAATTATCCATTGAGGTCACCTCCAGCAGCAGCGAACTAGCAGCGGATGGCACCAGCACAGCATATATCACAATTCAGGTCAAAGACACCCAGGGAAATCCACTTAAAGACCGCATTGTGGATTTAGAGGTCAGCGCGGACGCTGGACCGGGCACCATCCAACCCCAACAGGCCACCACAGATGAGAACGGCCTCATCCAGGCTACCTATACCTCCTTCAAACTTGATCCCGGTCAGACCGTAAGCACTTCACGGCACGAGGTCACAATCTCCGCCAGAGACACCGCTAGCGGCTTAACTGGCACAAATTGGATCTTTGTCAATCAATATCAGCTCTCTGTCCAGTCCGACGAATACATCCTCGCCTGCACCCAGTGTTCTTTCCCATCCGTGTTCACGATTTTTGTCACCGATTACTGGAACAATCCCGTACCCAATACACCGCTCACTCTGCAGGTTGAGGGCAGCAGTTCCGGGGGAAGCCTGGCTTTGGATCCCAATTCGAATATCTCCCAGCAAGATCTATCGCTGACCACCGACGGAAATGGCCAGGCCACAGCCTATTACATCTGGCAAGGAAGTCCGGATATCGAAGAAGCCATCCAGAAAGTGACGGTGATCGAGGGAGTGACGAATACCCAGGCAACAAAGAATGTCAATGTGCAGGGAATTGATATCAGTCTGGCCCGGGTCGAAGAGGCTGGATTTACCGGAGTCACCGGACAGCAGGCCTTTCTCAAGGTTTACTTCAAAGAACGCCTCCACCCGGATCTGCCCCTGGATCGATTCAATGACAGCTCACCCAACAAGCTTGGCCTGCGGGTGACCATCAGCCAATATCATGCGGA
>JBGCVQ010000001.1:0-56612 GCA_045888315.1 Anaerolineales bacterium | reverse complement strand
TATTGACAATACTGTGTTATACATTGTATAATGTGTAACATGATGATAGAAAACGCATTGCAAGAACAGTATCAGAAGCTGACCCAGGAACTCCGACGGGGTATCCTGGTCCTGGCCGCACTCAGCCAGCTGAAGGAGGAAAAGTACGGGTACGCTTTGATTAGCAGCCTGGCTGAGAAGGGACTGGACATAGAACAGGGCACTCTCTATCCGCTGCTGCGGAGGTTGGAGGAACAGGGTCTGCTGGAAAGTGAGTGGAACGTGGAAGGTTCACGACCCAGGCGCTACTACAAACTCAGTGATGGCGGTGAAACGATGCTCGCCGATCTGACTGGAGACTGGCGCCAGCTCACAGATGTCATGGATTCATTACTGGCCAACTGAGCCAGAGGAGGATAATACAATGAGTATGATAGATCGTTATATTTATGAAGTTGGGCGCTTTATCCCGCGCAAAAAGAGAGGAGATATCCAGGCTGAGCTGCGTTCCTCTGTGGTTGACAATCTGGAAGACCGCTATGGCCCGGAGCCCACGGATGCCCAGGTTGAAGAGCTGCTGAAGGAATTGGGTCGCCCCCGGCAGGTAGCCGCATCTTACCATCCTGAAGGTCAGTACCTGGTTGGACCGGTGCTTTACCCGCTGTTCCGGATGGTCGCCTGGATCGTGGTTGTGGCAGTTCTGGGGGCCCAGTTGCTAGCCTGGGGGATCAGCATGCTCGTGGCGGGAGAGAGTTTTACCTTTCTGGAGATCATCTCCTCCCTGGTGAACAGTGTGCCAGCCTCCCTGGGATGGGTGCTGATCACCTTCATGATCCTGCAGTATTTTGATGCGAAACCATACCCCAAGGAAGAACCCTGGGACCCGCGCAGCCTGCCAGAAATCAATCCCGATGAGGATCTCAAGCGGGGCGAGATGGTTTTCAGCATGGTCATGGGTGTGCTGCTGCTGGTCCTGGTGACCTTCTTCCCGCAGTGGATCGGAATTGTCACCTTCCCTGGGGGAGAGTTCTACCCCAATCCCGTCATCTTGGACTTCCTGATCTGGATCCAGATCGGCTTAGCCGCAGGTATCCTGCTCAATATCTACTTGTTCTGGAAAGGCCGGATGGATTGGCCTGGAAGGATCGCCAAATTGGTCCTCAGTCTCTACACCATCGGTGTCTTGGCCTTGCTGGTCCAGGGACATACCTTGTGGCTGGCTGCCCGCTCCTCTTCAGGCTTGATGGAAGGTTTGACCGCTATTGAGAACCTGAAATGGGAGCTGGTTGGCATGCACGCTTACCGCTGGGGATTCCTGGTAGCGCTGATCGTTTCCAGCATCGAGTTCCTGGTATCCATCTACAGGCTGATCAAGAGCAAACTGGGAAGCGACTTCTCACCCAAGGCCGCCGTTGTAGAAATCAAGTAGCCAGGATTCACACCGATCGCTCAATCCTGAGCAGTCGAAGACCAAAACGATCGAAACGGTTTCCACCATGGTGGAAACCGTTTCCGTTTATAATTTTGCCAGGAGGTATTTTATATGTGTGATACTTTGATCGCCGATTCCACAATCACTGCTGCGGGGCGTACTCTGCTGGCGAAGAACTCGGACCGCCCGCCGAACGAGGCTCAGTTCTTGGATTGGATCCCCGAGCGTTCTTATCAACCTGGAGAAATTCTCCGCTGCACATACCTGGAGATCCCCCAGGTGGCCCGCACCTGGGCAGTGCTGCTCTCCCGCCCCTTCTGGATGTGGGGAGCGGAAATGGGTGTCAACCAGCATGGACTGGCCATTGGCAACGAAGCGGTGTTCTCAAAAATCCCTGCCAACAAGGAGCCTGCGCTGCTGGGGATGGACCTCCTGCGCCTGGGCCTGGAGCGGGCAGCATCCGCCCCGGAAGCAGTCGATGTCATTGGCAGCCTGCTGGAGCAGTTCGGCCAGGGCGGAAATTGTGTCCATCAGGGCCACCTGTACTATCACAACAGCTTTTTGATTGCTGATCCACAAGAGAGCTGGGTGCTGGAGACCATCGATCGCCACTGGGCTGCCCGCCGGGTGGATCCCCTTTACAGTATCTCGAATTTGCTTTCCCTGCAAGACAGCTGGGATCGATCCTCGCCTGGCCTGGTGGACTATATCATTGACCGGGGACTGGCAAAATCTGAGAAGGATATCCGCCTCGCCGGGGATCTCTCGGATCTGATCTACACCACCTTTGCTGATGGAAGAAAACGCTGTGCCCGCTCCCGGGCGCTCATGGAAGCTTCCAGGGGATCGATCAGCCCGGAAACCATGGCTAAGATCCTCCGCGACCATGGAGGGGATGAGAATCCGCTTCCCGGGTTGGCAGGTGCTGATATCTGCATGCACGCCAGCCTGGGACCGATCAGGAGCAGCCAGACCACAGCATCGCTGATCGTTTCCCTGGAGGAAGGGAATCCCTTGATCCTGGCTACCGGCACCGCTGCACCCTGCACTGGGATATTCAAACCGGTTTGGGTGGATGCCCCGCTCGACCTGGGGCCGGAACCCCGTGACACCTTCGATCCTGCGACCCTGTTCTGGGCCCATGAGCGCCTGCATCGCGAAGTCCTTGCCAATTATCCCCAGCGAGCCGCAGCCTTCCAGGAGGAACGCGATGTGCTCGAAACGAAGTTCATCCAGGGCGCCCTGGAGCGCCGGGGCGCATCCCGGGAGGAGCGCAGCGATTATTCCAGGAGCTGCTTCCAGCAGGCTCGCGAGGCAGAGGAGCGCTGGCTGGAGGAGGTCAGGCGGCTCCCGGTCAAAGCCTCCCTCTTCCACGGCATAGCTTGGAGGAAATTCAACATGGCTGCGGGATCCCGCTAGCATGTGCTGACCTGACAGGCCTTCTTCAAGCTGTCTGATCGGATGCCATGCGCGATATTTGGCATATGTTATGATGAGAATATGGCCTTACCAAATTTCTTACAAAAGCTGAAATCTGCCATCGACCACGAATACAAGAGGACCCTCTATCGGAATCTGGTGTTCAAAGGTGGAGGTGTCAGGGGCATTGCCTACATGGGGGCGCTTGAAGTACTGGACGAATACCGGGTCATCGATAACATCGAGCGTGTTGCCGGGACATCCGCGGGCGCTATAACCGCGGCCGTCCTCTCGCTGCGGCTGCCCATTCCCGCAACCCTTGAGCTCTTCAACACCCTGGATCTGACTAAAGTGCCCCAGAATCTTACTCGCCCTGCTCATAAGTTGCTTCCCTGGCTTGCTGAACAGCAGAGTGCCCACCGCTTCGTGACCAAGTACGGCTGGTATTCCAGTGAGTACTTCTACGAATGGTTGATCGGGGTCATTGAAGATCATTGTGAGGGAAATGGGAGGGCAACTTTCGCAGACTTCAAGAACCTCGGTTTTCGGGACTTGTATATCGTAGCAGCTAACCTGTCCCGCCAGCGAGCTGAGGTCTTTTCAGCGCTCTCTACCCCTGATGTGGCGGTTGCGGACGCTGTCAGGATGTCCATGTCCATCCCGATTTATTTCGAGGCCCTGCAGTTCGACGGCCAATCCTTTGGTAAAGGGGATTACTACGTCGATGGGGGGCTGTTCGATAATTTCCCCATGCATATTTTTGACCGGCCGGACCTGGCGAGCAGATCCTGGGCTTTCCGGGAAGGCATCAATTGGGAGACCTTGGGGTTGTTTCTCTATCCCGATCATTATCTCCACCCTGACCAGCCGGAGTTTCCTGAGAATGTCTGGGAATTCCTGAGTCTGACCTTCAGGAATATCTACCATTCCTATGAGCTAGCCAGCTATTCCTCCAGCTCTGTTGATCAACATCGGACGATCGAGATCAGCGATTGCAATATAGATCCTACGAATTTCGACATCCGGGTGGGGGATGAGAAATACAACCAGCTCTATGGATCAGGGGTCAGTGCAGTGCGGGATTTCTTCTCCCCCTAGTACCATACCGATGCTAGTCTCCTGCGCTTCCATTTTCCAATAAGATGAAACCATTCGCGGCAGGACTGTAATACCTGGTTTCCTGGTTTCCGCTGATATTCCAGGTGATTGCCAGGTCTGGCAGGCCGTCTCCGTTGATATCCTGGGAGGTATTGTCCCAATTCAAATCAGAGATGCTCCCTGGCACATCGTTTATGGTCCACAGCAGCGTCTCCTGCCAGGGTTCCCAGTGATACCGCAGGAGCTGGGAACCATCCCGGAGCCAGAAGTCAGTTGGCTCTCCTTGGGCATATGTTGTGATCAGCAGCTGGAAGTCATCCGGATGTTCCAGGTAAAAGTAGCCAGCCAGCTCAAGGCTGGGGCAGATGCCGGAAGCAACTCCGATCCTCCAGGAGCTGTCGTAGGGATCCTGGACCTGAAAAACGATCCGGATCAAGCCCGGTTCGGATCTATCTTGGATGTAGACCTGCTTACAGCGCTCTGGATCCACGCCTTCCCCCTTGAGATTCCACAGGTAGCGGTGTTCGCCCAGGATGATCGAGCCGTCATCCTCGCGGGTCAGGGCCGTGACAGCCAGGGTCTGCCCTCCGGTGCGGTCAGGTTCAGAATAAGGGAAGGCCGTGATATAGAGATCCGGGCAGGCATCCGGGATCCCCAGGGCACGATCCTTGATGACCACTGCGCTGTGCCGCAAGATATCTTCAACATCCTCCAGGTAGGGCTGGACTCCAACATCGAAAGTCGGCTGAGGAGGGGCAACCTCGGTTGCTGTTGGGGAAGGGGGAGCTGTGCTGTTGAGAGTTTCCTGCCCTGTGCCCGGGGAAGGAGAAGGAACTCCCTGGCAGGCGCTGAGCAGGATCAGCGGGACAAGCAGCCATCTGACACCCCAGATAGCTCCCCGGAATTCAGACATGCTCCACCTCCCAGCCAAATTCTAGTGACCCTGGCAACCGACCCGAGGATGAGCCGGACCAAGGGATCGAGGCTGTCCTGGTCTGTTGGAGGACCAGAACCGGACCTCTTTGCAGGGGTGCATTCTCGATCTCGGCGAAGCTACCCCAGGTCCAGCTCGAACCAATCCCCTCCCTGGAAATCACCTAAGAAGATCTCGCGGTCTTCCGGATCCTCGATCTGCTCGCTGAGGACTGCAGCCTCATGCCGGTGCTTTCTGGCTAGCTCAAGCTCACCCACCATGGCATAAGCCCTGGCTAATCCTTCCTGAGCATAAGCCAGGTCAAAATCCTCCATGGACATGGTGTATTCCTGGGTGATCCTCTGGCACTTAAGTGCCCAATCCAGGGCCTGATCCGCGGCTCCCAGGGCTAGATAGACCCGGGACAGCATCCAATACCCCCGCTGGAGATTAGCCTCCTTGCCGACCTGCTTCCAGTGGTAAAGTGAGGCATAAGCACTCAGCAGCAGGTCTTCCTCCTCCGAAGGTGAGCGGTTGTCCTTTTCCAGGAGCTCCCAGATTCTATTCCAGATCGACTTGGCGAACCTCAGATGGTCATCCTGCAGTGTGTTGTATTGTTGATCGCTCATGGTCTCATCTATCTGGCGAATCTTCAGGCGGCATCCGGATCGCTTTCCATCATGCCCAGGATATTGCCTTCGGTGTCTTTGATATAGGCCAGCCAGCCAACACCGGGTACAGCTCCTTTAGGGCGGATGACCTCTCCGCCGTGGGATTCTACCCCGGCAAGGGCTTGATCGAGGTCGGCCACATCAACCGTGATCTCCACTCCAACTTCCGGATCAGTTCTCTTGGCCAGGCCGCCGTCGATCCCTGGGTCATCCTCCGACCCGGTCATTACCAGCCAGTATTCCATCGGACCATCCCATTTCTCAATTCGCCAGCCGAAAACCTCTTCATAGAACTTGATCAGCCGTTGCGGATCGTCTGCCGGAACCTCAAAATGAATAACGCGAGACATGGAAATCCTCCTTGTGAAACGGATAATTGGATACCATCAGTATAAATCATAAAAGAAAAATGCGCACATATGTGAGGAAAAAAGGCAGGTAAGACATCCCTGGTTGGTTCCATCTAGGAAACTGATAAGTGGTTTTTGATGATTACGAGGGAAATGAAAATTATTCTAAGCGTTATTCTGGCAGCACTGTTGATCATTGGGATGTTGTCCTTTTTGAACTCAAGGATCGGTGTTGGTAAGAGCCGGCTGGGGGTCATCCGGGAAGGAGCCCATTTTCCAATTGTCAGCGGTAAGAATCTGATGCGGATTGAATATGAGTTCCCCCGGGATTTCGAGGGGGAGTACAATTTGCTGTTCGTTCCCTTCCAGCAATGGCAGCAGAGAGAAGTCAACACCTGGATCCCTGCTGCCCAGCAGTTGGAACAGGAGCAGAAGGGACTGGTCTATTATGAACTGCCTACGATCTATGAGCTGCCAGCTCTTTCACGGACATTCATAAACGAAGGCATGCGCGCTGGGATCCCCGATCAGACAGCCCGGGAGCGGACGATCACCTTGTATCTTGATAAGGAAAGGTTCAAAAAGGCTCTGGCAATCGACAGTGAGGATGCCATCACGGTCTTGCTAGTGGATAATGAGGGGACTATCCTGTGGCGGGAGAGTGGGGCTTACACCTCGGACAAGATTGAGGAACTGCGAAACCAGCTTAACAACCTGGAGTGATTCACACCGCTGAGTGGTTCTTTTTGCCCTTGACATTAACGTAACGTTAAGGTGTAGAATGTCTCCCTGAGGTGAGTCTATGTATACCATCAAGGAGCTGGCTGACCTGGCAGGGTCAACACCAAGGGCACTGCGCTATTACGAACAGCAAGGTTTATTCCAACCAGCCCTGGTTGCCGAGAATGGCTACCGCTATTATGATCGGGGCAATCTGCTGACCCTCCAGCAGATCATGTTCTTCCGCGAGCTGGACGTGCCGCTGAAGGAGATCCAGTACCTTCTGGATCGCCCTGATTTCCAGCTATTACCCTCGCTAAAACAGCACCAACTGGCCCTGCGGAAACAGATCCAGCGTTACCAGAAGCTCATTTCAACCATTGATGAGACAATCCAGAGCTTGGAAGGAGATTTTAAAATGTCGGATAAGAACCTTTTTTCTGGATTTGATGAGAAGGAGTATGAGGACGAGGTCAAGGAACGCTGGGGGGATACGCCTCAATATCAGGAATCCCGCCGAAAATGGTCCAGCTACAGCGATGCTCAGAAAGAGGATATCAAACAGCAGGGTGGAGATATCATCCGGCGGATGGTGACCGAGGATTCCCTGGCACGGCCAGCAGATCCTGCTGTCCAGGCTGCTGTAGGGGATTACTACAAATACCTCAACCGCTATTTCTATACCTGCGATGTCGAATTCTTGCGAAACCTGGCTGACATGTGGGTCCAGGATCCTCGGTTCGCAGTGAATTATGAGCGCATCCGCGAGGGAGGAGCGGAGTTTGTCCGCGAAGCGGTTCATCTGTTCTGTGATTCACACCAGAGTGCCAGCTAGAGCGCATCCAGGGTCTTGTTCATGAATCTGGAGAAAAACGGGGGATAATATAAATATCCTGTTAATTGCGCATTCGTCTATATTCAATGCAGGGGGTGATTGGTATAATGTCTCTGCTTTCCAACAGGCAATTTGCGTAAATTGCTGAAAAGCACCCTGCGCTGGAGCGGTCAATCCAGGCGCGCTGGGCATTTGCCCAACGGAGGTTTTTGTGGATTCTGGATCAAATAACAGACAATCATTGGTTTATATGCTGGTATTCGTCGGGATCATCATCCTGGTCTTTTATGCTGTCAGGCAGCAGGCGATTACCACAGAAGAGTTATCCATTGGAGAGGTAGCCCAACAGATCGTGGAGGGCAAGGTCAACCGTGTGGTCGTTAATGAAGATGAGATCACCTTGATCTACCCGGATGAATCTGAGGCAACCTCGCAAAAGGAGCCTGGGGCGACTTATGTGGAGCAGCTCAAGGAGCTGGGAGTGACCGCTGAGGACCTCAGCCCTGAGAACGTGCTGATCGATATCAAGCCCCCCAGCGCCTGGTTTGGCGTGATCAATGTGCTGGGTTATATCCTGCCGTTCATTATGATCGCCGGCTTGTTCTATTTTGTGTTCCGGCAGGCCAGGGGCGGCGGCTCAGCTGCTATGAATTTCGGACAATCACGGGCCAGGAAATTCACCGGGGACAATCCCACTGTCACCTTTGATGATGTGGCAGGGATCCCGGAGGCCAAGGAAGAGCTGTTCGAGGTGGTCGAGTTCCTCCGTGAACCCGAGAAATTCATTTCCCTGGGAGCCCGGATCCCGAAAGGCGTGCTGCTGATGGGGGCGCCGGGTACTGGCAAGACCCTCCTGGCGAAAGCGGTCTCTGGTGAAGCAGGCGTTCCATTCTATTCCATTTCTGGATCTGAATTTGTGGAAATGTTCGTCGGTGTCGGCGCCAGCCGGGTCCGGGACCTATTTGATAAGGCCAAGAGCGATTCGCCCTGCATTGTTTTCGTGGACGAGATCGATGCAGTTGGCCGCCATAGGGGAGCCGGATTGGGAGGCAGTCACGATGAGCGCGAGCAGACCTTGAACCAGATCCTGGTGGAGATGGATGGGTTTGATACCGACACCAATGTGATCATCATCGCTGCTACCAACCGGCCCGATGTACTTGACCCGGCGCTGCTGAGGCCCGGACGTTTTGACCGGCGGGTGATTTTGGACCGTCCGGATATGCGCGGTCGGGAAGCCATCCTCGAGGTCCATGCCCGCGGCAAACCGCTTGCTCCCGATGTGGATCTCAAGATCATCGCAAAAGGCACCCCTGGTTTTGTGGGTGCGGATCTGGAAAATATGATCAATGAAGCTGCTATCCTGGCTGCCAGGCGCGGTAAGAAGATGATCGAACAGACCGATTTCCAGGAATCTATTGAACGTGTGATCGCTGGTCCTGAGCGCAAGAGCCGCTTGATCAGCGATGTCGAGAAGGAGATCATCGCTTACCACGAAGCCGGCCACGCCATCACAGCCCGCTCACTGCCCGAGGCGGATACGGTCCACAAGATCTCCATCATCGCTCGCGGACAGGCAGGCGGCTATACCCTGATCCTGCCGGAGACTGACCGCACGCTGGTCTCCCGGAAGAAGATGCTGGCTGATATGATCAGCTTGTTGGGCGGAAGGGCGGCAGAAGAGATCGTCTTCAGCGACATCACTTCAGGCGCCAGCAACGACCTTGAGCGGGTCACCAAGCTCGCTCGGGAGATGGTCACCCGCCTGGGGATGAGCACTGAGCTGGGACCGATGGTCTACGGGCAGAAGGACGAGATGATCTTCCTTGGTAAGGAGTTCACAGAACAGCGCGATTACTCGGAAGCTATAGCCGAGAAGATCGACGGGGAAGTCAAACAGCTGGTTTGGGATTCCTATGAACGAGCAAAAGAAATCCTCCTTCAGCACCGAGAGGTCCTGGATGCCATTGCCGTCAGGCTTCTGGAGCAGGAGACCATCGAGGCTGCTGAGTTGGATAAGATCTTCCCTGTTCCTGAACCGAAGAACGGCGGTATGCCTGTCAAGAACAGCAAATAGGCTTTATGCCCCTCGAATTGTGATACTGAACGGCTTTCGTAAGGAAGCCGTTCTTGTTTTCCAGACCAGATCAGCCCTCGATCTTGATCCCTTTCAAGTAAAATTAAGGTTATGGATATTGATATCTGGCGACAGCGCCTGGAGGAACTTCCCCTGGGGGAGCTCTACCTCTTCCAGGAGGTGGGGTCAACAAATTCTGAAGCAGAAGCACTCGTCCAAAAGGGAGCTCCTCCCTTCTCGCTGGTGCTGGCTGATTCCCAGACAGCGGGCAGGGGCAGGCAGGGACGAGGCTGGATCACTGAGCCGGGAAGTGCCCTGGCTTTGAGCTGGGTCCTCTATCCCGAACCGGGCAGGATCCAGCCGGAGCTGTTGGGCCGACTGGCGGGTTTGGGCGCGGTGGCTGTCTGGGAGGTCCTCCAGGAGATCTACCAGTTGTCCGCCAGTATCAAGTGGCCCAATGATGTCCTGGTGGAGGGCAAAAAGGTCGCGGGCATCCTGCCGGAGGTGCATTGGGACGGATGTCAGCTGATCGCCATCATCCTGGGTATTGGCCTGAATGTCCACCGGGAGGCGCTGCCGCCGGATGTGGAGCTGCTTTTTCCTGCTGCCACCCTGGAAGAATGTCTCGGAAAGCGCATCTCCCGCCTGGAGCTGCTCTTCCAGATCATGGAGTCACTTCTCAAGTGGTATAAAAGGCTGGCAGAGCCTTCTCTTATCAATACCTGGAACTCAGCTCTGGCTTACCGCAACCAGGCGGTGGTCCTGTCCACGCCGCAGGGCGAGATGGCCCAGGGGGAAGTGCTGGGGATTAACGAGGATGGTTCACTCAGCCTGCGGGACCAAACGGGTCTGGTCCAATCCTATCATTCGGGAGAGATCCAGATCCGCCTGGTTGACAGATCCTGAAAATAAGCTACACTGGTAAATGATTAAGGGGTTCTGGGAGTAGATTATGTCACTAGATGATATCCGAAACCAGTTTGACGATGATTTTGATTTTTCAGAGGAAGATGTCTGGGGAGAGCCAACGCCTAAACCCCAGTTCCTGGGCATGACCCCTGGGCAGCGCTTTGTGCTGGCCTTTCTGCTGTTCTTGACCGCAACCCTGTTGAGCGCGTTCTGCCTGCTGGTAGCCGGTAAGGTAGCCCTGCCATTTTGACCCGGGCACTAGCCTAATAATAAACGGTTTCCCGGATTCTCGGGAAACCGTTTACTGTCTTAATTATCTTGGGGTTGGTGGTCCAGATCGATCTCCAGCTCCTGGTCAGCGAAGCGGGCGATCGAGACCACTTCATCGTCTTCCCGCATTTGCATCACCATGACTCCCTGGGCGACCCGATTATACTGGGATATGGCTTCCGCCCGGGTTCGCATCACGGTGCCTTCAGCAGAAATGACCGTGATCTGATCCTTTTTAGGCTGGATGACCCTGGCAGCGGCGATGTGGCCGATCTTCTTAAGGGATTTCTTATCGATGGTGAGAACACCCATGGTCGCTCGACTGCGGCTGGGGTAGGCTTTCAGTTCGGTCCGTTTTCCATAGCCTTTTTCAGTAATGACCAGCAGGTCGCCATTCTTTTCGACGATATCCATTCCCACAACCTGGTCCTTTTCCCGGAGTCGGATACCGATCACACCCATCGCCGGACGGTTCATCGGCCGGACTTCCTTCTCTGAGAACCGCAGAGCATAACCATTCCGGGTGACCAGGACAACATCGTTCTTTCCGCTGCTGAGCTGGACCCACCCCAGGCTGTCATCGTCTTTGAGGTTGATGGCGATCAAGCCGGAAGGGCGAACGGATTCGAACTCTCTCAGGTCAACCCTTTTGATCAGCCCATTCTTGGTGGCCATTGTGCAGTATTTAGCCTCTTTGAAATCGGACACTGGCAGGATAGCGGTGATCTTTTCCTGGGGATCAATGTTAAGCACGTTGACGATGGGAAGTCCCCGGCTGGTACGGCCTGCCTCGGGTATCCGATAGGCTTTGTCAGAGTAGACCTTGCCGCGGTCTGAGAAGAACAGGATCGTGTCCAGGGTCCGGGCGGGTATCAAGGCCATGACCTCGTCCTCGTCCCGGGTGCTGTGACCTTTAACCCCGATGCCGCCCCGCTTCTGGGAGCGGTAGGTCAGGGCCATCACCCGCTTGATGTAACCCCGTTCGGTGAGGCTGATCAAGATCGGTTGATCGGATACCAGGTCTTCCTCATCGATCTCTTCTGTTGCGTCAGGGGCGATATCCGTGCGCCGCTTATCCCCGTATTTTTCCACTAGTTGAGCGAGGTCATCCTTGATCAACCCCAGCTGCTTTTTTTGGCTCTTGAGAAGGGCGTTCAATTTCTTGATGAGCTTGACAAGATCTTTGTGTTCGTCCTCGATCTTCTGGCGTTCGAGGGCAGCCAGGCGCTTGAGCTGCATATCGAGGATTGCCTGCGCCTGGATCTCCGATAGCTCGAAGCGTTCCATCAAGGTTATTCGGGCAGATTCTGTATCCGCAGAATTGCGGATGGTTTCAATGACATCGTCCAGGTTGGCGAGTGCGATCAGCAGACCGTCCAGGATATGGGCTCGGGCTTTCGCTTTGTTGAGCTCAAATTGGGTCCGGCGCCGGATGATGTCCAGACGGTGGTCGATGTAAAGTTTCAGCGCTTGCTTGAGAGAGAGCAGGACCGGCTCATCGTTGATCAGCGCCAGCATCTGCACCCCGAAGGTAGTCTGCAGAGCCGAGTATTTATAGAGCTGGAAGAGCACTTTGCGGGGTTGGGCGATGCGCTTGAGCTCAATGATGATGCTCATCCCATTGCGGTCGGATTCATCGCGCAGGTCCGAGATTTCCTTGATCTTTTCATCCCTGACCAGGTTCGCAATCCGCTCGATCAGGGTGGTCTTCTTCAGCTGGTAGGGAATCTCTGTGATCACGATCCGGTAGCGGCCGCTCTGATCCATCTCTTCGATATGAGCTCTTCCCCGCAGGATGATCCGGCCCCTGCCCGTGACATATGCCTGGCGAATGCCTTCATCACCGATGATGATTCCACCCGTGGGAAAATCTGGGCCGGGAATCAGCTTGATCAGGTCCTCCAGGGTGACTTGATCGATGTCATCGAAGTTGTCGATCAGGTAATTGATCCCCGCCGCCAATTCGGTCAGGTTGTGAGGGGGTATGTTGGTCGCCATTCCGACAGCGATACCAGATGCTCCATTCAGCAGCAGATTGGGAAGGCGAGCAGGGAGCGCATCCGGTTCCTTGAGGGAGCCGTCGAAGTTATCGACAAAGTCAACCGTGTCCTTATCGATATCCGCCAGCATCTCCTCGGAGATGGAGTCCATGCGTGCCTCGGTGTAGCGCATGGCAGCGGGCTCATCACCATCAATGGATCCGAAGTTGCCCTGGCCATCCACCATGGGGTAGCGCATCGAAAAAGGCTGGGCCATGCGGACCATGGCGTCATAGACAGCGCTGTCGCCGTGGGGATGGTATTTACCGAGCACTTCACCGACGATCCGGGCTGATTTTTTATAGGAACTGTTGGAGCGAATGCCCATATCATACATGCCGTAGAGTATTCTCCGGTGTACTGGCTTCAGCCCATCCCTGGCGTCAGGAAGCGCCCTGGCAACGATCACACTCATGGCATAATCGAGGTAGGAAGAGCGCATTTCCTGGTCAATATTGATCGGTTGTACGGCTCCAATATCCATAAAATAACCTTTCAGGTAATTTGAGACATATTAATGAAAGAGTGTGCTGCTTTGAGGGAAGCACACATCTCTATATTATACCACTCCAGGCCCTTAAATAGCCTCTGCGGGGCCTCTAAAAGCCTTCCAGGAGAGATAAAAAAAACCCCGGGTTTCCCGGGGTTTTTGAGTGTGTTTAGGCTTGGTTTTCAGCCTGCCAGGTATTCTTTGATCGATTTAGCAGCGACCCTGCCAGCCCCCATGGCTTTGATGACCGTGGCGGACCCGGTGACGATATCACCGCCGGCAAAGACGCCTTTTTTCGTGGTCTCCCCGGTCTCTTCATCGACCAGGAATGTACCCCATTTGCTGGTTTTCAGGTCCGGGGTGGTTTGGGCAATGAATTTCCGGGGTGTGGTGCCCAGGGCGACGATCACGGTATCGGTGTCGATGATATGTTCGGAGCCCTTGATAGCTACCGGGCGCCTTCTGCCGGAGTCATCCGGTTCTCCCAGCTCCATTTTAATGCACTCCATCTGGATCACGTTATGCTTGTCATCTCCGATGAAACGAATGGGGTTGTTAAGCAGATTGAAGATGATACCTTCTTCTTCCGCATGGTGGATCTCTTCCGCTCGAGCGGGCATTTGGTCCCGGGCCCGGCGGTAGACGATCGATACCTCGGTGTCCTCGCCTCCTACCCGTTTTGCGGACCGGGCAGCATCCATGGCCACGTTGCCAGCGCCGATCACTGACACTTTCTTTCCGACCTTAACCGGGGTGTCGTAGTCATCTCGATAGGCTTTCATGAGATTGACGCGGGTGAGGAACTCGTTCGCGGAACTGATCCCGTTCAAGTTCTCACCGGGCAGGTTGAGGAACATAGGCAGTCCCGCCCCCGTGCCGATGAAGACGGCATCAAAACCGTCCTCTTCCATCAGCTGGTCGATCGTCCTGGTCTTGCCGATCAGCATATCGAGCTTGATTTCCGCTCCCATGTGCTTGATGGTGTCGATTTCCGCTGCCACGATGGCTTTGGGCAGACGGAATTCCGGGATGCCGTAGACCAGCACCCCGCCCAACTTATGAAGAGCTTCATAGATGGTCACTTCGTGTCCCGCTTGGAGCAGCTCATAAGCCACGGTGATGCCGGCTGGTCCAGAGCCCACCACCGCTACCTTTTTCCCGGTAGCAGGGGCGATCTGCGGGATTCCCACAGCGCCTTTTTCCCGCTCGTAATCAGCCACGAAACGCTCCAATCGTCCAATGGCAACCGGCTGGTCGATCTTGCCCACCACACAGACCTGCTCGCACTGCTCTTCCTGGGGACAAACCCGCCCGCAGACAGCTGGCAGCAGGTTGGTTTCCTTGATCTTCTGGGCGGCTCCGATATAGTCTCCCTCGGTGATGAGGTGGATGAAGCCCGGGATATCCACTGAGACCGGGCAGCCTTCCATGCAGGGGTGTTTGGGGCACTGCAGGCAGCGTTTCGCCTCGGTCAGGGCCAGTTCTTCTGTGAAACCCAGAGCCACTTCGTTGAAATCTTGAATACGCTCTTCCGGCGGGCGTACGGGCATTTCCTGGCGGGGAATGCGTTCCTTCTTCTGGCGGGGGGGCCGGGAGCGTTTTTCTTCGGCCATTATGATCTCTCCTGTTCTGCTTCGGCGATAATCTTTTCCATCTGGCAGGCTTGCTCATGATCGTAGTAATGGTGCTTGGCGATCTGTTCATCAAAATCCACCAGGTGGGCATCGAATTCTGGTCCGTCAACGCAGGCGAACTTGACCTCATCACCCACGGTGACCCGGCAGCCGCCGCACATGCCCGTTCCGTCGATCATCATCGCGTTCAGGCTGGCGATGGTAGGGATCTTGTAGGGGCGGGTCACTTCTGCAACCATTTTCATCATGATGGTCGGACCGATGGCTACCACAAAATCGATCTTCCTGCCCTCATCGATCAGCTTCTGCAGTACTGTGGTGCCGAAGCCCTTGATCCCATAGCTGCCATCATCTGTGGTGATGATCAGCTCATCGCTGACCTGTCTCAGCTCATCTTCCAGGATTACCAGCTCCTTGTTGCGGGCACCGTTGATGGTGATCACGTAGTTGCCGGCCTCTTTCAGCCCCTTGGCGATGGGGAAGAGAACAGCGGTGCCAACCCCGCCGCCAACACATACAACCGTGCCAAATTTCTCCATATGGGTTGGTTGACCAAGCGGTCCCAACACATCCTGCAAACTATCTCCCACTTCCAAACAGCTGATGCAGTGGGTGCTGTACCCGGCATCCTGGATGATCAGGTCAATCGTTCCCTTATCCGGGTCGGAATCAACGATCGTCAGCGGGACGCGTTCACTGGTCTCCTCCGCCCGGATTACCACGAACTGGCCGGGCTTTCTGGAGCGGGCCACCTCAGGCGCTTCCACGCTGAACCGGGTTATTTTAGGAGCTAGGACCTTCTTCTTGGTTATCTTGAACATATCTTCACTCCTGAGACGTGCATAAATTAAAGTGCCTGACGGCACATATTCAATTATATCCAGATAAGCTGTTTGTTCGTCACCTTTTTTCATGTAACTTGTCATGTGTTGATTGGAGGGATGCGGCAGCTTACCCGAACACTCACGCGAAAGAAAGCCCAGTCCACTACTTCTAATCCACAGGGATATTCCTTCAGAGAAGGATTGCTCATCCTTCCAGGTTGCTGATAATATTATGGAAGACCGAAAGACCAAGTTTGCAGGATAGGTGCCAACTATGAGCGAGGATAAACGCCAACCCAGGTCGGATGGACATGAACGCAGTTTAAAGAAGGGCTTTAAGCGCCGGTATTATTCCGGCTTGAGACCATTTTGGAAGGACCTCAAGTACTTGCTTTCCCGCAGGGCCCAGATCAGAGAAGCTATGGGTTCAGATACCCTGCCGCCAGATTTCCGGGAACGGCTGATGCTGGCAGTCACCGAAGTCAACGGCTGCCGCTACTGCCGCACCTTCCATGTCGGTCAGGCCAGGCAAGCCGGCGTCTCCACGGAGGAGATCACTCAATATCTGCAGGGGCTGGTCCCTGAGGATACCCCGGAGGATCAGAAGCTGGCTGTATGCTACGCTCAGCACTGGGCAGAAACGAACGCTGACCCGGATCCGGAAATCAAGGATCAGATCCGGGAAGTATACGGAGAAGGGACTGCACGCGCGATCGATATCGCTTTACGGATGATCAGAATGGGCAACCTATTGGGGAATACCGCTGATTTCCTGCTGTATCTGGTGTCCTTCGGCCGCTGGGGCGGGGCGGTGCAGCAGCCCGGTTCAGGGATGGGAATCTAACGTTGTAATTGTTGAGGAGGAACGATGGAGAACAGCAGCCAGCCGATCCTGGTCCTGGTTACGGCTCCGGATCTGGATACCGGTGAGCGGATCGCTAGAGGATTGCTGGAGGGACAGCTGGCAGCTTGCGTCAATATCTCTCCCGGATTGGTCTCGCTTTACCGCTGGGAAGGTGAGATCCAGCGCGATCCAGAGGTCTTGCTGTTGATCAAAACCCGCCGGGAATTGCTGACCGACCAGCTCATCCCCGCGGTCCAGGAACTCCATCCCTACCAGCTTCCCGAGATCATTGCCCTGCCGATCATAGGCGGAGAAAGGAACTATCTGGACTGGATCCTGCAGGAGACCCGCGGGATTGACCAGGATTGAATGTACGGCTTGCCTGGAGAGTTGGGCTTGACTGGTTTTCGCGCCAATCTCATCCAGATAAGTCGTGGTATGATAATGGTTGGTGAAGAAGATTTAGGCCGTTCGCAGGCTTGGAGACCGAGTTTGACTTGGACGGTGGTCCGTCTGGTATGAAAAGGGAGATCTTATCCCGGCAAAGACAACCTAGAGAATTGGTTATCGGAGAGAGAAAATGCAAGAGAAATTGGACCAACTGAAAAGGATCTTGGGCGTGGTGGCTGACCTCAATGGGGCCACGGCCTTGCTGGGCTGGGATCAGCAGACCTATATGCCTCCTGGTGGCGTGGAGAACCGCGGTTATCAGATTGGCACCCTGAGCAGCCTGTCCCATTCCAAATTTGTCTCAGATGAGGTTGGATCTCTCCTGGAGGATCTCAAACCATATGCCGAGACACTAGATAGCGATTCCGATGATGCCTGCCTGGTCGAGGTCACTGACCGGGAATATCAGAGGGCAGTCAAAGTCCCCAGTGAATATGTTGAGGAATTTTCACGGGTAACCGTGCTGGCCCACGGGGCCTGGGAAGAGGCTCGCGCCAATAATGATTTCCCCCACTTCCAGCCCCACCTGGAAAAGATCGTTGATCTCAGGCGACAGTATGCCGATTTCTTCGCACCCTACGATCATGTCTATGATCCGCTGCTGGATGATTTCGAACCGGGCATGAAGACCGCCGCCGTCCAGAAGATCTTTTCCGAGCTGCGACCCAAACAGGTTGAACTCCTGCAGGCAATCGCCGAAAAGGACCAGGTGGATGATAGCTTCCTGCATCTCCATTATGATGGTGATGTGCAGTGGCAATTTGGGGAGGAGGCTATTACCAAGTACGGTTATGATTGGAAACACGGCCGCCAGGACAAAGCCGCCCACCCCTTCACAACGAATTTTGGCCTGGGAGATGTCAGGATCACCACCCGGGTCGATGAGGACTTCCTCAACACGGCTTTGTTCGGCACTTTGCACGAAGCCGGTCATGCGATTTATGAACAGGGCGTGGCCAAGCGTTTGGATCGTACACCCTTGGGAGAGGGTGCCTCGCTGGCTGTCCACGAATCCCAATCGCGCATGTTTGAGAACTTGCTGGGTCGGTCCTATGATTTCTGGATCCATTTTTACCCCCGGCTCCAGGAGCTCTTCCCCACCCAGCTGGGCAATGTCGATCTGGATACCTTTTATAAAGGGATCAACAAGGTTGAGCCGTCCTTGATCCGGGTTGAGGCAGATGAAGCCACTTACAACCTGCACATCATGCTCAGACTTGAGCTGGAAATCGCCTTGATGGAAGGAGATCTCAAGGTCGCTGATCTTCCCACGGCCTGGAATGATCGGATGAACGATTATTTGGGCGTTGTCCCGCCGGATGATGCCGATGGTGTCCTCCAGGATGTCCACTGGTCCAGTGGTATCTTGGGTTATTTCCCCACCTATTCCCTCGGGAATCTGGTCGCCAACCAGCTGTGGGAGAAGATCAACCAGGATATCCCAGGTCTTTCCAAGCAGATCCAGGCAGGGAATTTCTCTGAATTGCTGGCCTGGCTGCGCGAGCATGTCCACCAGCATGGTTCCAAGTTCAAACCCCAGGACCTGGTAAAACGGGTGGTGGGAAAGGGCATCTCGCCTGAGCCGTATTTGGAATATCTCAACGAGAAGTTTGGTGCGATCTACAAGCTTTGATATATATGCTGGAGATCATGGCTCTGGCAGGCAATGTAGGGATACACAAGTGAGGGGCAGTGGGACAGATCCTATTTGTGGACGATGATACTGATTCCTTGGCAATGTACGTAAAAGCCGTCTCTCTTGCCAACCACCAGGCGGACATCGCCTCCAGTGCCCTGGAAGGCTGGGATCTGATCAAGAGCAAGGATTACGATCTGATATTTGTGGACCTCAACATTCCGGGTGTCTCTGGATTCGAACTGCTCATAAAGATCCAGGCGGATGAAAAGACAAATAAGACACCGGTGATCATCCTCTCTGCTATGCCGGAAGGAAGCAGCCAGGTCGATGATGTACTGCATGCTGGAGCCAAAATGTTCCTTGAAAAGCCGGTTGCCCTGGACCAGCTCTATTCAGTGATCGAAGAGTTCGAAAGCTAGCCTCTTGTTTGGACCAATGCGTTTGAATCTTCCCCGTATGACTCTCCGCAGCATCTTCGCTTGCACCCTCTTCAGCGTTTTCTTAACCGCTGGCTGTGCCGGTTTGATAGGAGGCCCCCTGCCGACCTTTATCCCAGAAGACCAGCTGCCCACGGTGATAGAGCTAACCGCCCAGGCGCTGGTGGACAGCGGCCAGGTGACCTTACCGCCTACGAACACAGTCGATCCCCTGGCTGCTAGTGATACGCCCCAGCCCTCCAGTACGCCGTCTGCTACGCCGGAGATTCTTCTGGATCCACCAACAGCGACCCTGGATATCGTCCTCGGAACGCCGGAGCCGATCTCTGTCCCGGATCCCCTGCCGCAAGCGGAGATCCAGATCATCAGCCCGGGACGGCTTTCCAGGGTATTATCTCCCTTCAGCCTCCATCTTTATCTGGTCCCGCCCCGCAATGACCGGGAAGAGGAGTTGATCTATCAGGTCTCGCTCTACGGCGATGACGGGAGGCTGATCAACCGGGAGACGATTTCCAGGTCCGCGGACCAGACAGGTGATTCCCATCTGCTCCTGGATCTCGATTTCAAGATCAGCAAGGCGGCTGAGACTGCCCGCCTGGAGATCAGCGCGGTGGATCCCTATGGCAGGATCTCCTCGATAGCGACAACGGATATCGTCCTGCTGTCCGGAGGAGAACAGGAGATCAAGACCATCCTGGATCTATATGCCGACATGATCATCCAGCAGCCTGTGCCCAGCACCCTGATCCAGGGGGATGTGCTCATCGTCCAGGGCGTGACCCGCATCGCCCCGGGAGGAGAGCTGCTGGTCGAGTGCATCAATCGCGATGGGGCTAAAGTGGGTTCTGCTGTGATTGAGGTGCCTGAGGAGGATCTGGGGAAAGGTTACCGGCTGTTTGAGGGGGAGATCCCCTTCCAGGTGGGGTCATCATCATGGATCAGGGTCCAGGTGATAGCCAGGGATGGACAATTCTCCGGGATCCAGTCCCTTTCCAGTGTGGAAGTGCTGGTCAGCCCTTGAGATCAGGATCCATCAATTCTTGATCAGGCGGGAGCTCACTGCCTTGAACAGTGTCCTAAGTTCTCGGGTCTTGAGGACCCATAACCCCGCTCCGTAAACCAGCATACCAACCAGGATACCTCCCAGGCTCAAAAGGGAATTGGGCAGCGAGCTGGCGGTTGCTTTCCAGGCTAGCAGTGCGGCGGCCATCGCAGCGCCAGAACCCAGGGCAGCCAGGAGAGCTGGCTGAATGGTCCTGCCATCGATACCCGCCAGGCGTTTGCGCATGATCAACAGCAGGCCGACCATTTCCAGGGCGGTTGCCAGGGAATTTGCCAGGGCCAAGCCCCCGTGAGGCAGCCATCCCAGTCCCCGGAACAAGGCTGAAAACCCATAACTGAAAGCCGCATTCAAGGACATGGCAGCGATCCCGATCAAGACCGGTGTCTTGGTATCGTGCAGGGCATAAAACGCCCTGGACAGGATCTCCACCATAGCATGGCCCACCAGCCCGGCAGCGTACCAGAGCAGTGCCCACCCGACTAATCTGGTTGAAAATGCGGTGAACTCTCCCCGTTGATAGATCAATTGGACAATGGGATAGTTCAGCAGCATCAAGCCAATGCTGGCTGGTATCGAGAGCAGCAAGATGCCCCGCAGGGAGGCAGCCAGGCTGGCCCGCATCTCTGCCAGTTCATCCCTGGCAACCTGGGCAGCAAAGGTTGGCAGGGCTGCGGTAGCGATCGATTGGGCGATGGCTGCCTGGGGCATGAGCATCAACGCGAAGGCGAATTGGATGGCTGTCACGCTACCTTCTGCCTGCTGGGATGCCAGGCGGACGTTGATCCAAAAATTCAGCTGGACAACAGCAACGCCCAGCAGGCGGGGTCCCATCAAGCGAGCGACTTCCCTCACATCAGGCGATTCAAGGCCCAGGGAAGCCGTATAGTGGGCTCCCTGTCGGAAAAGGGAAGGCAGCTGGAGGATCAGATGGAAGGCAGCCCCGATCAGCACGCCATAGGCCAGGCCGAATATACCCAGTGATGGCGACAGCACCAGTACGCCAAAGATCATTCCCAGCTGGTACATGGCTGGTGTTAGAGCTGGAATGAAGAATTTTTGATGGGAATTGAGGATTCCCATCACCAGGCCGCTGATCCCAAACAGCACGGCTGAAGGCAGCATCAGCCGCGTCAGCGCTATGGTCAAGGCTTCCTTGGCTGGATCGGATGCAAATCCTGGCGCAATCACGTAGCGCACCACCTGGGGGGCAAAGATCGCCGCCAGCCCTGCCAGGAGGGAGAGGGCGATCAGGATGATATTGAATATCGAGGAGGCCAGCTTCCAGGCCTCTGCGCGTTTTTCTTTGGCAAGCAGACTGGTGAAGGTCGGGATAAAAGCGGATCCCAATGCTCCGCCGGCAACCAGGTTGAAGAGCGTTTCGGAGATCCGGTTGGCGGCATTAAAGGCTTCCATGGACGCTGAAGTACCAAAGGCATTGGCAACCAGGATCTGGCGGATCAGGCCAGTGATGTTACTGAGCACAAAAGCCGTTGTTACCAAGCCGGCAGCGCGGGCGATTTGGCGGTTGGCTGTCAGGGGAACCGGGGCTTCAGGAAGGCTATCCACAATTTTGGATTATAACATCAGCGGGCTTTCAAACCTCCCTCAGATTGCTGGCTGGCCTTCTAAGAATTTGTATATATCGTTATGCTATAATCGCTCCAGAAATCAGCTGTACGCTGGCTGTACACCCTGCCGGCATGGATAATCACAAGGTGAACTGATGTTAGAGAAAATCGTTCGTTTCATTGGGGGAGATCCCCACCAGAAAATCCTTCTGCAACTGGCCGAGGAAGTGGCGGCGATCAATGCCATGGAAGCGGATTATGAGTCTTTGGATGCAGCGGAGCTGAAAGGGAAGACCGATTCCTTTCGCAGGCGCCTGGCTAAAGGGGAAACGTTGGATGACATCCTTCCTGAAGCCTATGCGGCGGTTCGTGAAGCCGGGAAGCGCACCATCGGCCAGCGCCATTATGATGTGCAGATGATCGGGGGTATTGCCATGCACCGCGGTTTTGTGGCGGAAATGCGGACTGGTGAGGGAAAGACCCTGGGCGCGACCTTGCCCCTCTACCTGAATGCCTTAGCTCTATCAGAGTCCTGGGTGAAAAAAGCTCGGGCTGCCTGGGGGGATGATCCAGACAGCTGGAAATTCATCCCTCTGGGAGGTCTGCCGGTTGGCAGGGGAGTCCACCTGGTGACAGTGAACGATTACCTGGCCCGCAGGGATGCCCGCTGGATGTCCCCCATTTACAATTTCCTGGGACTGAGCGTGGGTGTGCTGCAAATGGCAGCCCGCACGGAGCACGGCAAGAAGGCTTTCCTGGTCAATCTTGAGAATAAGAACCCCCAGGAAGACCGGGATCAGTTGGATATGGTCCTCAGGAAAGAGGCTTATCAAGCGGATATCCTCTATGGGACGAACAATGAGTTCGGTTTTGATTACCTGCGGGACAACATGGCCATGCAGTTGGAGGCTCGGGTCCAGCGCGGCCACTATTACGCTATCATCGACGAGGTCGACAATGTCCTGATCGATGAGGCCAGGACCCCTCTGATCATCTCGGGACCTTCCCACGATGACCCGGAATGGTACCGGCGGATGGCCGCTATCGTCAAGAAGCTTCAGCCAGAGGACTATGAGATCAGCATCCGGGACCGCAATATCACGCTCACGCCGCTGGGGGAGATGCATGTGGAAGAGCTGCTAGGGCAGCCGCTGGGCGACCCTGACAATCCCGAGGACATCACTCCTGAACAAGCTCGCCTGCTGGGCTACCTGGAGCAGGCGCTGCGAGCGGAATATATCTTCAAAAAGAACAAGGATTACCTCGTTCAGGCTGGAAAGGTGGTCATCATCGATGAGTTCACCGGCCGGCTGATGCCAGGTCGGCGCTGGTCAGATGGCCTTCATCAGGCTGTGGAAGCCAAGGAAAACGTCAAAGTCCAGAGCGAGAATGTCACTTATGCGACCATCACTATTCAGAATTATTTCCGGATGTATGAGAAATTATCCGGCATGACCGGTACCGCTGTGACAGAATCCGAGGAGTTCAACGAGATCTACAGCCTTGATCCAATTGCCATCCCGACCAACCTGGATTACGTCGCTGCCCAGGAGGACACTTCCCTGGTCACCCTTAAGGATCGTGAGCCGGAAAGCAATTTTGAGTATACCTTTTACGCGGACAAGGATGATTCCCAGCAGGAACCGCTGTACTGGAAGAGGAAGGATTATTCCGATCTGATCTATCTCAGCGAGGAAGCCAAACTGCGGGCGATCACCGAAGAGATCCTCGCCTATCATGTGATGGGCAGGCCTTTATTGGTAGGTACGACCTCAGTGGAGAATTCTGAGACCCTGTCCAATCGGCTGGAAGGACCTTCCATCCGCACCTTGCTCTATACCTTGATGATCCGTGAAAGCTGGATGCGCAAGCATGACCGTTATCCTGACGGGCGGCGAATCCCTGAATTGAGCCCGCTGAACGAACCCCTGGACCAGCTGAAGATGGGTTCGCTCCGGAACCTGATCAAAGACCTTGACCTGGACTTGAATCTCAACCTCAATGAGCCCCAGAATGTCCAGCTGCTGCTGGAGATCCTCCAGCTTGATCCCTCTCATGAGGAGCGTTTAGCCCAGGTATTGAAGCGCGGTGTCGAACACAGTGTTCTCAATGCCCGCAAACACACTGAAGAGAGCCAGATCATTGCCGGGGCAGGTGCCTTTGGGGCAGTCATGATCGCGACCAGCATGGCAGGCCGTGGCGTAGACATCAAGCTGGGCGGCGAACTGGCAGAGGAGATCATTAGCGATGTGGTCCGGGTCCTGGCCCGCACGGGCGTGGAGGATCCCTACGACTTGACGATGGCGGAACAAGAAGAGATCCTGCTGAAAATGAACGAAGAGGAGTACGGTATCTATGATGCCGAGATCAACTTCTTCCTCAAGCACATGCGCGACAAGGAACGCGTCAAGGCCCTGGGCGGACTGCACGTCATCGGTTCTGAGAGGCATGAAGCCCGCCGGATCGATAACCAGCTGCGCGGTCGTGCTGGCCGCCAGGGTGACCCCGGTTCATCCCGCTTCTATCTGTCTCTGGAAGATGAGCTGATGGCCCGCTTTGGCGGCCAGCAGATGGAAGCTCTTATGACCCGACTCCAGGTCGATGAATCCATGCCCATCACCAATCCCCTGGTGGACCGGGTCGTGGAGCAATCCCAAAATCGTGTCGAGGGGGCCAACTTTGATGTCCGCAAGCACCTGCTGGAGTACGATGATGTGCTCAACACGCAGCGCGCCAAGATCTATCAGCAGAGGGACCGGGTCTTCGTCAAGGCGGATCTGCTGGAGGACATCCTGGCCATGCTGGAGGACGAGGTCAACAACCGGGTGGAGAACACCCAGTGGGATGAGGTGGACATGGCGGACCTGGCAAGCCCTTGGCGTCTGCTCGCCTGGGTGACCCAGATCCAGCCTACGTTGACATTCACAGACCGCAGGATCCCGTCCTTCACGATCAAGCTCTTGATCAACGAGATCAAATCCCGCGATCCGGAATTGAAGGTATCCGGTATTCTCCCGATTCTCAAAGAGCTGGGTGAGCAGGTCTTGGCTTCCGAGGAAGCCTATGTGGTGGAGGCGGTTGAACGGGTTGCCGAGGATCGCCTGCTGCGCTTCCAGGATCAGCTTGACACTCGACTGGATACCCTGGACACCTTCCTCGAGGGGCTGTCCTATGGGCGGGAAGAGCCCATCAATCCCCAGGTGGTGTTTGGAGAGCTGCGGGAGCTGACCCGGACCCGATTAGAGCTAGATCCCCAGCAGATCCGGGAATTGAGCGAAGGCACCAGCCCAGAATTGGCGGAAGAGCTCAGCCGACAGATCGAAAACCAACTGCTCACCCTGGAATTCAGGCGGCTGGTTGGTGCAGCGGAAAGATTGCTGGGAGCTTCCCTGGATGTCGAGGATGATCAGCTTGCCGATCTGGATTGGGATTCAGCTGCTGAGTGGATCTCAAGCTTGGTGAAGGATCAGTTCCGAGACCGCAGAGAACGCTATTTCAATGATCCTGAGGACGCATTGGTGATCAAGAGCGTCGAGATCGGCTTGAAGGATATCCGGGGTGATCAGCTCACCGAGTCTGACCTGGTGAAGATCCTGGGATTAATGGCAGAGGGCCGGCAGGCGGCTTTTGATAAGAAGAGCCACAAACGCATCTGGCTTCGCACCCAGCGCTTACGTTATCCTTTTTATGCTGCTGAGCTGCTGCTGAACTACCCCCAGGAAGAGATCGGAAAAGAGATCCTTCAACACCTGGAAACTGCCAGGCTGGCTATCCAGGAAGCCTGGGGACAGAATGAAATGCAGCGATTGAAGGAATATCAACTCTCTTCCCTGGACGAGGATTTGCAGGAGACCATCCGCCAGGAGTTGGGGCCTGAAACCTTCAGCCAGGTGGTTGACCTGAATATAGAAAATCTCCCCGCTGATATCAAACGGAAGGTACAGGACCTGCTGGGTAGGTCCGTGCTGAGCAATATCTACCGGGACCTGTTCTTGAGGGTGATCTCCGAATTATGGGTTGAATACCTGACAGAGATGGAGGCGCTCCGGGTCGCGATTGGCCTGGAGGCATACGCCCAACGGGATCCACTGGTACAGTACAAGACCCGCGGATTTGAGATGTTCCAGCGGTTGATGGAGAATATGCGCCTGGGCGTGGTGAACCGGATGTTCACTTTCCAGCCCAGGAATCTGGAGCGCATCCAGGCAGGAGTTGAGAACGCCTGAGTTGCATGCATATTTGCGCCCGGTACAGGCTGCCTCGGGTGGGAGAGGCAGCCTGTTTGGTTTTTGAGGATATTTATCAGGTAAAATAAAGAAAATTCCAGATAACGATTGACCGGATCATTGATGGCAGACTTTTCTCTACCGGAAGTTGCGGATTTTTACCAGGTGCTTCCCAAAGTGGAGCTGCACCGCCACTTGGAGGGATCCTTAAGGGTGCCTACCATGATGGAGATCGTCCGGTCGCACGAGATGGATGTCAAGAATACCGGATATTTACGCCCTTTGGTCCAGGTGGAACGGCAGGAAGACTATACTTTTGAGAATTTTCTGTCTAAGTTTGGTACCCTGCGGCTGTTCTATAAATCCCCAGAGATCATCAAGCGCATCAGCTGGGAAGCCGTTGAGGATGCTGCCCACGACAACATCCGCTATTTAGAACTGCGTTTTACGCCTGCAGCCCTCAGCAGGGCGGAAGGTTTTCCCATGGCCCAGGTCGCAGATTGGGTGCTGGAAAGTGTCCGAGAGGCAGCAGACCACTTCCAGGTTATGGTTCGGCTGATCGTATCCATCAATCGGCATGAGAGCCTGGAGCTGGCCCGGGAGGCAGTCGAAATCGCCCTGGAAAGGAAAGACCAGGGGATCGTGGGGTTGGACCTGGCCGGCAACGAGGCTGAATTTCCTGCAGGCCCCTTCTGTGAGCTGTTTGCTGAAGCACAGCAAGGCGGTTTACATATCACCATCCATGCCGGAGAATGGGGTGGGGCTGAGAATGTCCGCCAGGCAGTTGAGGAGTTCAAGGCGGAAAGGATCGGGCACGGCATCCGGGTCTTGGAGGATCCTGACGTGGTTGCATTAACCCGTGAAAGGGGGACACTGTTCGAGGTCTGTGTAACCAGCAATTATCATTCAGGGGTTGTGGACGCTATAGCCAATCACCCGATCATCGATATGATCAATCGTGGCTTGAATGTCTCGATCAACACAGACGACCCCAGTATCTCCCGCATCACCCTCTCGAGCGAATACCAAACAATTCACCGAGATCTGGAGATCTCCATGAATGTGATCGGAACACGCGTCAAAGCAGCTGCTCAAGGCGCTTTTCTGCCTCCAGAGCTCAGGATGAAACTAGCTGATGCCGTTGAAGCGGAATTTATGAGAAAGTTGATCCTGCCGGATTAATGGTCAACTGCGATTCTGCTCCCATTCCTTGACAGCTTCATTGATCATGCGCCTGATCTCGGGATCCGGGATCTCTGCAACGTCGTTGTAGGATTCCAAACCCACCCAGAAGCGGATCTCCTTGTTGTAGTTCTCCATCAGGTGGATGCCTTTTCCCGCCAACGGGGAGCCGTGGAGCTTGCGCTGCAGGATCTCGTTCACTTCGTCAACCACGCTGAGCATTTTAACTTCACCCTCTTCTTCCTCTTCTGGTTCCGAGGAGGGTTCGAGGGCTTTATTCTCTTGCGGGATTGCCGGTTTCGGTTGTGGTTGTGGCGCTGGCTGGGGTTTCCCCTGAGGCGGGCTGCCCTCCTGAACGGTGATCACATTAAGCAGCTCGCGGGGCAGTTTTTCCTTGTCGACATAGATGCCGCCGAATTCATAGACCGGGGGTTTGCCTTCAGCCTTCCAGACTTTCAGCAGCAGTTGGGAGTCCGGAGAGGGTTTTTTGACTTCCTGGGCCGGATCGGAGGAAGTGCCGCTGCTGGCAGCTGCTGAGGGAGTCGGGATCACTTCATCAGCATCTTCCTTCTGGAAGAGTTTCTTCAAGAACGGCACGTTCAGGGAAAGAAGAAATAATCCCAGGAAAAAGCCGATCGCCAAGGCAAAGACTACGATAAAGATCAACAAGGCTGTTTGCATAGGAACTCCTTCTCATTCAGGAAGAGTCTGACAGCTGGGACAAAAATAAGTGCTGCGCTGGGCAATCTTGATGCGCTTGATCGGCGTTTGACAATGCTGGCAAGGCTTTCCCTCTAAATTATACACCGAGAGATATTTCTGGTAATCCCCACCCTTGTACATCCAATCAATACTGGAACCATGGTTCTGGATGCCAGCATTGAGGACTTCGCGCATAGATTTCCAGAGCAGGGTGCTTTCAGCTTCGGTCAGAGAGGATGAGATCCGGGCGGGATGCAGCCGGGCGCGGTAGAGTGTTTCATCGGTGTAGATATTACCCATACCGGCGATCACGGTCTGGTCCAGGAGGAAGTATTTCAGCTGCCGGTTTTGGCTGTGAAGCAGTTGGTGAAGGTCCTGAGGGGAGAAATCCTCTGCCAACGGTTCTGGCCCCAGATGACCAATAATGAGATCCGGGTCGCCTGTCATCCACATCCGGCCAAATTTGCGAATATTGTTGAAAGCCAGCCGATATTGATCTGTAAAATTGAGAATGATCCGGTAATGCGGTCCAATTGGATTGAATTTTTCCTCAACGATCAGTTCTCCGCTCATCCTGAGGTGAATGATCAAGGTCTGGTCTGAGAGCGAGATCAGCAGGTTCTTCCCACGCCTCCCGATGCCTGTGACATACTGGCCCTGGATCTCGTCCAGGAATCGGTCTGGATCGGGATACGCCAGGGCTCCTGGCCACAATAACTCGGCGTGATCGATCCTTTTTCCAAGGATCGATGGGGATCCAGATACTCCCTGGAGCAGGAATCGGCAGAAAGTCTCAACCTCGGGCAGTTCAGGCATAAACTCTATTCGTCAAACATCTCGCCCACGCTGCGCCCTTCATGGGCTCTGCGGATGACTTCCCCAAGCAGGGGAGAGATATCTAGGATGTCTACCTGGCGGTTCTTTTTAAGGGTTTTCTGGTCTTCTTTCGAAACCGGAACGGTGTTGGTTGTGATCAAGTGGGTGATGGGCGACTCAGCCAGCCTCTCAACTGCCGATTTGGAAAAGACCGGGTGGACGAAGACCGAGTAGATATCCTTTGCTCCATTTTGATGAGCCAGGTAGGCAGCTTCGGTCATGGATCCGCCCGTATCCACCTCATCGTCGACTATGATCACGTCCCGGTCCTGGGTGCTGCCGATCAGGGACAAGGCTTCAGCCGAGTTGGATTTGGTCTGGCGCCTCTTCTCAATGAAAGCGATCGGCACTCCCAGCTCTACTGCCAGGTTGCGGCCTTTTTTTGCAAAGCCCAGGTCGACTGTCAGCACAACCGGGTCTTTCATCTTGGGCAGCAGCTGGCAGAGGCGTTCTTTGAGGATATGGTAGGCGGTGAGGACGTCGCCAGGGATGGAGAAGAAGCCCTGGATCTGACCTGCATGCATGTCCATGGTCATGTAGCGGTCCGCGCCAGCGATCTCGATCATATCTGCGATCAGTCTGGCAGTGATCGGCACCCGGGGCTTGTCCTTCTTATCTGACCTCGTGTAGCTCAGGTAAGGGATGACAGCGGTCACTCTCCCGGCAGAATCCAGGCGCAGGGTTTGCAGGGTGATCAGCAGCTCCATCAGGTTGCGGTGTACCGGCCGTGATGTGTTCTGGACCAGATACACGTCCTGTCCCCGAACGCTGTTGTGGAGCCGGACCCAGATGTTCTCATTGGGGAATTCGATGATATCCCGGCCGCTGCAGGAGATATGCAGGTAATCCGCAATTCCCTGGGCGACCTCCGGGATCGCTGTTCCCGCATAGAGCTTGATGTCGCCATACATCCCTGGGTTATCAGAAATCACATGTGACATAATTCCATCCTTTAGTCTTGATCTCGCCATTCGGAGTGCAGTACGCTCATGATCAATACGTCAACATATCTTCCATCGAGATACTGGGCTTCCCGCATTCTGCCTTCCTGTACAAAACCGGCTTTTTCGTAAGCCCGGATCGCCCGCTGGTTGGTCTGGAAGACGCGCAGCCACAACCGGTGGAGGTTAAGATCATCAAAAACGTGCTTGCACATCAGCTTCATGGCTTTGCTGCCAAAGCCCTGGTTCCAGTATTTCTTCTCGCCAATATGAATGCCTACCTCCGCAGAGCGGTTCTCCCATTGGATATTCATCAGGCCGCAGTTGCCGACAAAGACCCAATCATCCTTCCCCGGTTCAGGCTGGATCTCGATTGCCAGCGGCCGCCCCTCGGGAGGGTTCTGCAGGACCGCTTTGAACCATTCTTCTTCCTCTGCCAGGGAGAGGGGGTGGATCAGCGAGAGGCCCTGCCTGACCTCGGGATCATTCAGCCAGTGGACGAAATTCGGTAGGTCGGCTTTTTCGATAGCACGGAAGCGGATCCGGTCACCAATGATCATTCTCCAGCTCCTTCCAGTAATAGGTCAACCGCCCGCCAGGGAGTGAGCTCTCTGCCGAGTACTTTGTTCAGGGTTTCTTGATAGATCTCGTGTGAGATGCCCTTTTCCCACTGGTCTCGGAGAGAGTCCTGCAGCAGGTCCTCGAGTTCGTTCTTGAGGCGGCGTTTATCACGGACCTCCCGCTCCCCGCTGGTTTCCAGGTAGTCCTGGTGATCCTCGATGGCAGCGATCAATTCCTGGAATCCCTCACCGGAAATGGCGGTTGTGGGCAGTACGGGGGGGATCCAACCCTGGTCATCCTTTTCTTGCGGTCGAGGGGATTTGGGGGCTGACTCCCCATGGTGGGCGATCTCTTCCGGCAGGGGGTGCGCCAGGGAGAGCATATTTCGAAGAGCCCGGAGCGTATGTTCTGCTCCGGGCTTATCTGATTTATTGACAACCAGGATGTCCGCGATTTCCAGGATGCCAGCCTTGATGGTCTGGATTTCATCTCCTAAGCCCGGCGCTTCCACTACGATCGTAGTATGTGCCAGGCTGGCGATGTCCACCTCTGCCTGGCCCGCACCGACAGTCTCAATGATGATGATCTCATATCCAGCCGCATCGAAGACCGCTACCAGACCGGCAGTCGCCGCTGCCAAGCCGCCTAGGGATCCTCGGGAGGCCATCGAACGCACAAATACCCCGGGATCTCCCGCCAGGTCTACCATGCGCACCCGGTCTCCCAGAAGCGCGCCGCCGCTGAATGGGCTGGTTGGGTCCACAGCCACAACAGCGATCCTGGGTGGTGTGCTGCCCGGTGCGGGATGCCGGTAGCTGAATACCAACTGGTTCACCAGGGTCGACTTTCCGGTCCCGGGAGCACCAGTGACACCGATCAGGTGGGCCTTGCCAGTGTGGGGAAACAGCGCTTCCAGGAGTTTATATCCTTCCGCAGAGTTATTCTCAACCTGGGTCAGGGCGCGGGTGACTGCCAGCCGCTCCCCTTTGACCACTGAGCTTGGATCGGTTACTGGCATGCTTTTTGGATATCTTCTATGATTATTTGGGTTGAGGTGCCGGGTCCGTAAATGCCGGATACCCCCAGTTTTTCCAGTTCAGGCTTGTCTTCATCGGGAATGATGCCCCCCAGGAAGAGCCTGACGCTTCCGAGGCCCTCATCTTTGAGCAAACTCACTACTTTGGGCACCAGGGTCATGTGAGCGCCGGATAGGATCGACAGGCCTACCACCTGGACGTCTTCTTGCAGGGCCGCTTCGGCGATCATCTCTGGAGTCTGCCGCAGGCCAGTGTAGATCACTTCCATGCCTGCATCCCGCAGCGCCCGGGCGACCACTTTAGCTCCCCGGTCATGGCCGTCCAGACCAGCTTTGGCGATTAAAACCCTGATCTTCTTCTGTGGACTTCCCATACTGCCTCCAGAGGTATCCTGACCTAAAAAAATTATACCTCAAAGGTCGGATTGGCAGGCGTGGCCCTCGATTTGCAGGCTGGATCAACCGCGGTCGATCAGCAAGCTGACCGGGCAGTGATCCGAGCCCATCACATCGTCATGGACAATGACGTCGTCAACCTGGTCTGCCAGGGATTCAGTGATCAAGAAATAGTCCAACCGCCAGCCGACGTTCCTTTCCCTGGCGTTGCCCCGGTAGGTCCACCAGGTATACTGCTCTCGATCCGGATAGAGCTCCCGGAAGATATCCACGAATCCATGCTCGAGATAGATATCGATCCAGGCTCTTTCCTCGGGCAGGAAGCCGGTATTGCCTTCATTAGCTTTGGCGTTGCGGAGGTCGATCGGGCGGTGGCTGGTGTTGAAGTCACCGGTGATGATGATCTTCTCCCCCTGGTCGTGGAGCTGATCGCAGATTTCCAGCAGCTCCTGGTAGAATTCCAGCTTGAACTCGACCCGGGAGAGGTCGCGGCCTCCATTGGGAAAGTAGATGTTGAAAACCCGGAACTGTTCCAGGATGGTCTGGATCACCCGTCCTTCCTGGTCGAATTTGGGGATTCCCAACCCCAGTTCGCTTGCCAGCGGCTGTTCCTTCGCGAAGGTGGCCACACCGCTGTATCCAGCCCGTTCTCCGGAATTCCAAACAGGATATCTTCGTTCCAGGGACTCGCGCTGGGCTGCCGTGAGCTGATCGGGCTGGGCTCTGATCTCCTGCAGGCAGAGCAAGTCCGGGTCATGTTTCTCCCACCATTCGTCTGCCTTGTTTTTAAATGCTGCCCTGATCCCATTGACATTCCAGGTAGTGATAGTGAACATTTTATGATTGTAACAGATTCGCTGCGTGGGAGACCTCCGAGGTCTATAAGACCTCGGAGGTCTCGCTTGATTTTCCCTCAGAATTTACCAATCGACCTCGGAGGTTGAGAGGTAAGAATGGCGCTTAAAAGATCGTCTTTAAGGCGTGGTGAAACAGTTATTTCTCCTTCTGTTTCTCTCCTCCTTAGTAACGGCGTGTGGGTTGATATGCCCACACGCCGGTATTTGATGAGAAATCTGACCGGATAATCCGCAGGATTTCCACAGATAACGGATTGTCGAAAGTTGTTTCGTGCCCGCTCAGAAGGCGGGTTAGCTGCCAAGGATCTTTTGCAGGTTATTTTATTGGTGGAAAATCCTGCGCTGTATAATCCGCCTTCTGAGTCTGTGCGAAACGCTTCCTCCTCCCGACGGGCTGGACGTGCGGGCCTAGATTCATCTGAGCCCGGTGCGTGTTACAATACAGTTCCAAATTCCACCACAACCGGCGATGAATTTCAATGAGTTCCAGTTCCCGTATTCCCCGTACTTTGACCATGGCTCAAGCGCGCAAAACCGTCTTGGCCCTCCAAGGCCTCTACCCTCCTCGAAAATGGCAGGGAAAGCGGGGTGTAAAGGAATATTTCCAACAGGTGAGGTCGATCCAGTTCGATCCCATCAACGTTGTCGGCCGTAATCCCGATCTGGTGCTCCAATCGCGGGTCCAGGATTATCGCCCTGAGATGCTGGATGAGCTGCTGTACGAGGACCGCTATCTGGTCGATAATTGGGATAAGATGGCCAGCCTCAGCCTGGTGGAGGATTGGCCGTATTTCGCCCGCCATCGGGCTCGCATGGAGGATATCTTCGGGATTCCCAGTGACGTGGTGATGAGCCTGGCTCCGGATATGCTGGAGCAGATCCGAAGGGAGGGACCGCAGTGTTCCCTGGATTATGATTTTAACCATAAAACGGATTGGGCTTGGGGACCGACCCGGGTGGCCCGGGCCAGCTTGGAGGGCTTGTTCAAGATGGGCAAGCTGGGCGTTCACCACCGGGTGAACAACCGCAGGTATTTCGATCTGATCGAGAACCTGGTCCCGGAAGAGATACTCAACGCTGCAGATCCCAACCTTAGCCGAGAGGAATACCAACACTGGCATGTCCTGCGGCGTGTGGGCGCCCTGGGATTAGCCCATCCCAACGCGGGAGAACAGTGGGGCGGGATTATGGGTGTGAAATCAGCCCGCAGACGGGATATCATTCGCGCCCAGGTGGACGCAGGCGAGCTGCTGGAAGTTGAAATCGAGGAATTGCCCGGGGAGCAGTTCTACCTCCGGAAAGACGATGAAGCCATCCTCCAGGAAGCGCTGGAAGCCGAGGTCCTCCCCCAGGCAGCCCTGATCGCCCCCCTTGACAACCTGCTGTGGGACCGCAAATCAGTTTCCAGACTGTTCGACTTTAACTATATGTGGGAAGTATATAAGCCACAGAAAAAGCGCCAATACGGCTATTATGTGCTGCCGGTCCTCTATATGGACCGTTTTGTGGCCCGCCTGGATCCCGCTTTCGACCGGGAATCAGCCGCACTGACCATCCAGGACTGGTGGTGGGAACCTGGGGTGGAGATCACAGGGGATCTGATTGGGGCGGTGAAAGACTGCCTGGCTGATTTCCTCCACTACCTGGATGCCAAAGAGCTGCGGCTTTCTTCCAAGCTAAGGAAAAAGCGCGATCTGGAGTGGTTAGTGGGGCTGTAGATATCCAGCTGTTGACGCAGCTGCTAAATGGCTCTCGCAGCCATTTTTTTATTTAAGCGACCCTCCTAAAATTAAAATGGCAATCAAACTGCAAGGGTTCTTCCCCCAGGATAGGGCAATATCGCCAATATTTTGTCAAAGTATTGCAAAAATAACCCTTGACAAAACCTAGAATATTTGGCAAAATATTGACAATAAGAGGACAAAACCTTTATCCAGGAGGAACAAATGAAGTTCAAACCCTTTTTACTCGTTGCTTTAGCGGTAGTGCTGGTCCTGGCTGCTTGTGCCCCGGCAGCTGTTGAGACAGTAACAGAAGAGCCCAAACCTACTGCGACCCCGGTCCCGGAACCCACGGAAGAGCCTGCGCCTGAAATGCTGGACATAGTGGATACTGCGATCGCTGACGGCCGCTTCACTACTCTGGTAGCTGCAGTTGAGTCTGCCGGTTTGGTGGATGCCTTGAAAGCTGAAGGTCCCATGACCGTTTTTGCGCCCACCGATGATGCCTTTGCAGCATTGCCAGAAGGCACTGTCGACGCACTGCTGGCTGACATCCCCGCTCTGACTGACGTGCTGCTTTATCACGTTGTAGAAGGGAAAGTCACTTCAGACCAGGTGGTTGAGCTGACTCAAGCCCAAACACTTCAGGGTCAATATGTGAATGTTCAAGTTGAAGATGGCAAGGTCATGATTGACAATGCCCAGGTGATTATTACCGACATCGAGACTTCGAACGGGATCATCCATGTCATCGACACTGTCCTGCTGCCCGAAACCCGTGATATCGTCGATATCGCAGTGGAAGATGGCCGCTTCACTACCCTGGTTGCTGCCGTGCAAGCAGCTGGTTTGGTGGATGCCCTGAAGGCCGAAGGGCCCCTGACCGTGTTTGCCCCCACTGATGATGCCTTTGCGGCCCTGCCCGAAGGCACAGTAGAAGCCCTCTTGGCCGATATACCGGCACTGACCAACATCCTGCTTTACCATGTCGTTGATGGAAAATACATGGCCAGTGATGTCGTTGAGCTCAGCCAGCTTGAGACCCTGCAAGGTCAGTACCTGGATATCCAGGTCATGGACGGTAAGGTGATGATCGACAACGCTCAGATCATTATCACTGACATTGAGGCCAGCAATGGCGTCATTCATGTCATCGATGCTGTTGTCCTTCCGGAAACAAGGGATATCGTTGATATCGCAGTGGAAGATGGCCGCTTCACTACCCTGGTGGCTGCTTTGGAAGCCGCAGGTTTGGTGGATGCCCTCAAGGCTGAAGGTCCCCTGACCGTTTTCGCCCCCACCGACGAGGCTTTTGCAGCTCTTCCTGAAGGAACCGTGGAAGGCCTGCTGGCGGACATCCCGGCCCTGACCGATGTGCTCCTATATCATGTTGTGGATGGTAAAGTCATGGCCTCTGATGTGGTTGACCTCAGTTCAGCAATCACTCTCTTGGGTCAGGATGTGAGCATCTCTGTAATGGATGGCGAGGTGATGATCAACGATTCCGTGGTGATCATTCCGGATATCGAGGCGTCCAACGGTGTCATTCACGTCATCGATGCCGTATTACTCCCTCAATAGTTTTCTTCTCCTTAGTGTAGTGAAAAAAGCGGAGCTAGCGCTCCGCTTTTTTCTATTCCCGGCGCCATGGTGAGTGTGACCTCGGTCTGCTGCTCGGTGTTCTCAAGGGACCCGTAAAAGGCCAGATTCGTTTACTCGCATCTCAGGAAGGCAGAGGTTTATGGATTCCGGCACCTGGGCGGAATGTCTGAAGTTAAACTGGCGCCAGAAGCGTTTTGGAGGATTGTCTCCGTGATATACTGCAGGTAAATACCCGGGAGAGGAAGATGATCGACAAGGAGAAAGCCCTGGACCTGCTCCACCAGCACATCAAGAACGTGAATCTCCGGAAGCATCATTACGGTGTGGCGATCGCCATGAAGAAGCTGGCCCAAGAACTGGACGGCGATGCTGAGCAATGGGAGATCGTAGGCTTGCTGCACGACGCAGATTACGAACAGACCAAGGATGACATGGAACGGCACACCCTCCTCTTGGAGGATTTGCTGGCGGGTGAAGATGTTGATGAGGAGATCATCCGCTCCATACAATCCCATGCCTCGGAATACAGCGGGGTGGAACCATCAACCATGATGGATTACGCCCTGCTCAGCTGTGACGATCTCACCGGGCTGATCGTAGCTGTTGCCCTGGTCCACCCCGAGCATCTGGCTGGCGTCACGGTCGACTCGGTCATAAAGAAATTCAAGAGCAAAGCCTTTGCGGCCAGCGTGGACCGGGACAAGATCCTCAAGTGCGAAGAGAACCTGAAGGTACCTCTCAAGACATTTGTCGGATGGGTCCTGGAAGCCATGCAGGCTGAATCCCAGCTGCTGGGGTTGTGAGGTGGTTTGGATATGGTTGAGGAGGATCGATGACTGTTGGGAAATTGCACACCCGCAGGCTCGGAAAGAGCGGCCTGGAAGTCACTGAGATCGGGATCGGGCTGTGGGCTATCGGCGGAAATGAATGGGGGCCCGTGGATGACCAGAATTCACTGGATACCATCGAAGCTGCCGTTCAAGCGGGCATCACCTTCTTTGATACCGCAGATGTCTACGGCTTTGGACACAGCGAAGAACTGCTTGGCAAGGCTATGCGGGGACGCAGGGACGATTTCATCGTGGCCACCAAGGTCGGCTGGATCGATTTCGACCGGGAGCATTTCAAATCGGCTTACGATAGTCCGGAAGCTTTGATCGCCGGGGTGGAGAAGAATCTTGCCAGGCTGGGCACGGACCATATCGAGCTGCTGCAGTGCCATATCAATGAACCGGAGCCAAATACCCGGAATTTCATCCAGGGTTTCCAGATGATGCAGAGAAATGGTGTCATTAAAGCTTATGGGGTCAGTTCGTCAATTTTCGAATTCATCCGGGAATTCAACGCGGATGGCGGTCTGTCAGCATTACAGATCGATTACAGCATCCTCAACCGCACTGCTGAGAAGGAAATATTCCCCTACTGCCTGGAACATGATATCGGGGTCATCGTCCGCGGCCCCTTGGCGATGGGCGTCCTGACCGGTAAATTCGACAGGGATTCCCGATTTCCCAAGGGTGATTTCCGGCGCAGCTGGATCGAGAATCCGGAGGAGAACCAGATTTTCCTGGAGGACCTGGCGAAGGTGGATCAGCTCAGGAAAATCCCCTACGATGGCAGCCTCGCCCAGCTGGCCTTGCAGTTCGTGCTGGCTCACCCGGCTGTCACCACTGTGATTCCCGGCGCCAAGACCGTCAAGCAGCTGGAGCAGAATGTCCGGGCTGGATTGGTTCCCCCGCTCAGCCGGGATGTCCTTTCCCGGATCGACGAGATCGTTCCCCCCGGCGGGGGTAGGAAGATCTGGCCTGCTTGATTCATTACCGGGAGCAATCTGCTCCCGGTCCTTTTTCCATCTGCCTCTTCTCCGCCGTCCTCCTCCCCCCAGACTGCTGGCTGGGAGCTCTGCGCTGTTCTCACTTTCCAGGCATTCTCCCAGGTCGCACAAGCCGTTGCCGTTTAGATCCTGAAATTCAAGACAAGACCCGCAATCAGAAAAATCATCGACCTAGATTCCCAGCGCGCTGATCAAGAAGAACAGGAGCATTACGTAAAGAAGATAAGGGATCATCCACAGCAAGGGAAGGAAACCGCGGAGCCAGCGGGGACGGCTAGGTGGGCTAGGTTCTTTCTGGGAAGCCAGAATCCAGGCAGGAGGCAGGACCATCGAGCTGTAGACAGGGATGAACTGCCAGAAGACCGCCAGGACCATGAAGGCCCCGTACCCGAGGAAATCCGGAGGGGATCCGGTGATGGTGGGGAAGATCAAGCCCCCGATGATCCCGTCTGCTCCCAATTCGTATACAGCGCCCAGCAGCAGAACCGCTCCAGGGGTGAACCGCTCCTCTTTCTGGACCCGCACGAAGATCCAGATCATTCCCAGGTACCAGGGCATCGTGATCAGCAGATCGATCAGCAGATTGGGATGGGCAGCCACGCCTACGGCTCCAAAGATCTTTTCAACGACCAGGAAGAGGGTTTCGATGACTGCTGCATTGAGCGACCCGACCAGGAAGGCGCCGCGCGGGGGATTGCTGGTAAAGATACCCATCCAGCGTGATCGGGTCAGGTACAGCAGCCAGGTATAGGCGCCGCTGAGGGTGATCGATACAGCCAGGGTCAGATTCTCAGGGGTAGGTTCGAAGATGGTTGAGAGGATCAATAGGATACCTGCCCACAGGCAGGCTCCAGCAACCAGCTTATCCAGGGCTGTCAGTTTCATAATAGAGATACAGCTGTCAGGATGGGAAAGTTGCGGCTGTGCTCAGGAGGCAAGGGGGTTCGGGTTTTCCTCGCAGGCCCGAGATTGCCTGAACCTATATCATCGCGTAGAACATCTGGGTGAAATATTCCGCCATCTCATGGTGGTAGGCGTCATCCCCGGGAAAGTCCTCCCCCTTGAGCTGAAAAAAGAAGGGAGTCAGCATCATGAACATGATGGAGGAAAAGATACTAGCCAGGATGCGCCGCAAATGTTGTGGTTCTGTCTCTGGAAAGGCACTCTCGGCTCGGTCCAGCAGGTTGTTGAAAGCGCTCAGAAAGCTCTGGGCACTGATGGATTCATAATCCTTTTCGACCACAAGCCGATATAAGTGGGCTGAGGAGATCCCGAGATTGCTGCTCGCGCCTGAGATCAGATAATAGACCACATCTTGCAGGATCTGGCGAAAATCCAGGTTGGTGTCCTGTACCGTAGCCATGACGTCTTCCAGCATGTGGTTGATGGTGATCTCCAGGGCTTTATTGACCAGGATCTCCTTGGTCCGGAAATAGTAGTTGATGGAAGCGATATTAGCTCCGGCCTTTTCGGCGATCATCCGGGTGGTGACGTTTTCGAGGCCGCTCTCATTGATGCAGTCTATGGCTGCCAATAAGATGGCTTCCTGGGTGGATGTTTCCTTGTCAGTCATGCTTATCCTTCCCTCACATGAGGCCGGTCATTTGGAGAGAGATCTCCCAGAGCCGCCAGCCATAGTCCTCTTCCAACGTATAGGGGTCGGGTTTCTTGGGCTGCCCGTGCTTCCAGTATACTCCCGGAGAACCATTCAGGTCCTTTTCAAGGGTCTCGACAATGCCGGCGGCGGACTGGGCCGGGGAGAGCCCCTTATTCCGGCGCCATTTCCAGACCAGGGCTGCGATCTGTGAGCGAGATTTCCCGCCGATCCCGGTGTTGACCAATCCCGGATCGACAGCCAGAGCCCGGACCGAGGAATCAGGTCCCAGCCTGCGGTTGAGCTCCACGCTGAACAGGACATTGGCCAGTTTGGTCACCTTATAAGCTTTGAGGGGATTATACCTTCCCAATCCCTGGATATCAGACCAGTTCAATCGGGCTCCGTAATGGGAGCCGGAACTGACCGTGAGGATCCGGGCGGAGGGGGCTTTATGGAGTAGAGGCAGGAGTAGGTTGGTAAGCAGGAAGGGCGCCAGGTGATTGACAGCCCACTGGGTTTCAAAGCCTTCCGTGGTCAATGCTTGCCAGAAGGTGAAGGTGCCAGCGTTGTTGATCAAGCCATCCAGGCTGGATTGCCCCCAGCTTTCCAATACCTCAGGGACCCGTTTGGCAAGGTGCCTGATCTGGATCTGTTGGGAGAGGTCAGCGACCAGATAGACAATTTGCGCCTGGGGGTATGTCTCTCTGAGTCGATTCTGCTGCTCACTGCAGCGCTCCAGGGAGCGGCCGACCCCGATCAGCCGCTGGCCATTAGCGGCCAGGATTTCGATGATCGCCAGGCCGATCCCCGAGGTCGCTCCGGTTACCAGGTAGTTTTTCCGTGTAGCGATTGCCATAAGATTGCTCCTGTTGCTGAGGATGATACTGGAGAGGCAAGATTTTGTCAAGTGTTTCAAACAATAATTTCAAACAAATGATTGACAAACTGGCGGTCATCCGGTACACTGCTTGTATTGGAACGGGAGCAAGGAGTGAGGGATATGAAAAGCAGGGTGATCATCACTGGTGCTGCGGGTGGACTGGGCAAGGCTTTTGCCGTGGAGTGTGCCCGGCGGGGTTGGGATCTGTACCTGACGGACCTGGACCGCAGCCGCCTGGCAATGCTGGCGGATGGCTTGGAGCGGACGTACGGGATCTCTGTCCTCTACAGGGAAAGTGACCTAATGGATCCTGCCTCAAGGACCGAGCTATTCCGGGCTTTACAGGAGGAACGGCTCCGTTTCCGGGGCTTGATCAATGTCGCTGGGTTGGATGTGGAGGGGAGCTTCAAGGAAAGGACCCGGGAGGAACTACGCGGGATCATCCGGCTCAATGTGGAAGGTACCCTGGAGGTCACCCACACGATCCTGGACAGAATTGACCCCATGCAGCCTTTCTGGATCATCACGGTCTCCAGCCTGGCAGCCTTTTTCCCGATCCCTGTCAAGGCGACCTATGCGGCTTCCAAGCGTTTCCTGCTGGATTTTTCAATGGCTCTGCGGGATGAGATCAAAACCCGGGTGGCGACCATCACGGTACTCTGCCCCGCGGGTCTGCCGACTACTCCCAGCGCCATCGAAGGCATTGAAGCCCAGGGCTTGCTGGGCCAGCTGACAACTCGGAATGTCGGCTGGGTGGCCAGGCTGACCGTTGACCGGGCTCTCCAGGGCAGGAGAGTCGTGATCCCGGGCTGGATCAACCAGTTCATGCGCTGGGGTGGGGGTTTGGTTCCGGCAGCGGTACTCAGCGGCTTGCTGGGAAGACGATGGCGGTCCGCGCGCCAGAACAGGACGGACCTGCAGGAAGGCGAGGTCTCCCTATCTGAAGCGGGCTGATGTTCGGCGTGTCGTGTAAAATGAAGCAGCTCTCAGCGGGAGAAGGTATCCTTGAGCTTCAGGCGAATGGAGTAGAAGAATTGGCGCATGGCCGCGTTGATGGCCCGGTTGAGCTCGAGGACTTTATCCACCAGGGTGTAGGCGGCCTGTTCCGGTTTCCGGAGGTTGATTCCGGTCAGCGCGAAAAAGACAAGGATGATGATCAGCAGCAGAATGATCAGTAAGATGGTCTTGGCTGGATTTCCCATAAGGTTCACATTCCCTGATTTGGAATATTATAAAACAATATACCCTATTTTTGAAAGATAAGTTGCACCTGGGAAGGGACCATTTGCAGCGTCTGGTTCTGGGCGTCTACTTGTGGCGATACCTAATTTGAAAGCTGTATTTTGGGGGATTCCCCTCTTGACAAACCCTGCCTTTGGTGTAAAATGTCATAAATAACTTTGTGCTACAAATAAAATTATAGCGCAAATACACGTTCTGGGCAGAACAAAAGGAGTTAATCATGAAAGAAAGTTTGGACCTCAAGGATATCCGGCGCCAGGTATTCCTGTATTATGCCGAGGACGGTCTGGTGGATATCGCAGTTGGCCTGGTCATCCTGGGCTTTGGCCTTCTGCTGCTGCTGGACTTTCCCGCGCTGGTAAGTCTGCTGGGCCTGCTGGCCCTGTCGGTGTGGTATCTCGGAAAAGGCAGCCTGGTCATACCCCGGGTGGGCTCCATCAAGCCCGGACGGGAGATGAAGGATCGCTTTAAGAGCTTTTTCATCACGCTGATCCTCTTAGGGGCAGGGGTTTTTACCCTTTTCCTCGCAGCCGGAGCAGGAGGAGGCGGCTCGCTGTTTGCCCGCTACTCGCTGAGTCTCTTCGGGTTGGTGGTCGCCCTGGGCATCAGTTCGCTGGGGTTGGTGCTGGATACAGCCAGGTTCTACTACTATGGAGGTCTGGTCTTCCTGGCCATGGCCGGGGGGAACCTGCTCAGCCAGAGTGTGACCGCCTTCGATCCCTTCCTGGTGGCTGTGATCAGCGCCGGTGGGTTGATCCTGGCAGCTGGGCTCGCTGTGCTGATCCGCTTCCTGGGAAAGTATCCCATCGTTCGTGGGGAGGCGTGATATGGCTGGGAATCCTGAGGAAAAACTCACTCTGGATCAGGAGATAGACCGCCTGGTCCATGAACCGGCCCGGTTGAAGGTGCTGGCCTTCCTGTCCCTCTTGGAAAGCGCTGATTTCACTTTCCTGGTCAGCCGGTTGGGCTTGACCATGGGAAACTTGTCCGCCCATATCAGCAAGCTCCAGGAGGCGGGATACATCGAGGTCGAAAAGGGCTATAAGGATAACCGCCCCCAAACGATGATCTCGCTGACCGAAGCTGGACGGCAAGCTTTCCAGCGCTATCGCAAGCAGATGCTGCAGATCCTGCAGTGAATAACTGACCTCCGAGGTCGGGAAGACCTCGGAGGTCTTTTTTATCCCGTGTATTTCTTGAGAAGCTCATATACCATGGGAGCAATTTTCCCTTTGATGGATTTTGCTTTCAGCGCTTGGTCCAGATCTTTAATCAGGTCGTCTGGATCCTCTAACCCGATGCTGGTGCGAAAAACTCCCTCCCCAGTCCATTCCCGGATCTGTGTTTTCTGCTTCTCGCTGTAATACGAAACCGCATCTACGTATAGATCACTAGGGTAGTAGAAAAGTAGGCTGTGAGCATGGCCCAGGGATGTTGCGTACTGGAACAGCCTGACATTCTCTGCCAAGTTGATCGCTCCCTCCAGTCCGGCTTTCAGCTGGAAGCTGAGCATCCCCCCGAATCCATCCATCTGCTCTCTGGCAAGTTCATGTTGGGGGTGGCTTTCCAGACCCGGGTAGATTACGCGTTTCACTGCCGGATGTTTTTCAAGGAATTGGGCGACCTTCATAGCGCTGGCTGACTGCTGTCTGACCCGTAAAGCCAGGGTGTTGATCCCCCGGTTGATCAGCCAGGCGTTGAAGGGACTCATCGCACTACCCAGATGCACTAGCATCTCCTTGCGGATGTGGTGGATCTTGTCGGTTGAGCCGGCGATCATTCCGCCCAGCGCATCCCCGTGGCCGTTGATGTATTTTGTCAGGCTGTGGACCACGTAATCGGCTCCCAGATTAAGGGGTTTCTGGAGGACCGGGCTGGCGAAAGTGGAATCAACTGCCAGGGGGATATTTGCATCGCGAGCGATCTGGCTGATCGCCTTGATATCGGTCAGTTTCAAGATAGGATTGGCAGGCGTCTCAATGTAAATTAATTTTGTGTTTTCTTTCAGGGCAGCCTGGACCTGTTCTGGATCGCTGCTGTCAACCAGACTGACCTCTATCCCGAAGCGGGGTAGATGAAGGGTAAATAATTCCAAGGCTCCGGCATAGCAGACATCACTGCTGACCAGATGATCACCCGCGCTCAGCAGGGTGAGCACCAAGGCAGAAATGGCACCCACGCCGCTGGCAAAGACAGCACATTCCTCGGCTTCCTCTAAAGCTGCCAGGCGTACTTCAAGAGAGCGCAGGGTAGGATTGCTCCAGCGCGTGTAGACATAGGGGCTGTCCGGCCTCTCCATGAACAGGGCATCGAAGAGTTTAGTGCCGAATTTTGGCAGCTGAAAAGTGGTCGTCATGTGGATCGGTGTTCTCAAGGCACCGGTTTCTGGATCGGCTGCTTCGCCGGCATGGATCGCCAGGGTCTCAAAGGCTTTGAAATCATCCATATCCCCTCCTGCTATCTGATGGGTGAGAGATTGAATCCTGAATCGCTACATTTCCCGATCGGCAAGGGCTTGAAGTGTTTCTTGGTGTTTCTCGCGAGTTATCGGGTACCGCCAGGCGAACAGTACAGCCAGGATTAGCAGGACCGTGGGCACGGGGCCAATAAAGAAGCGAATGGCATCCACGGCCTGAATTGGCTGCACGGGTAGGGCGCCGCTGGAAGGGGGAGTGATGTAACCGGTCAGGGATAGGGCCATCCCCATGCCCCACAGCGCAGCGCCAGTGGCTAACTTCTGGAAGAAGGAGGCAAAGGCATAATAGGATCCCTCCCGGCGCTGGCCGGAGCGTAATTCGTCGTGCTCCACCACGTCCGGGATCATCGCCCAGGGCAGTACATAGGCGGTGGCGATTCCAGAACCGGAGAGGCCAGCAAGTAAATAGGCCAGGAGTACCTGGTTTGCAGGCAGGAGATAAATGCCCAGGAGCACCACGATCCAGCTTAGTGAACCAAGTATAAAAGCCCTCCGTTTATCCAAAACCCGGGAAACCCAGACCCAGAACGGGATAAAGAGTATGGCAGCTCCTTCCGCCACCAGCACGAAATAATTGGCTTGATCTGGCACCCTTAGATAATAATTTGCATAGTACACCAGCACAGCAGCCAGGATGCTGGCTGTGGTCCAGCTCAGCAGGTACAGTCCCATCACCATCCGGAAGGGTTGATTGGTGAGGGTTTGTTTCAGGGCTGTTCCCAGCGAAAGGGGTTCGGGAAGCTCCTCAGCCGGTTTTTCATGTGTGATCCGGAAGACGATCAGGGGGGGGATGATTGAGATCAGACCCAATCCGATGCCCAGGATGGAAAATAAGGTCCGGGAGTCTGCGATATACCAGCCCAGTACCGTCGCCAAGATAATAGCGCCCAGGGTGCCGCTGATCGAGAATACCATCCGATAACCATTCAGGGAACTGCGCTCGTCATAATCGCTGGTCATTTCTGGCGTCAGGGAGTTGTAGCCGACATGGACCACAGTAAAGGCTGTATCGAAGACAATGAAAACGATCGCATAATAGAAAGCCAATCCGATCTGCCCCAGATTTGGGACCAGCCACATGAAAATGAAGCTCAATCCCAGGGGTACAGAGCCAAACAGCAGCAGGACCCGACGCCTGCCCCAGCGGGTGCGGATGCGGTCGGAGATCAAACCGAAGAGGGGATCATTAATGGCGTCCCAGATGCGGGGCAGTCCTACTGCGTACCCGGCCAGGTCTGGACGCAAACCGGCAATATCGGTTAAGAAATACAGCTGGAAGAACATCAGGATCGCCAGGGGAATGCTGGTGCTCAGGTCCCCTGTGCTGAATAGCAGCTTGGTACGGAGAGAGAGTTTCTGGTCGTTGTTCATAAGTTGTCAAAGTCCTGGTATTCGGGCTGTTCGTAGTTATAAAAATCGTTCAAATCACGTTCGGCGACCATCGCTCGGAATTCTTCCATACTTTTTTCAACGGCAGGGTCAAGCTGGCGAGGCTGGTGATCTGCCAGCACCTGCCTGACCTTCTCCCTGGCAAGATCAAGGGCTTGTTTGCGGCCGCTCTCTTCCCAATCGACATCGGTCTGCCGAGAGAACAGCGAGGGAATGAACAGCTCTTCTCTGAAGTTTTCCACTGTGTGATCAGCTGCCAGATAATTCCCTTCATAGCCGGTTTGCTTGATCAGGTCCAGGGCGAGTGTCTCTGGAGTGACCTCGATCCCGCGGGCGATCCGCAGTGCAGCACCGCAAAACTCATCGTCCAGCATGAGCAGGGCATGATCTTCCAACATGGTGCCGCTCAGCGTACCAGCACAGGTGATCAGGTTGACCCCCGCCAAGACTGCTGGGAGCAGACTGCCCAGGCGCTCAAAACCAGCCTGGACATCTGCTCGTTTCGATTCCGTGGTGCCTCCCACGCTGCGGATGGGGAGCCCGTAGCGGCGGGCTAGCTGGGCGGAACCGGCGGTGATCAAGCCGGTTTCCGGGGCACCCAGCGCCACTGAGCCGTCCCGCATATTGGCGACCGTGGAGACTGTCCCATAGAGCACCGGTGCCCCAGGCTTGTAGATCTGGGACAGGGTGATATGCGCCAGGATGTTGGCATTCTCCTGGGCTAGCAGTCCCGCCAGGGTGACCGGCGCGGTTGCCCCGGCGATGCCTTCCGGGGATATAGCCAGCGGTTGGCCGTAATCTGCGCAGATGAACATGCCCTCCGCCTGGGCCTGGTCCATCTGGAGGGGACTGACCACGGAGCAAATGGCTAAAAAGCGGGGATGTTCCCGGAGTTCTTTTTTACCCCCCACCGCCAAGGCCATCATGCGCATCATGTCCCAGGTAGGAAGGTAGCCGTAGCAGCCCATCCCATAGGCTTTGCGACTGTTATGGGCCCAGGCCCAAATGGCTTCGGTGTGGATGGTGGTCATGGGAATATCATCTGGCCAGACATCCATCTGAGTGTTGTGGATGTTCTGGCAGGCATTGACCAGGATGATATGCTCTAGGGTATCCTGAAAACTCGCTTTCCGGGTCTCACCGCTGTCTAGGTCGACCACACTGAGCGGAGTGCCCAACCCGGCAAAGACTGGATTTAACTGTTCACCACCGATCTGGAGCTGGAATTCTGGGTCGTTTCCATATAGCTTGAATTCAGACGGCGCTTGGTCCAGGGCCCACATGACAAGTGATTCGGGTATTTTTACGGCTTGGGCATCGTCATCGACTCTGGCGCCTTTCTCGCGGTAATAATCTCGGGCTGGCTTCCAGGGTACCTTGATGCCTACTTCCTCTAGAATCTCCATCGAGGCGGCATGGATCTGGTCCAGTTCTGACTGGCTCAGGACCTCAAAACGCTGGGTTTTCATAGTGGGGGATCTCCTTGAGGATAGTTTTAGAATTGCTTTAGAAATTATAACCTTTAACCTTTAACTAAAAGACCCCCGAGGTCCTTTCTTTTTGTCAATTAAGCGGATTGCCAGTACACATCATGTGCACCTTGGGATCCTGCTTATTAGGAGTGGATAGGGTCAGATATCCATGACAAATGTCACATTCTGGTGAAAAAACACTAGTATTTTATAATAAACTATTGCAAACACATGCAAACTATTGTATAGTGAGGTCCTATGACAGAGCTACTCACCGCCAAACAAGTGCAAAAACTGCTCAATGTGGATAGGACCACTATCTACCGCATGCTTAAAGACGGCAGGCTAGAAGGCATTAAGGTTGGCAGTCATTGGAGATTCCGGCAGGAAGAGATCGATAAGCTGCTCTCCCTGACTCACGACGCTGAGGTGGTCGATTCGGCTCCTACTGAGATCCTTCCCCTGCACTGCATCCAATCCATCCAGAATGTATTTTCCCAGATTGCGGAAGTCGGCGCGGTGGTCACGGATATGGAGGGCCAGCCTCTTTCAGAGATGAGCCACTGCTCAAGATTCTGCGAACTGATCCAGGACAGCCCAGCTGGCCACCAGGCCTGTCTGGATTCCTGGAAGGAATTAGCGCAGGAGCGCGACACGCGCCCCATCTTTCACAGCTGCCACGCCGGCCTGCGTTACGCCCGGGGTTTTATCATGGTGGAAGACAAGCCCAGCGCGATGATCGTTGCCGGCCAGTTCTATCTCAACCAGCCTGATCCTGAAGAGCGGGACCGGGAAATTAGCCGCCTGGCTGAGGAATATGGGATTGACCGCGCTGAACTGCTGAAAGCCGCAGCCGATCTGCCGGTACTTGATGAACGCAAACAGGCCAAGATTGCCACCTGGATCGCTGAGGTGGCGGAAACTTTCGGGGATATCAGCACAGAAAGAGCTGAGATGCTCCGGCGGCTGAAGGTGATCTCAGAGATGAGCAGTATCCATAAAAGTTAACGGAAATCGACAGAATAAAGGAGAACAATCATGACATACGAATTCGATCAGGTTCTGGACGCTAGTGGGCTTTCCTGCCCGATGCCAATCATCAAGACCAAGAAGGCTATGGACGAGCTGCAATCCGGCCAGGTGCTGAAGATGATCTCCACCGATCCCGGCTCGGTCCCGGATGTCACGGCTTTTTCGAAGAAGACCGGACATGAGCTTCTCGGTCATGAGGAGGACGGAGGATCCTACACATTCTATATCAAGAAAGCGTAGCCTTGAAATTCCATTTATGTATGTTAATGAGGTGAAAAATGTCAAATAATCAAGCAAATCGGGTGGCGATCATTGCTGCTCATGGAACCCTGGACGCGGGCTACCCACCGCTGATCATTGCCACTGGAGCGCTTGGCCTGGGTATGGAAGCGGCAATTTTCTTTACGTTCTACGGCTTGGAGATTATCAAGAAGGGCAAAGCGGATAAACTGCAAGTGGCCCCGATCGCCAATCCTGCTATGCCTGTCCCGATCCCTAACATCATTGGTATGCTGCCTGGGATGACCCCCATGGCGACTATGATGATGAATTCCTGGATGAAAAAAGCCAATGTCGCCAAGCTGAGCGAGCTGCTGGAAATAGCTGTTGAGGGTGGGGTGAGGATAATCGGCTGCCAGATGAGCATGGACGTGATGGGTATCAAGAAGGAAGACCTGATCGATGGGGTCGAGATTGGCGGCGCAGCCACCTTCCTGGAGTATGCCAGCGACAACGCCATCGCGCTTTCGTTCTAGTAAGTTAATTGAAAATGAAGTACCCAAGAGGAGGAAACGTTGGACGAGGATAAGGTATTGATCATCATGACCAGTGGGCCGGAAACCCCCCGGCGCTGCGCGACCCCTTTTTTCTTCGCGACCCTGGCTGCCGCTATGGACTATGAAGTCACCATGTTCTTCACCATTGACGGGACCCAGCTGCTCAAGAAAGGTGCAGCGGAGAAGGTATTCCCCAAGGAAGGGGGGGAGCCCGTCAGCAAATTCCTCAATGACGCTCTGGAAGCAGGAGTGGAATTCACTGCCTGCACGGCATCGATGGAACTGCACGATCTCAAAGCAGAGGACATGCTGGATGGGATCAAGATGGTTGGTGGGGCATATATGTGGTCTGTGGCAGACGACTGCAAAACGGTCCTGACATTTTAAGGAGGAGGCAAGATGGCAAAAATCAATGGATGTGATCTACCCGATGATCTCTATTACCTGATCGAGAAACATGTCTGGGCCAAGCCCATGGGTGAGAATGTGATCCGGATCGGTATGACCGCAGTAGCGACCAAGCTGGCCGGGGGCTCGTTTACGGCAGTGACAGTCAGCGACAGGAAGGTCGGCAAGACCGTCCCCCAGGGAAAGAGCACTGCGACCGTCGAATCCAGTAAATTCGTGGGTCCGGTTCCCGCTCCCGTCACGGGTGAGCTGCTCCGTGGGAATGACAAGCTGGCCAGCGATCCCAATATCGTGGTCTCAGATCCTTATGGGGAGGGCTGGATCGCAGAGATCAAGGCTGAGGACTGGGATGGCGAAAAGGGTTCCTTGGCTACTGGCTCGGAAGGGCTAGATGCTTATAAAGCCAAGTTAGAGGAAGATGGGGTTTCCTGCGAGTAACCAGCGCTGGAAAAGGAGAAAATCACGATGCCCGAGGAAACGATTTACGAACATCTACAGAAGGAAGGCGTTTCGCGGCGGGATTTCATCAAGATGTGTGGGATGCTGGCAGGGGTTATGGGCCTGGGTCAGCTTCCTCCCTTCGAGATGGGGAAAACGCCCACAGATCTGGGGGCAGTGACCGCTAAGCAGGTTGCCCGGGCTTTGGAATCCAAGCCGCGGGTCCCGGTCATCTGGCTGGAATTCCAGGATTGTGCTGGATGCAGTGAAGCCTTGACCCGCTCCCAGTCCCCAACATTGATCGACCTGGTCCTGAATGTCATTTCAGTGGAATACCATGAGACCCTGACCGCAGCCGCTGGTTTTCAAACCGAAGCCAATAAAGAGAGCGTCATGGAGCAGTATCGCGGCCAGTATGTTCTAGTGGTCGAAGGCTCGATTCCTTCAGGTGAGAATGGGGCGTACTGCACCATAGGCGGCCGTTCGGCTTTGGATCTGCTGAAAGAAGCAGCCGATGGCGCAGCTGCCATCATAGCCACCGGGAACTGTGCTGCCTTTGGCGGACTTCCCAAGGCTAAACCTAACCCCACGGGAGCCAAAGGAGTCTGGGAGATCATCACCGATAAACCGGTCTTGAACATTCCCGGCTGCCCGGCGATCCCGGAGGTCTTCACTGGTTCCGTGGCCCACTTCGTGGTCTTCGGAGCGCTGCCAGAACTGGACAGCCTCAATCGGCCCATGCCTTTCTATGGTCACACCATCCACGATCGCTGCCTGCGGCGCCCCTTCTATGAGGCCGGCAAGTTTGCTGGATCGTTCGATGATGAAGGTGCCAAGCAGGGCTGGTGCCTGTATAAGCTGGGCTGCAAGGGACCCACCACCTACAACGCCTGCGCGGTGATGAAGTGGGACCAGGGGTTATCATTCCCGGTTCAATCCGGACATCCCTGCCTGGGCTGCTCAGAGCCTAATTTCTGGGATGGCGGCGGATTCTATCAAGGACAATCCGCTCCACTCACCAGGCCTGAGGTCACCATGGTCGGTGCTGCCGCTGCGGCAGGAGCTGTCGCAGGTGCGGCAGTCTCTTCCATCGGCAAGGCAAAAAAGAAGACCACGGATGATGCCCAACCCGCACAGGATGGAGACTAGGAGATAATCATGAACTGGTATACACTTCTTGAATTCGCACGCGGACCCTTGTTCAAGGTGGCGTGGTTGGTGTTTATAGGCGGTATGACATACCGCCTTGCCAGGGTGATTTTCCTGGCCTGGAAGAAGGACAAGGTACCCTCCATGGGAAGCAAGCTGGGTGGGGTGGTCAAGTCCTATTTGAAAGGCGGGATCGTCTGGCCTTTCATTCCCTGGGTAAAGCGGACTTTCTCAAAGAATATGGTCACCTACCTGGCTGGCGGGTTGTTCCACCTGGGACTGCTGGTTGTCCTCATCTTGGGAACCCCCCATATGCTGGCCTGGAAGAGCCTGCTTGGTTTCGGGTGGCCTACCCTACCACTTCCGATCACAGACTGGCTGGCAGCGGTATCCATCGTGGCCATGATCGCCCTGCTGATCAACCGCCTGGTCAATCCGGTCATGAAGCTTCTTACCGGACCGGCAGAATGGTTGAACTGGACCCTGGTCTTCCTGCCCATGGTCAGCGGCTACCTGATGACGCACCATCTCATCAATCCCTATGAGAAAGCCTTCGCGCTGCATATGCTGACGGTGGATTTCCTGCTCATCTGGATTCCCCTCAGCCGCATCTCCCACTTCATTTTCTATTTCTTCTCCCGCACCAGGCAGGGGATTTATTTCGGAAAACGTGGAGTCAACCCTTAGTAGAGGTCAGATATGGACACTCAAAACGCAATTGATACATTTATCAGGGAAACTGGTTCCCGAGTTGCATCGCAGCTGGAAGCTTGCACCCGCTGCGGTATGTGCGCAGAGGCCTGCCACTTCTACCAGGCAACCGGCGTTCCCGAATATGCCCCGGTCTGGAAGTTCGAGCTGCTCCGCAAAGCTTACGAGCAGCGCTTCACCCTGGGCGGTAAGATCAAACTGGCTCTTGGGGTTGATAAGCGGGTCACAGAAGAGGACCTCCAGAACTGGAGCTCGTATGTCTACCACGCTTGTACGGTCTGCAACAAATGCGCCCTGGTGTGCCCGATGGGCATCGATATCGGCCACTTGATCGCGGATGTGCGCACCGGCTTGGTGGCCGCGGGAGTTGTTCCCACAGATTTGGAGGACGCGGTCCAGAAGCAGCTCGATGAGGGCAGCCCGCTAGGCGTCACTGACGATGTCTTCTCGGAGAGGATAGATTTCGTACAGGATGAGTGGGAGGTCGATATCCCCCTCGACAAGAAAGACGCCGAGACCCTGGTGGTATTCTCCTCGATCGAGATCATGAAATTTCCCCAGAACCTGGCTGCCATTGCCGAGATCCTTAATGCGGCTGGAGAGAACTGGACCCTGAGCTCTAAAGCCCGGGAGGTCGTGAACTTCGGTTTTTATGAGGGGAGTAAGGCGCATACCAAAGTGATCCTCAAGCGGGTGCTGGATGGCGCGCAAGAGATGGGTGTCAAGAAGATCGTGGTCACTGAATGCGGTCACGCTTATGACGCGCTGCGCTGGACAGCCTACAACCTGGTCGACGTTCCCCCGGACCTGGAGATCACCCACATCGTGGGGCTGATCGGCGAATATGTCGAATCCGGGCGCATCAAGCTCAAGGCAAACGCCTACAACAACGGCACCATCACCTTTCATGACGCCTGCAAGATCCAGCGCAATGGCGGCCATATCAAGGAACCCCGCCTGGTCATGAACATCCTGGCTCCGGATTCCTTCAAGGAGATGAGTCCCAATAAAGAGCAGGCGATCTGCTGCGGCGGCGGTGGAGGCGTGATCGCCATCAAGGACGCCGACCCTCTACGCTATGCTGTCTTCGAATTGAAGATGGACCAGCTCGAGAAAATCGGTGCAGATACGGTGGTGATGGCCTGCTCCAACTGCCGCCTGCAGTTCACGGACTGCGTGGGTCATTTCAATCTGGATGTCAAAGTGGCTGGCTTCGCTCAAATGGTAGCCGACGCCTTAGAAACCTAGGAGGTATCAGATGACGGCATCCTTTACACTTACACCTGTGGAAAAAGGGATCTTGCGCTGTGTTCATACCAGCAAGTTCTCCCATGAAGATGTGCGGTCGCTGGCCAATTTCCTGGCGGACTACCACGGGAAATTGCTGATCGACCTGAGCGGTACGACCGGGGAGGAATGCGCTGCGCAGCTGAAACAGTTTCGCCCTATGATGCCGATTTCAGCCATCATCGGCGCTGATCTCGACCCGGTAACACTTGAGATCCCTGACAGCTACTATGTACACGAGGTTCGTCACTTCCAGTCCGAGGAACAAGCGCTGGCCTGGTTGCGCGAGCAGTAGGAGCAGATATTATGACTGAGAGAATAGTGATTGATCCCATTACACGTATTGAAGGCCATCTGCGAATCGAAGCGGAACTCGATGCTGACAACAAGATCGCTAGCGCCTACTCCTCCGGCACCATGGTGCGGGGGATCGAGAAGATCCTCAAAGGCCGTGATCCACGGGAAGCCTGGGCATTCACCCAGCGGGCTTGCGGGGTTTGCACCACGGTGCATTCCTTTGCCTCGATCCGCTCGGTGGAGGATGCCCTGGGCATCCAGATCCCGGAAGCGGCCAACCTGATCCGCAATTTGATGATCGCCCAGCAGTATGTCCATGACCATGTCATGCATTTCTACCATCTGCACGCCCTGGACTGGGTGGATGTGGTTTCTGCCCTCAAGGCTGATCCCGCTGTGACCAGTCAGATCCAGCAGAGCATTTCAGCCTGGAAGAATTCTTCGCCGGGTTATTTTGCGGATGTGCAGGCCAAAGTCCAGCGCATTGTTGACAGTGGGCAGCTTTCCCTGTTCGCCAATGCTTACTGGGGGCATCCAGCTTATAAGCTGCCCCCGGAAGTGAACTTGCTGGCTGTTGCCCATTATCTGGAAGCTCTGGACTGGCAGTCCCATGTCACTCAGATCCACACCATCTTTGGCGGCAAGAACCCCCATCCGAACTTCGTGGTCGGTGGTGTCCCCATGCCGATCGACGTCAACAGCGATACCGCTTTGAATATCAGCCGCCTATCGATCATCAAGGATTCCATCCAGCGCATGCAGGAATTCGTGGACCAGGTCTATATCCCCGACCTGCTGGCCATCGCGCCCTATTACCTGGAATACGCTTCCTTGGGAGAGGGCCTGGGGAATTTCCTGACCTGGGGTGAGTTCCCGGGGCCGGATAACAGCGACACATCCCAATTCCTGGTTCCCAGGGCCGTGATCATGGGCCGCGACCTCAACAATATCATCGAGCCCAATCCCCGCGACTTCGACCTCATGAAGGAATTCGTGACCCATTCCTGGTATGACTATCAGGGTGGGGATGGAAAAGGCTTGCATCCCTGGGAAGGGGAGACCGAGTTCAAGTTCACCGGTCCTTACCCTCCTTATGATTTCCTGGAGGTCGATCAGAAATATTCCTGGTTGAAAGCGCCCCGCTGGAATGACACGCCGATGGAAGTCGGCCCCTTGGCCCGGGTGCTGGTCATGTACGCTTCGGGTCATGAGCAAACCCAGGAACTGACCAATTACGTCCTCAAGACCCTGGGCGCCCCGCTGGAGGCAGTTTTCTCCACCCTGGGCCGCACCGCTGCCCGGGGGATCGAGACCAAGGTCTTTGCCGATGCCATGACAGGTATGTATGATGACCTGGTGGCTGCCATCGCGGCTGGGAATACCAAGACCTTCAATGACCAGAAATGGGAGCCGAACACATGGCCGAAATCTGCCAGGGGATTTGGCTACATGGAAGCCCCCCGCGGCGCCCTGGGCCATTGGATCGTGATCGAGAACGGCCAGATCGACAACTACCAGATGGTCGTGCCTACGACCTGGAACGCCTCTCCCCGGGATCACAACGGAAAACCCGGGGCATATGAGGCTTCCCTGGTTGGCACGCCCCTGGCAAAACCGGAATGGCCCCTGGAGATCCTGCGGACCATCCATTCCTTCGATCCTTGCATGGCCTGTGCCATTCACATGATCGACGCGGAAGGCCAGGACCTGGGTGAGGTCGGTACCGGACTGAGTGTTTGTCAGATCATCCGCTAATCATTCGGTGGCAGCCCATCGGGCTGCCACCGAATCCTTTACCCTCTGAAATCGTGGAATTATGACTGATCAACCAGGTAGAAAAATCGTTCTTGGTTTAGGTAACACCTTGAATAAGGATGAAGGGTTGGGCGTACACGCCCTCAAGGCCTTGGAGGCCCGTCTGGGAGATCTTCCCGGGTGGGAATTCGTGGATGGGGGAGTGCTGGGGTTGAACCTGCTCTCCTGGGTGGAGGGAGCCAGCCATCTGCTGATCCTGGATGCGGTGAATGCCCGCCAGGATCCAGGATCCGTGATCGAACTGGACGGGGACGAGATCCCCATGTACACCGGGATCAAGATGTCCGATCACCAGATCACCTTTCAAGAGGTGCTGGGGTTGGCAAGATTCCGCGAGAAGCTGCCCGGTCATCTGCACCTGGTGGGCGCTGTGCCGTTCGATCTGGGAATCGGTACCGAGCTGAGTCCGGAGATCTCAGCTGTCATCCCCGATCTGCTTGCCAGGGCAGAAAGGATCATTGCCGACTGGGACAGGGTATAAGCCTCACTCGGTCCAACATCAAAATCAGGAAGGTCATTGTGGAGTATTATTTTCTAGACCAGGTTTCCTGGGAACACAGCCAGGCTCTCTATCATGCGGCTGCTTATTTAGGGCAGGAAGCGCTCTTCATGCTCAGACCGGCAACCCCATACGTGTGTATCGGCTGTCACCAGAACGCCAGGCAGGTCATCGACCTCGAGTTTACTGCCAGACAGGGGATCCCGGTCTTCCGGCGGGAGGTAGGAGGCGGCGCGGTCTTCCTGGACGGTCACCAGCTGTTCTATCAGCTGGTGCTGCGGGCTGATCATCCCCAAGTTCCCCCCAAAAAAGCTGATTTCTACCGCAAATTCCTGGAGCCGGTTGTGGGCTCCTACCGGGCTTTTGGCGTGGATGCTGTCTATAAACCCGTCAATGATATCCTTTATCAGCACCAGAAGATCTCCGGGAACGGTGCGGCGGAGATCAATGACATGATCATCCTGGTTGGGAATCTCATCCTGGATTTCGACCATGAGACCATGAGCAAATGCCTCCGGGTCCCGGATGAGAAATTCCGGGACAAGGTCTTCAAAACGCTCCGGGAAAATCTGACCACGATCAAGGACGTGACCGGAGAAATGCCCGACACGGCCCTGATCGCGGAAGACCTCATCAGCCGTTATGTCCCTCTGCTCGGCAGCCATCCTATCAAATATCAGGTTGATGGCGAACTGATGGCCAAAGCGGACGAGATCTTCGAGCGAATGTACACCAATGATTGGTTGTTTGAGAATGATAACCGCCAGGCTGAAGAGTCGGTTAAAATCAGGGAAGGTGTTTATGTCATCCACCAAGCCTATAAGGCAGCAGGAGGATTGATCCAGGTTGCCGCCGTGCAGGAAGATGGGTTCCTGCGAGATGTCCATCTCTCAGGAGATTTCTTCTTCTACCCCGCCAAGGACCTGGTGGGGCTGGAAAATACCCTGGAGAACCTGCCGGCGGACCAGGAGACCATCCTGAATGCCATCCGGGGATTCTACCAGCAGCATGGAATCGAATCTCCCGGAATTGAGCCCCTTGATTTCGCCCGGGCGGTCTTGCCAGCCGAGTAAGGAGCGCTTGTAAACTAATTAGCGGTTGAATTTTTTGGGAGGTAGTATGTGCTTAGGTGTACCTGGAAAAGTGATCGAACTCTATGATGCGGGGGGCATCAGGATGGCCAAGGTGGATTTTGGGGGAGTGATCCGGGAGGCCTGCCTGGAAGTCGTGCCCGAGGTCGAGATCGGGCAGTATGTGATCATCCATGTCGGGTTTGCGATCAGCGTGCTGGATGAAGAAGAAGCTCAAAAGAGCTTAGAACTGCTCCAGGAACTGTATGATACGGAATCCCTGATCGATGCCGGCCTGGGTCCAGAAGCCGGGATTTAATTCCTCACTGATCATCGAGGGTGCATTATTTCCAGAGCTTGAACTTATCGCCTGCAGGCCGGGAGGGCCTGCATGACTTGTTTTGGGGGGTAAACTCAGGAGAAAACCTCGTAGCTGGTCCCATCAGATGCCCGGCTGACATAAACCTTTGGTTCCAGAC